>CAYNNY010000016.1:0-21706 GCA_964398555.1 uncultured Verrucomicrobiales bacterium
AGGTTGGGGCACTTCTGGCGGGATCTGAGGGGGTGACGGGTTTGATGATGAAGCTTATCCAAATCAATTAAGACGGCATCATGCGGGTGAGAGTGCTGTGCAGAAGGCGATCAAGGTTGCGAGGGAATGGGTGCAGATTCCCAAACGGGTATCGTGCCATGTGCTACGGCATAGTTTTGCAACGCATCTGCTGGAGGATGGTCGGGACATCCGGACGGTGCAGGAGCTTTTAGGGCATTCCGATGTGAAGACGACGGAGATTTATACTCATGTGATGGATAAGCAGGCTGGTGGGGTGACGAGTCCGTTGGATGGGCTTTAGGGTGTGTGGCTTCATTTATACCTGCAGGAGCGTGGGTGCGACATCCGCTATGCTCCGCACCACGCGAGGCAAGCCTCACTAAGCCGCAAAGCGGAAGCAAGCTATCCGCACTCCAAATGGGGGCCTTGAGCCGTCTTCTAGTGATCCCTTTGGGATGTTTAGGGGGGAGAGCGTTTTATTTGCTCATTTCCAGGACGGTGAATTGGGTGCCGAGCATGGCGGGGTGGATGAGGGTTTGAAATTGGCGGAGGAGGTTGGGGGTGTCTGGGGAGGTGGTGGTGTCGGGGTTTTCGATGTCGAGCAGCCAGCTGCGGGCGTGGCCGGTGAGGTAGCTGGCCTGGGTGCGGAGGGAGGGGGTGTTGAAGCCTTGGCTTTCGGCAGCGGTGATGAGGCGGGTGAAGTCGATGTGGGTGGTGATGTCTATCTCACCGGGGGCGACGAGCGGGTCTTCGGCTTTTTTGTGCTGGTAGTAGGTTTGGAGGGTGCCGGTGGTGCGGTCGGGGTGGTAGTAGTCTTCGGTGGCGTGGCCGTAGTCGATGGTGATGAAGAGGCCAGAGGAAAGGGCATGGGCGGCATCGAGAGTGAAGGGTTGGATGCCGGGGTTGTATTCCGTGGTGTAGGCTTCAGGGAATGCGGTGCCGAGGGATTGGCAGAATGTTTCAAGTTCGGGGTTATGGTTGATTTCCCGTGGGATCATGGTGTGGGATTGATCTTGGTCGAGGCCGACCATGAGTTGCCACCATTGCCCTTTTTTAAAACGGATGAGTTCGACGGGGAAGGCGTCGATAAGTTCGTTGGAGAGGATCGCGCCGTGGAGGTTGTGGAGGTCCTTGAGGCTCTGATGGCTGGTGAATTTGCCCGCAAATGACGCCTCAAGTTTTTCTTGTTGGGCTTGGATGAGCGCGGGTGTGGCATCGATCAGATGGTAGTGGATGGCGTCATAGAACGTAGGGTTGATCTGTTTGATTTCCGTCAGGATATCGGCGCAGAGTGTGCCGTCATGGGCGCCGGGCTCGATGATGTGGAAGGTGGTGGCGCGGCCGGATTCCAGCCAGTAGGCGAGCAGTCGTCTGGCGAGAATCATGCCGAAGCAGCGGCCGACGCTGACGCTGGTGATGAAGTCGGCATCTTTGCCAACACGCTTGGTGGATGCTGCGTAATACCCATGCTCGGGATGGTAGAGGGCGGTGGCCATGTAGTCGCGGAAGGAGAGCGGGCCATCGGCCTGAATGCGGGACTGGAGTAGAGGCATTAGCGCCGATCCGGGGGTGGGTGATGGGCCTGATGATGGGTCGGATGACTGGTCTGAGTCGGGGTTGGGAAAAGCTGGGGTTGCGTTCATCGTGGTCTGAGGGTATGGATAGAGGTGTCCGGGGGTGTGATGCTTTCGGTATTCTGCAATCAATGGCAAAGAGATAATGGCAAAGAAGCGATCCAGCACCAACAACAAGCGGCGTAAAAGGAGATTTTTCAAGCTCAAATGGCTGGTCTATCTCTTCCTTTTGGGTGCTATTCTAGCGGTGGCTGGCTTTGTGGGGTTTGAGATTGTCACCAAGCCATATCAGGAGCGAGCTGAAATCTATGATTTGAGTAAAATCGATGATGTCGAGGTGAAGAGCTTGATTTTGGATCGGCAGGGGCGTGAGCTTGGCCGTATTTTTGTAGAGAACCGGGATAAGATCAGCATCAAAGATGTGCCGGAGATTATGATCAATGCGCTGGTCGCGGGTGAAGATCAGCGGTATTTCGAGCACGATGGGGTGGATCGCGTGGGTGTGATCCGGGCGGCTTATCTGAACTACAAGGCGGGGCGGCAGACCCAGGGGGCGAGCACGATCACGCAGCAGCTTGCGCGAAATGCATTTCACCTCAAGGAGGATGCCGACAAGCGTGGCGAGGGTGGGCTTCAGCGGAAGGCGGTGGAGGCTTTCCTAGCGTTGCGGATTGAGGAGCGCTACAGCAAACATGAGATTTTGGAATTTTACTTAAACCGCATTCCTTTTGGCAGCGGGTATTATGGTATCCGCTCGGCCTCATTGGGATATTTTGGTAAGGAGCCACGTGATTTGACTGCTTCCGAGTGCGCTTCGTTGGTGGCATGTATTCGTAACCCGACAAGGATTTCTCCTTTGAATGATCTTGAGGAAAATAAAAAGAACCGCAATCAGGTGCTCGGGCGCATGGCCGATGAAGGTTATATCACGAATTCTGAAAGGCGTGAGTTTCAAGAAAAACCGGTGGTGGTGAATCCGAAGCCGATCCGCCGTCGGGCGACTCAGCTCTACGATCGGATTGCGGCGTTTGTCCGTGGGCACCTCGGCGAGGATGCGATGACTGAGGGTGGATTTAAGATTTACACCACCATTGATCTCGATGCGCAGAGGGCTATGGAGCGCAGTTTGCGGCGGCAGCTTTCTGTGGCGGAGGCGCAAAAGGGATACGCTCACCCCCTTTATAAAGATTATGTGAAGGGGAGTGGTAAACCCAAATACCTTCAGGGCGCAGGGCTGATGATCGAGAGCGAGACTGGAGCCATCGTTGCTTATGTGGGAGGTCGCAATTTTGTGCACTCGCAGTATGATTTTGTCAAATCGGGTAAAAAGCCGATAGGGACCGCATTTTTGCCATTGATCTACACCACGGCGATGGAGAAAAAGATGTCGTTAGCATCTCTGCTTCTGGACATGCCGATGGATAACCGCACTTTGATGCTCGACGGGCGGGAGGGCGTGGTTGGCGAGTGGGGGATGGAAACGCTGACTCCCTCCTATGAAGGGGATATCACGATGCGGCATGCTCTGGAGGTTTCAAAAATTGCGGCGTCGGTCCGATTGGGGAAAAAGCTAGGGCTGGAAACGGTGGCGGGAACGGCTCGGAAGTTTGGTCTTAAAATCCCGGAAACCAAGCAGCTCTCTAGAATGCTGGTGGGGACGGATGACGCCTCACTGCCTGAGATGGTTAGGGCCTACGCCACTTATCCTAACGGCGGTGTGGCTCCGCGGAAGTTGTTTGCGATTGTCCGTATTGAAGACGCTGCCGGAATCACCCGCTATTCAGCGCCCCAGACCAGTGCTGGGAAGCGATTGATCAGTGCGCAGGGGGCATTTCTCATGCATAGTATGTTGCAGAGTTCTCTCCGCAAGGGGACGGGGGAGGTGGGGATTGCCTCGCTGAATAAAGATCCGTCCACGGCAGGAAAAACAGGCACCACCTATGACTTTGCAGACAACTGGTTTGTAGGATATAACAGCAAGGTCACTTGTGCTGTATGGGCTGGATTTCTTGATGGGGGTAGGGACCAGATCTATCCAGCGGCTTTCAGTAGGGAGACCGTTCTGCCGGTATGGGTGGATGCGATGAATGCTGCCAGTGGCCAATTTCCAGGCAAGCTGATTCCGGCACCCAAGGGGATTGTGAAGTTGGATATTTGTAAGGATTCGGGTCAGAGAAAAACGCGCTACTGTCAGAACTACAAGCGGGATGTGAGGAGCGGGCAGGAGTCCTATACTTCCACGGCGTATACTGAGTATTTTTTGAAGGGCTCGGCTCCATCAGGATTCTGTGAAGTGCACGGGGTGTCTGACCCGTCATTGGCTGGAAATGCAGATTTTGGTGCGGGTTCATCATCGAACCTGACATCTTATGCTATCCCAGTGCAGCCACAGGCACCTATCTTGCTCGGGGCAGATCCGTATGGCACTGAGCAGCCGGATTTTGCGCCACGAGATAATGCGTCACGCCGGAATGACGGCCTGACACTGAATTTTGATCAGCTTGAGGCCGAGGATCGCGCGGCTGCGATCATCCTAGCCAAACCTGAGAGAGTCGAGATTATCGAGGATTGAGGTTGCTGAGATCAGGCGTAATTCGCTGAACTGCTGGCTTGCACTTTTCCGGGTGGTGGAACACTGTCCCCTTGTGATGGAATCTACGAAAAAGAAACGAACTTGGGCTGGCTACGCCTGTCCGGTCTGCCGCTTTGTATTTCGTGTGTCCAAGGAGAGTGCTGGTGTCGGGGTGATATGCCCTGCGTGTCAGCATTTGTTGAACGTCCCAGAGTCCAATCATGAGTCGAGGGAAAGCAATCCCGCCGAGCATCATGAAGTTTATGGGCGCAAGCCTCTGTCGGCGAGGAAGTTGTCGGCAGCGTCTATTGCGAACACTCCGAAGCAAGAGGAGGAAACCGAAGGCCTCGTGTCACGTCCGCTGGTTTCGGCCGACGCTTCTCCTAGATCCGTGCCCGTGGCCAAAGACTGGAACGCGGCGTCACCTGAGCTGGGACAGCAACGAGCGCTCAGTAGAAGTCGTTCCCGTGAGGAGAATTCCAGCTGGGACCGTGCATCAGGTTCTTCTCAGCCTGAATCCGGGCAGGGCAGTTCGGTGGCGATGATTGTAGGAGGCTCCTTGCTAGGCCTTGCCGTTGTCGGAGTGGGTGCTTGGTTTGTGATGGGGTCATTGGATTCAGGAAAGAGAAATCAGCGGGCCGTCTCGGAGACCGCCGCCGATCTTTTACCGGCCGAGCCAGTGGTTCAATTGACGGAAGATGAGCAAAATCTTCAAGATGAGATCGAGTCCTCTGTGAGCACAGGCATGAATGTGATGGTGGAGTCTGAAGAGGTGGTGCGTGCCTTTTTGACGGCAGAGAAATTTGAGGATTTGAGTGGGCTAGTGAGAACGCCGGATGTGACGGTCCCCCGCATGCGTGAATGGTATGCCAGTCATCAGTGGGTGGCACCTGGGGTGAAGCAGGTTTGTTCTGGTGGCAAGGTCACGACCAAGGGGGTGATGGCATCGATGTCAGTGCAGTTGGATGATTATTCGATCAAGCCCATTGCCATGGAACGAACTCCTGATGGTTATTTGATCGATTGGGAAAGTTGGGTAGCGTGGTCTGAGATGGATTGGGAAGATCTCTTTAAGAAACGCCCGACGCAATCCGTTGAAGTGCGGGTGGTGTGCCAGAAAGACAGTTATTACAACCGATTTTTTAGAGATGAAGGGAAGTGGTTGGCGGTGAAGATGGAATGCCCTGGAGCTGATCGTTCGCTCTACGGATACATCGATAGCAAGACCACGACATTGACGAGTTTGATGGGCGATTTAAAGAGCGGAGGCCGCGTCCCCGTAACCATCAAAATTCGTTTCCCGGAAGGCTCCGTAGCGGATAATCAGGTGATTATTGAAGAGTATATCCAGCACGGTTGGGTGAGGCCCTCCGAGAGTGACGAGCTTGAGAGTGACAGCCCGAGCCTTTCCCCAAAGCTAGACACCCCATCATCCCATGAGTAAGAGAAAGATCCCATCCACCTACGAAAAAGCCCTTCGCTTTAACCTCGACTCCGCAACTTACGGCACCTTTGCCGAGATTGGAGCGGGGCAAGAAGTGGCGAACTGGTTTTTCCGAGTGTCGGCAACCGCAGGAACCGTGGCCAAGGCGATCTCCGCCTATGACATGACGGTGAGCGATGCCATTTACGGCAAGTCCGAGCGCTATGTCTCCCGCCAACGCGTCAGCGCGATGCTCGAATATGAGTATGATCTTCTGCTCGAGCGGCTGGCCGGTGGGCGAGGTGATGACACCACGTTTTTTAGTTTTTGTAACACCGTGCGTGCCCGTGGCTACAAGGACACGGCTGAATGTCACGGATGGCTGGGGATTCGCCTTCAGCTTAAGCCGCGCGAGGAGCCGTGCCAGATTTTGATTCACGTCCGATTGCTCGATCAGGAAAATGTCGATCAGATGGAGGCCTTGGGCATCATGGGGGTGAATCTCATCCATGCCGCGTATTACCACCGGGATGATCTTCCTTTATTTGTCGAGTCGCTGGTGGATGGATTAGTCAGTGACCGGGTGGAGGTGGATATGTTGAAGTTCAGTGGCGATGGTTTTAAGATGATCGATAACCGTCTTTGCCATCTTCAGTTAGTGCGCAGTGGGCTCACGGATGCCGCCATGTTTTTACCCAGTGGGGAAGTGGTGCAGCCAGCAGAGGTGCTTTATAAAAGACCGATTATCCTGCTCCGTGGTAGCTTTGATCCCGTGACTCATCTGCACCTCGATATGATCCGGCAGACGCGTTCTGAGTTTCAAAAACATCTTGCGCCAGAGCAGATAGAGCAGACCATCGAGATCTGTGAGATTTCCATGAACAACCTTCTTCGGGAAGGGGAGGTGGATCATCTCGCCTTTCTCGATCGTGCCGATGCTCTTCAGGCCTTGGGTAAAACCGTGCTGGTTTCCCGATGTCCTGAATTTCACCGCATTGCCGGCTATCTCAGTCTTTATACCAATAGTCCGATTGGGATTGTGCTGAGTATTGGTCTGCTCAACGAGCTGTTTAAGGAGAAATGGTCAGAAAATCTTTCCGGTGGTATTCTCGAATCCTTTGGCCGTTTGTTTAAACATGAATTATCTCTCTATGTTTACCCGTGGGAGAATAGAAAATCCAATGAGTTGGTGACGGCTGATAATTTTAAAGTCTCAAAGCATCTTGAGCACCTCTATCGGTATTTCTGTGAGAATGGGAAAATTCATTCCATTCCCTGCGGTGATTCCAGCCTGCTGAAATATACGGGGCGCGATGTGCAAAGCATGATTGCCTCAGGCGACGAAACGTGGAAGACTCTGGTCCCGGAGCAGGCGCATTGTTCAGCGAGGCACACGTGTTAAGCGATTCTGCCACAGTTGATAAAAAATCCTGATCAAATCTAAATTTTAATGCTATGTCCCAAGTCGATGTTAGAGGTCTGTTGCAATACGTTCCACAGTTTCGTGGCAAGGTATTTGTAATCATCATTGATGTGCCGCCAGCCGCGCTGGCGGAGACGATGCTTGATCTTGTCTCTCTGCAGAGCATCGGCGTGCATTTGGTCATTGGTAGCACTGTGCACGAGCTGGATGACTTGTTGGATCGGGCGGCTGAGGTCGAGTTGAAGTATTGCCAGACTGCGTTCCAGAAATCGGGCAATGTGGATGAAATGCGCGCGGCGCTCGGTCGTGGCCAAGCGGTGGTGGTTGATTTTTCCGCTGAGTCTGAGTTTTCAAAAGCACAATCGGGACTGGCGGTGACGTTATCGGCGGCCAAGTTAATTCTTTTGACCCGTGGAGACGGATTGTCCGCGCAGGGTGCGATCCGTGCCGCTGATGTCGCGGCTATGGGTGATCACGGCGACTGCTCTGAAATACTGACTCTTGCGGCTACGGCATGTCATCAGGGGGTTCCTCGGGTGCATCTTCTTAACGGGGCGTGCCCGGCGGTGTTGCTCGATGAGTTGTTCTCTAACGAAGGTGTCGGCACTATGGTCTATGCGGATAGCTATCGGGAGATCCGTCCGATCCGTGAAGATGATATTGTTGAGCTGCTTGGCATGATCGGTCGCTCAGTGCGAAACTCACATCTCGTGCCGCGTGGTTATGCGGATATCGAGCAAACCCTCGCTGACTACTCCGTGATGGATATCGATGGTAACGTGGTCGGCTGTGTGGCTTTACTTCACTACGCAGAGGCAGACTCTGCGGAGGTGGCGTGCCTTTACGTGAAGCAGGCTCACGAAGGATTGGGTTACGGTGCGGAGCTGGTGAAGTATGCTGAGCGGCAGGCCCAGGAGCAGGGGCTACGCTCTGTGTTTTCTCTCACTAATCGCGCGGCTCACTTCTTCCATGACCGCATGGGTTATCGTGAATGGCAGGTGGATGAAATCCCTCCATCGCGTCAGCAGCAACTACTCTCCAGTGGGCGAGACTCCCGAGTTTTTGGAAAGGTTCTTTAATGAGGGGGGGGGGCGCGCGAAAAATCTTATTTCTCTACTGGATCCGGTAGTGTCCGGTGAGAGGGAACTCAAACAATCGAGCTTCTTCCATCGTGCCCGCACCAATGTTGTGGATGATCAGCGGAGTGCCATCGGCTGATTTTCTGTCGCTGACAATCATGATATGCGGCAGTCTCCCTGCCACGGTGCAGGTCACGAGATCCCCAGGCCTGTAGTCTTCTTTCTTTTTCGTCACTAGCACCGACCAGCCTTGGCGTTTGAAGTAGGTTCGTAAGTTGGGCACGCGGCGGTGATCGATATTCTTGTCGGTTCGCGACAGCCCCCAGTTTTTGGGATACTTGGAAAAATGTCTGCGCATGTCGTCGTGGACGAGCTTTTGTAAATCTATTTTCCGTCCTTTGCGTAATGCTCGAATCACTACGTCTGTGCAGACACCTTTCACGATTGGGAGGTCGCCATTTGGGTAGGGTAGAGAGACATAGGCTCCATTGTATTCTGTGGTTTTGCCCACTTGCCAGCGAGCGGCCTCGACGATGAGATCACTTGGGGTGTCCTGTTTTTCTTGGGTGAATGCAGGTAGCAAACTCCCTAAGGTGAAGGTGAGAAAAATCATGAGCCATCGCGTATTGATTGTCATAGTTTTTGGATATGGGGGGTGTGTTTTTTGCGCCGAGCTGGGGCTCGGCGCTCCTGGTAGCAATGATAGATGAGAGTAGTGATTTGCTGGGAGACAGCGGCTTCGCCGAAAGGGTTTAGAGCGACCGGGACGGTCGCGTTACGAACGGTAGCAGAGGGAGAGGATGAGGGCTGCGGCGAGGAGGGCGGAGAGCCATTTCCAGAAGAGGAGGGGGTCGCGTTCGAGGAGGGGGAGGTTTCGGGCTTCGAGGAAGGCGGGGTTGGGGTGTTTGAGGTCGTGGAGGAACTCGGAGAGCGTTTGGTAGCGTGACTCAGGGCGGATGGTGAGGGCTTTTTTGAGGGCGCCGTCCATCCAGTAGGGGACCATGGGCTGGTGTTTAAAACTGGGGGTGTATTCGAGGGTGCTGAAGTCGCGCAGTGTGGTGGCTTTTTCCCATTTGGCGCCGTAAGGTTCTTTGCCGCCGGTGAGCATGTGGTAGGTGAGCATGGCGATGGAGAATTGATCCGCGCTGCTGTTAGGCTCCATGTCTAAGCGGTATTCCGGTGCGCTGAAGTCAACGGTTCCAAGTGCTGTTTGCCGCTCGTAAGGGACTTCGATTTCTCGGATGGATGCGACTCGACACGACCCGTAATCGATGAGTTTGACGTGGCCTTCTGCATCGAGCATGATGTTGTCGGGTTTGATATCTTGGTGCAGGGTTTCTTTCCGGTGCAGGGCGCGGACGCCAGCGATGACTTCGCCGATGATCCGCACCACTTCTTGGATGTCGGGTTGTTGGGCGTGATTCTGGATCCAGGTGCCGAGGCTTTCGCCTTGGATGTGCTCGAGCAGAAAATAGAGAAACTGGGGTTCTTGTCGGGAGCGGAGAAGTTTGACGAGATTCGGGTGGTCGACGCGGCGGCCAATCCATTCTTCCATGAGAAATCGCTCGATGTAGGCGGGGTCGTCTTGAAAGTTCACCGAGGGGGTTTTCATGACCATTGGCTGATCAGTTTCAACATCGCGTGTGGTGTCATCTGCAAATTCCATAGCGGTGACTTTGCCATCGCCTGCGATGTTTTTGGTGTTTTTGGAAAGGTTAACCCCAATGCCTCGGGATTCGATGAGTGATTTGAGCATTTCTCCACCGCCGGTATCTACCTGGCGTGCCATGAGTCGGGGGGCGAACTCGACGACTTCGGTTTCGAGTCCCAGATCCATGGCGGCTTTGGCGGCTTCCAGTCCGAGCAGTCCACCACCGATGACGGCGCATCGTTTGGAGTGTTTGGCGTAGGCGGTGATGGCTTCGAGGTCCTCGATGGTGCGGTAGACAAAGACGCCGTCTTTCTCGATACCTGGGACGGGGGGCACAAAGGCGGCTGAGCCGGTGGCCATGACAATTTTATCGTAGTTGACGGTGATGCCTTTGGCTGAGGTGACGGTGCGGTTCTCGCGGTCGATGCTGACGACGCTATCGCCGACGTGGATTTCAATATCACGCTCTTCATACCAACTGAGGGCGGCCATGGTGAGGTCCTCGGGTGATTTTCCGGCGAAGTATTCTGAAAGGTGGACGCGGTCGTAAGCGATCCGTGGCTCCTCGCAGAAGGTGATGATCTGGAATTGTCCGGCGGTGTCTTTATCGCTGAGACGTTCGCAGAATTTGTAACCGACCATGCCGTTGCCGATGACAACGATGCGTTCTTTGATGAATGAGGTAACCATGAGTAGAGGTGTGTGAGGGGTGAAACTCACATCATCTCATGGTTTAGCAGGGGGCGTGCCAAGTTTGGTGTTGCTCGGGTGAATCGCTTGGTTCAGAGGATCCTTAGATGTTTTTAATTTTTCGGGTTTCGGCTGACCTCCTGTTGTGATGGCCATTTTCTCAAAGGAGCTCCACCCATCTTTCCGCCAGCTCATACCTTCGGTTTTTTCTTTCTCCGTGTTGGAGAATGAATCCTTGGGCGACCCAGGCCTGGTTGTAGTTGAGGGCTGTGCGGGGGCTGATGCCTAGGTGGTTTGCGATTTGTTGGGTAGTGAGGTAGCGGCTTTCACGGAAGGCGCTTAGGATGCTTTTCTGGCGGGTATCGAGTTCGCGCAAGAGTTTGGTTTGATCAGGTTGTTGGCGGAGTTTCTCGGCTTGTTGCCGGACACTGGCAAACGAGTCAGCCATGCCTTGGTTAAAGTATTCTATCCATGCGCTGATATCAGCCTCGGCACGGCCCATATAATAATTGTGAGATTCTCCCACGCTGATGGCTGAGTAATAAGTATCGAGATTCTGAGCGTAGTATTCTTCTAACGAATAAATCCCTTTGAGTCCGTATCCCGAGGCGTGGAGAATGAGGTTTGTGAGTAGCCTTGCTGTGCGGCCATTGCCATCGTAGTAGGGGTGAATGGTGGCAAATTGATAATGAGCAATCGCCGCCACGACAGGTGGCGGCCACGCTCGTTCATTGGTTGAGGATCGCTGCATATTGATCCAGTCCACGAATTCTTCCATCAGTGAGGTAACATCTTTGGCTTCGGGGGGCATGTAAATGATCGCTCCTGAGCCGCTTTCTCGAATGACATTTTGGCCGTCTCGGTAAGGACTGGGCTTTCTTTTGCCGTCCATCACGCAGCCGTGAACTGTCTGAATCATCTCACAGGAAAATTTATCAAATGGCCCTCGGCAAAGTTCCTCGACGTAATCAAGTGCTAGAAAATAGTTTTTTACTTCGGCTTCATCCCGTTTTCGATTGGGGAAGGTTCCGCCCTTGGCCACCTCTGCGACTTCCGCTTCAGTGAGACGATTTCCTTCAATTTGAGTGGAATAATGCGTGGAGGTGAGTCGGGCTGATTCCCTTAGTGAGGCCAAAAGCTGTGAGGTGACTGGAAGGGTTGAAATCGATTGCCGAGACACTTCAATATCCATAAGGCATTGAGTCGTTTTCGGGCTGATGGTGAAATTTGGATGAAACATGGTCTTTTTTGGGGGATTCCATGTAGATTCTAATAAATTTCGTATAAATAGCGAATAAATTTCCGATAAATGACGGACAAAACCCACCAGAGATTTGCTTTGTGGATTATGGTTTAGGTGGTGATGGCCCAGAGGGAACCCTGGGGAATCCAAGAGATGGGCGTTGTTTTGTGACTGGTTGCTTGGGGATGAGTGGGGTGTTTTTGACCGTGAAGGGGATGAGTAGGTGTCTGAGGTCCGTGTACACCTCAACCTTGATCTTCCCGTCTTTAGAAAGGGTGTCGTTGCAGAGGAGTTTGAGCACCTCGTTATCTCCGGACCAGGTGTAGCCTCGTTGGCTGCTTTTGAGTTGGGTGCCGTCTTTATCAAAAAAGGAGACTTCTTTAATAGCTTCTTTTTTAAGGTCAAAGTGGATGGTGATTTCTTTTTCACCGTTGAAGTATTGGCTCTTTTTGATGGATTTTATTTCTGCCCCGAAGTGTTTACTTTTTTGTCCCTCCATAAGTTGAGAGAAGCCGAGATCGGTGATCTTGGTGGCTTTTGCGGTGGCGCAGATGATTTCACCTTTGAGAATTTTGATGGAAGTGGCATCGGGTTTTGGGCATTGATCGCTTTTAATATTAAACCCGACGATGGTGCCGTCCTCGTTGAGGTCGATGGAGGGGATTTTGTGAAATAAGTTTCCTCCTGAGAGCATTTTTTGGCCGTTATTGAGAATGAAGCTCGTAATTTTTCCCTCTTTGACACTGAGCACTGATCCGGGGAGTTCGCCGATAAAGGCGACTGACATTCCTGCGGATTGGTTAAATGGAGAGACCTTACGGTCGGGTGCGTTGGTGACGACGCTAAACCCAGCGAGGCGGAGGGATTTGAATTTAACAATGCCTAAAACGGAAGTGATAGGAGGCACCTTGATCTTGATTTTGATCCCTAGTTTTTGTATCATGGCGGGAGTTTGTTTGAGGGCGGCGGTGACTTCTTTTTTGTAGTCGAATGCCGGGGGCGCGGAGGCTGAAAATTGGAGCGATGGAGTGTCGGAAGAGCCAAACATGGCGGTGGCCACTTCTGCTGGAGGATTATTTTTCATGGAAGAGTCATCTTCCGCCATTCTCTGCAGAATTTTTTCGTCACTGAGCACCTGATCGACCCCTTGAATGATCATTTTTCCGGTTTGAGTGATGCTGAAAGACGAGTGGGTGAGTTTTTTAAATAGGGTGGTTTTTTGGGCGGGTGCCGGTAATTGAATGGTGACTTGGGTGCTCATGTCAGAAGCCATTCCGGTGAGCATCCCCTTGAACTGCGTTAATGCTCGGCGAGTTTTAGCGAGAGCTTGTTTTTGCTGCTTCTGGCTCATGTCAGCCCATTTGACTTTCTTTTTTTTGCTTGAGGGGGTGACGTCCTCTGTTTCGACATTTTTATCTAATGGGCACGTTACGGTGACGACTCCTTTTTTCTTGGTGAATGTGGGAGTTAGGGTGTCTGAGTCGATATTTCCCAGATTGATTTTTACTTTATTGACGTCCTTGAAGTAGGCGATTCCTTGAAACTCGATTTCATTATCGTCGGTGGTTTTGTAAGAGACGTTAGTCCAGGCGGCAATGCCTTCGGATTGTTCGAGAGCTTTTTTAACCACCTGCTGCGCTTTTTTCTCAGGGCTTAAAGTATTTTCGCCCGTGAGATTTAGGTCAAAGTAGGAATCGAGGGGGAAGGTGGCTTTCACGTTCACTTTGCCCGATCCATCTGGGTTCAGGGTGTAAACGAGTTCTTCTTGGAAGCACGAGGTGAGTAGAAAGAGGAGCGGGAGTAGGAGTAGGAGTTTTTTCATGGAGTCGTTGCAGGATGGAATGGAGGGCTTGGGTTCAAGACGCGCAGGTATCAACTCTCAAGGATCAGGTGGAGTGGGGGGGAGCTGAGCTGAGTTTGATTAGTATCCAATGACGGCGCTGGCAACGGCCCGTGGTTGGGGTGGCAGGGAGTAGACGTTTTGATCGTAGTCTTTGTTGTAGGGCGAAATGTTGAGTGTTTTGCCATCGACGACGAGGGTGGCGCTGCCGCCGGGATCGAAGCCCATAGCGCTGTGCATCCCGCGTTGTCGTAGGATCTCGGCCATTTCCAAATGAGTGGCGCCCACAGATTCTCGGATGCGTCCGTTGACGACGAGCACCATGAGCTTACCCTGGGCATCGAGGCCGATGGCGATTTTAGGGCCTCGCATGTCGAGGAAATCGAGGCGGGCGGCTTGGGTGTGGATTGAGTTCTCAGTGGTCCATCCTTCGCCTTCCATATCGATGCTAAGTTTGCCGTTTTCCAATAGCATGGGACCTGCTTCGATGGCGCTGCGGACGCCGGATAGGGCATGGAAATTGAGTTGGAGTTTCTTTCCAAGTTTCCACGATTTCGGCAGCGCTCCTGCGGGGAAGGAGAGAACGAGTCCGACGGGGAGGACGGGAATTCTTTCTCCAGGCGTCGTTTGACAGATCTCCATGATCTGGGTGCCGACGAGTCGGACGAGGACACGTCCATTGCCGGGAAGCGTTTCGCTGGGGTAGAGCAGATCGTAAAAACAGGGAGCCGCTCCGGGGTCGGCGAGGTTTCGGCTGGCTGGTGGGAATTTGACAAATTCTGCGTCGAGTCCCGCGCTGAATCCTTCCGCATTGCTGATGCGTCGGATTTCGAGAGCTCCGTCTTCAGAAACCACAAATGAGGGTTTGTCGAAGAGGGGTGGGCTCAGCACTTCACCCTTGGAAACGACTAGACCGAGAGGTGAGCCGATATAGGATTCAGGAAGTCCGAGTTTGCCGACGAGTTCGGCGTTTAAGATATAGCCACCATTCCATGCAATTTGGGGGCGCTGCCGATGGCTTGCTTTGAAGGTTTCGACAAATTCGAGCACCGTCTGGCTGCCTTCTTTGGCGGAGAGTATCGAGTAGCGCAAGGGTGTCTCGGCATTCACGGTGGCGAGCACTCCCGACCACGGGCATGCGTCTTGATAGAGGCCATTGAGCGATTCGTAGTGAACAGCGCTCGGTTTCGATTTTTTGCTAGGTTCGAGTCGGGAGAGGATGGTTTTGACGGGGGATGATCGCATTTCTGCATCTTTCTGAAGTTGTTCAAAGACATGCTCTCTACCTAGTTTTTTGCAAAGTCGACGGAAGGACGGGCTTTTGAGCGTTTCACTCAGAGTTTTTGCGTCTTGGATTGGGGTGGGGTAGGTGAGGGTGCAGCGAAGTCCTGCCGGTGCCCATTGCACGAACCCGCTGTCGAGCGGAATCCCGAGGATGTTGGCACTCAGTGGATCATTGGCACGGCCGATGTGAAAGCGTTCGAGTCCAACGCCATCAGTGGTCATGGCGGCCTGTTCACAGAGGGCGATGATAAAGCCGTTTTCTTTTCGGATATCGGTGAGGGCTCGCAGGGCGGGTTTGCCGAGTTGTCTGAAGTCGATGCCGACGGCGAGTTGAAGGCTGGGGATGACTCGGCAGATTCCTAGTTGATAGAGTCTGTTAAGTTCCTTGTTGGATCCGTGTTTGAGATACTCTTCGAGAGCTTCCGCATTGATGCCACCTGGGAGTGCTTGTTCGCGTTCGATCAGGGTGATCGGGGCGAGATTTTTTAAGGCATCGTTTGAGATAGACGAGAGGTCATCGTGGATGTCGAGTCCCAATCGGAGACAGATGGTTTCGACGACAAAAACTTCAAGTTGATGCTCGCTTCGGTTGCCTAGAAAAAGGGCGAAGGGGACGTTTTCGCTGAGGCGGGCACGCATCGGTTTGCGATCATCGATCTCAAGTGGGCCGCCACAACAGCGGGCGACCATTTTATCCCAAGAATGGAGTTGGTGGGTGATTTCCTCGGGCACGTCAGAGGGTTCGCTGGATCCGAACATTTCCTGATCGATAAGCACGATCACGGCGGTGAGTTCCTGAGGAGTTAGGTTCTGGTATCGGTAGCGCTTCCGATTGCGGTGGCGGTAGGCCATCGAGTGATCGATGCGGATGGACATTTCTCCATCGCGGATATGAAACAGGGAATTGACTCGATTAAAAAATTCAAGTTCGTCGCTGAGTTCGATCAGGCTGCTCCCTTTGCGGTGCTCGAGCAGGTGGCGGGCAAAGCGGTAGGCGTTGCCTCGGGTGAGTTGTTCTTCGACTCGGAAGTAGCTGGGGTCGATGAGTGACTTAAGCATCAGCATGAAGCCCATGCGTCCGAAGCCTGGGAGATACTCGCGGTGCTCGGTGGAGACGAGTCGGGCGAAGTCGGGGCCGGGGTGGCGCACTCGGGCGTCGAAGAGATCAAAGGCGTCGTTCGCCTTGTTCATGACCGATTTTCGAGAACCCATTTGGCAGTGGAGTCGGCGTAAAAATCCATCTAAATCCCGAGCGAGTTCGTGCAGGCTGAAGCGTCTCTTAACCACGCGTCGGTTATGTCGGTTTCGTTCGAGGATAAACTCGGGGTTCAGCAGGCATTGGCGGATTTCGGCGAGGGTTTTGGGTTTGATTTTCCAGTGGTCGAAGGTCCAGAGTCTAAAGCGATCTTGATCGGCGAGTTTTTCACCCACCACGGCGGAGAAGACTTCTTCGGGTTCGTAGCGTCGGGTAAAAATGGGGACACCGCAGGAGGCTGATTCAATGATGGGAAGTCCACGGCCTTCGGTCTCACTAGGAAGGACGACCAGCGAGGCGATGTTATAGAGTTCAGGCATCCCAATCGGGTGCTCGTGCTTGTTACGGAATTCCGGGTTATCGAACTCACTGAACAGCAGGGCGAGGTAAATTCTGGGACGAATCGATTCGTCGGTTTTCTCCAGGAAACGTTCGAAGCTCTGGATCAGTTTGCTGAGGCTTTTTTCTTGTCCGCTGGCGACGGGACCAGAGACCATCAGGGTGAGCTTTAAGGTTTTGTCCTTGTGAAATGCGGCTGCGAAATCTTCATCGGTTAGGAGATTGGCGATCAGGTTGAAGTTGAAGTGAATTTGCTTTCGTTCGAGAATCCGTGTTGGCTGCAGCAGCACCATGTTGTTCACGGGCAAATGGACTTGGGCTTGTTGGTTGGCCGCGATCAGGATCGGGCGTCGGGTCTCGGGAGCCAGCAGGTTTTTACTAATGACTTTTTCCACTGAGGTGGCTTGCAGGTGCTTGCGCCCGTTCCTGAGGATCTCGGTGAGTTGCAGCCAAGTTTCTTTACTGCGGCTACGATTCATGGGTGCGTAATGATCGGCGTCGATGCCGGTGCATATCTCGCAAACATTGGCCGGGTTACATCCAAAGCGTTCGATGGAGGCGTTGACTTGTTCGGAGTTGATGCAGACGGTTAGCCAGTTTTTGGCAGCCCATGGGTAAGTCATTTCGATGAGCGAAAAGACCTCGCCGATGTGGGCGTTGGTAAAGAAGTGATCTCTGGAGCCGTGGGGGAGATCTTGCACTTTTCGTTCGATTTTACTGTGCCCGCTTTCCCAGTAGAAATCGTGGCAGTTATCGATGACGGGGAGATGCAGGTGTCTAGCAACGAGCACATTGGCGAGTGCCAGCGCTGGGTTGCCGGGGTTGGAGTTGATATTGATGAGGTAGAGGAGCTGGATGTCGTTTTCCTCAATCACGCGTGCCAGTTTCTCACAAAGTCCGAGCACGGCCTGCCAGAGGTCGCGGATGAGTTCATTGTAGAGTTGGCTTCCTCGTTCCATTTTTCGACCGAAGAAATTGTGGTAGGATGGAAATTGTTCGAAGCCGTCCATTCCGTCGATTTGGTGCCATGGCATCTTAGGGTCGAGGATGTTCTCGGTGAGGTCGGCGAACTCGCCCGCGATGAAGTGGATCTTGGCATCCGGCAAGAGTGATGACAGCGAGTGGGCATACTTGGCGACTTCCATCGTGACGCCATCCACACCGTAGCTGAAGGTGAGAAAGGCGGTGCCTCTCGCGGTGCGGCGCTTGAATTCCCAAAAGTCATCTTTGCCATCAGAGTTTGCTGGTGGGTTTTCCTGCAAGCGGTCGAGTAGCAGTCCTAAGTCAAACCAGGTTTCGATGGACTCGGCTCGCAAATCAGCGAGCATTCGTTCGGTGCGGGGGAAGTTCATGGCGGGTTAAGTGGAATGGGGGCTTTATCGACAGATGGGAGCATGTTTGTTGTCGAGGGTGAAGAGTTCTTCTAACTTTTCTTCTAAGACCTCATAGGAAAAATGCTTACATCCGAGTTCAAAGTTATGCATCGCAATTTCGTTTTGGAGTTTTTTGTCGTAGATGGTCTCGCTGATCTTCTTCACGGCACTATCGGTGAGCAGGTTATCTTCGAGCATCACGCACTCGAAGCCCTTGCTTCCGATGTCCGGCCAGAACACCGGTTGGTAGTTATTGACAAAAATTGGACGTTTCGCCAGCACTGCCTCAACGAAGGCATTGCCGAAACCTTCGTAGGTGCTGAAGTAGGTGCAGGCGACGGCTTGGGAGTAGGCGTCGGATAGCGAGTAGATCTTTTTGCCATTGGCTGTGCGACCACGGTTGCTCAGGATGCGATGGTAGGCGTGGTGGACTCGGTCTTGGAGGCCAAGTTCGAGCACTTGCTCGACGAGTCGTTTGTAATACCCTTTGCGTTCATCGTCGGCGGCACTTCCCGTGACGACTAACTTCACTTTGGGGTCGTCGAGGCGAGCGATCAGGTCGATGGCGACTTCGATTCCCTTGCGTGCAACGATACGGGTGATTTGGAATAGCGGGATGTCCCCTTTGCTGAGACCTATTTCTTGGAGAAGGTCCGAGTTGTAGTCATCGGTGATACCGAAGGGCTGTTTGAAATCCATGACGTTGGGCACGACCATGGAGTCGATGCCTAAGCGAGTTTTGATTTCCTGTTGGGCATGAGAGTTAATCACGGCATGGCGCGTTTTAGCGACTGATTGCAAGGGGAAGGTTTCGTTGATCAATTTCGTGATCTCTGGGAATGGGGAGACGTATCGGTCGCCGCGTTCCCAAGCGTAGTCGTGATCGTGGGTGACGACGTGAATGTCCATATCCTCCACGGCCAGGCGGATGCCCAGACCCATGGAAAGGTGGCAGGGGAGGGCGGTGGAGTTTTCGGTCAGGATTACGTCGATTTTATTGCTCATGCGCCAAGCAAAGATCGCGGTAGCAATGCGGTGGGCATTTTCGTTTAGGACCGTTAGTAACTCGTCGGGATCGTCTGGAGGGTAGAAGAAGGCGCGATTTTGCTCCCATTCGCACTCGGGTGAGGAGAAGGAGAGGATGGGAAGGCGGGTTTGGCGTTCTTGGGCCACAATTTCCCCTTTGAAGCTCCCGGAGAGGATGAAGATCTGGTGCCCCATCCGTTCCAGGACCGTGATCCATTTTTCAGTTTCGAGGCCGACGCCATCGATATCTCCGATGCGTCCAATAATGATTCCAATGTTCATGTCGATTAGTTGTTGCGAAGCCCTTCAGGCCCAGAAAGAGGAGGGAGAGAAGGCGATTCGATGTTTGTAAGTTTTGGGACAATTCGAATCTAGGTCCTGAAGTGAGGAAGGCAAGGTGAAAGAGGGTGCCCAGCATCTGGGCTCCTACACTAAGGAGATTGGTTCAGATTTTTTGACAGCATTAACAAGATTAACAAGATTTGAAGAGTCCTGCGGACTCTGGAACGAAGCTTTGTTTGAAATAATCCTGTAAATCTTGTAAATCCTGTCTGAAATAAAAAGAAATAAAGATGAAATCTCCCTAATGTATTTGCCCTGGCCCTGCATCTGGGCGATCAGCTAGGGCGAGGATTCTCAGTTGGATCAATCCAAGGCCGTAAGCTTGACTGACGCACGGCAGGAAGCCGGAGGACTGGATGGTCCTCCCTCCAGAGAGTGCTTCATGCCGCTATCTGCTTATCGCTAACTTGCTAATGACTCTTCATTGAGTGCCTTGGTTGCTAGGCGACGTCGATGAGCTGGACGGTGCCGTCGTCCATGACCTCGGCGGTGTGGCTGAGGAGGCCGACACCTACCGGCGAGAGCTTCCATGCTAAC
Source organism: uncultured Verrucomicrobiales bacterium (assembly GCA_964398555.1). Classification (GTDB taxonomy): domain Bacteria; phylum Verrucomicrobiota; class Verrucomicrobiia; order Verrucomicrobiales; family Akkermansiaceae; genus Oceaniferula. The sequence goes on from CAYNNY010000016.1 coordinate 19,673, forward strand.
AGGGCGAGGCCGAAAAAGGTACACAGGACGCCCGAGGTGATGAGGAGGATGCTGTAGGTCGCCCGAGGGCCAAACTTATCGACGAGCATGCCGACGATGATTCGAGCCGGGATGGTGAGTGCGACGTTGAGGAGGAGGAGGGCTTTCCATTGATCGGTGCTGAGATCAAAGGTTTGCTTAATCGCGGCTCCCAAGGGGGCGTGGTTAAACCACACCATGAAGGTGAGTAAAAAAGCAACCCAGGTGAAGTGCAGAGTTCGAATACTAGGGTCTTTGATGGCAAGAACATTAAGCTTATCCGATGGCATACTGTGCCTTGAGCAACCTGCGTGCCAGATTGTGGAGGATCATTTTTTTTAGGCCAGAAGCCCTTGGATCACTTTGGATTTTTTAGTGATATTGCTGAGCCGTTGTTCGACGCCTTGGGAGGGGAACGTGAGATGTTTGTGATCGATACCCATGAGGTGGAGCATGGTGGTGTGGAGATCGTGCACGGAGACTTTGTCGATGGCGGCTGCATAGCCAATGGGTTCTGTTTCACCGTAGAGGTCTTTGATATGTCCTGGCTCCGATTTGATATCAAAGGCGTCGGTGGCTTTCATTTGCATCCGGTAGGCCATTTCATACTGGGGTTATCGAGGGTTGGCTTATCGAGGTGGACGGATTGAGCGGGACGGTTTATCAGAGTGGGGTTTTATTCATGGCCATCAAAAACGTGCAGAGGGCCTTGGCTTCGCGTTCGATGGTGTAGTGTGCCTCCACGTTCTTACGTCCTTCTTTTCCCATTTCGATCGTTTGATTGAGGCGGCTCATCAATTTGTCGAGTTTTCCTTGGGTCGAGGCGATATCGCCGCAGGGGACGATAAAGCCATCGGTGCCATCGCGGACGACGTCTTTCCAGGCTCCTGCTTCAGAGGTAAGCACGGCGGCGCCGCTGGCCATGGCTTCGGGCGCGGTGAGGCCAAATCCTTCATTTCGGCTTAGGGCTGTGACGATGGTCATGGCGCGGAAGAGTTTGGGCAGTTCGGAGAAGGGTTGTTTTCCAATAAAGAGAATGCGGTCGGAGAGGTGGGCTTCGTCGATGCTTTTTTGGAGTTCGTCTTGGAAGCTTTGGTGGTCGGGTGTGGTTTCTCCGCAAATAATCACGGTGAAGTCCGGGTGTTTTTTGAGCAAGGGGATGGCGGCCTCGATGAGGAGATCGACGCCTTTTTGGTGTCGGACCCTGCCGAAAATACCGATGCCGTATTTGCCTGGGAACCCGAGTTCTTTCCAGAGGGCGGCGCGGTCGTCGCTGGGGAAGTAGGTGCTGAGATCGATCCCGTGCGGGATGATGATATCGGCTCCTCCTTCAATGTAGGCGTCCGCCATGTTGCTGGTCGTGATGATGGCGTCCGACTGGCGGATGAGGTAGCGCGTGATCCAGCTGTGGTTCCGCTGGGCGGTGGAGGTGAAGGCAATTTTGATTTTTGCGCCGAAGCATTTTTTGAGAATGAGCGCTTGGATCACCTCGTCATTGCGTCGGGCGTGAAAGACGCGCGGGCGGCCGTCGGGCAGGGGGGATTTGCAGAGCGCGATGAGCTGCTTGAAGGTGACGCTGGGGACGTCATCGGGAAGGTGGTGGTTGCCTAGGACCGCGACGTTGACGATGTCCTTCTGAAGCCTGAGCACCTGGAGCATGGTGGAGGTCACGCCGGAGAAGCGTGAGTTCGAGTTCCCGAGGATGAGCTCGGTTTTTTCTAAATGGGATGTTTTGGGTTTCAAAATTTAAGGTGAGGATGATGCCTGCGGCACTAGACAGAATTAACAAAATTTTCAGAATTACTTGGGTTGGGGGGCTTGGGTTGTTGCCTGCGGCGCTAGACAGAATTAACAGAATTTTTCAGAATTTACAGGATGGTTGATACTTCATTTGAAACCACGGAATACAGGACGGTAGTGGGTTGATACTTCATTTAGGACCACGGATGGACACGGATGGACACGGATGGACACGGATTGTTTTGCTGGGCTGTGGGGAGTGCTGGTTTGGTTGCG
>CAYNNY010000016.1:21806-30361 GCA_964398555.1 uncultured Verrucomicrobiales bacterium
CACGGATGGACACGGATTGTTTTGCTGGGCTGTGGGGAGTGCTGGTTTGGTTGCGTGCCTGCGGCGCTCGACAGGATTTACAGGACTGTTGATTATTTTCGAGTTGCTGGGTGGATTAGTTGGTGTTTAGAATTTGAAGTTTGATTGATCAGGATATGACTGAAAAACTGACACACTGCCAAACAAGCAGACTTGTTGTTTAGAGTTGAGTGTTTAGGCTTTTCTTAATTTGCTCGGGGAGTTTTTTTCTGAAGCTTTGGTCGTTTTTTTCGAACCATTGGCGGGCGTTTTCTCCGTAGGTTTGTTTTTTCTCCGGTGGCATCATGAGGAGTTGCTGGATGTTTTTTTCCAGTTTCTCCGGGTCGATGTGGAAGTTAATGCCGAGGTGGCGGGGCTCGGATTTGTGGTAGGGCACGGGGATGCCTCGGGCGGGGGTGATGAGTTCATTCATCGGTGGGGCGTCTGTGGTGATGACGGCGGCTTTGCAGCTCATGGCCTCGACAATGTAGTGGCCCCATCCTTCGGAGAGGGATGTGCAGAGGTGGATGCCGTGGCGGTTGAGGTGCTGTTTGATTTCCTCGTGCGGGATGTAATCGGTGATGAGATTAATGTTGGTCGGCACTTGCTCGGGGGCATTTTCTTTACACTGGACGATGGTGAGCTCTGGCCATTCCGGGTGTTTTTTCCAGAGGTCGAGAATGGTTTCGGTTCCCTTGAGCGTGCTGCGGCCCGCGAGGTGGAAAAACGATTGGTAGTCGGGCGTGATTGAGCTGTCTAGCAGGTCGGTGGAGGTGAAGCTGATGAATGTGGTTGGGTGACCGAGGTCTGAGAAGATCTTTTCTGCGTGCCGGCTTTTGCAGAGGATCTGGTCGATCCATTTTAAATGCTTGAGGTGGCGTCTGGGAAACCGTTCCTGGTTGGGGATCAGGAGGTTTGTCTTTGCCGATCCAAGCCAGCGAGGGAAGACGCGTTCGAGGAAGATGTTGGCATCGAATCTTGGTTTTTGTGGGAAACACTGGCGTAGCGGTGATATCGCCCGGCAGTGGGAGACTGTGACATCGAATCCAGCTGCGGTCAGGGTGTCATGGATCAGGTCCACGTCGCGGTCGAGCCCTACGCCATTGGTGCGAGCGATGATGTTGATTTTGGCGGGCATGGGTGGTGTCTGTTGATGGGCTGAGATGATTTTCTGTGATTTTGGATCATTTAGCAATTGAAAATCTAGAGAGTGATCGCCAGGGCCGAAGGGGTCGGTTTGTAATTTACATTCATTTTTTTGATATTAGAATCGTCGCTGAAGAGTCTAATCAGGTTCTTATTTTATCTTGATACTTACAAATTATGCCAAAATGTACGATTATTGCGAATGTTTATAATCAAGCTAAGCAATTAGATTTGCTCTTGGAGAGTGCTTGTTTGCAGACGGAGAGGGATTTTGAAATTGTTGTGGCTGACGATGGCTCCTCGGATGAAACCGAAGAGATTGTAGTCAAGTGGAACGGGAAATTGGATATTCAACGAGTCTGGCATGAAGATCGTGGGTTTTATAGGACGATTATTTTGAATTCTGCCGCTAAGCTGGCGACGAGTGAATATCTTATTTTTGTGGATGGGGATATGATTTTACACCATCGATTTGTCGAAATGCATTTGAAACATGCGGATCCTAAGCGGGTGATGTGTGGTTGGAGGGGTTGCAAGATCAAGGAGGAGCTTACTCGGAAATTGATTGCTAAAGAGGAAACGTTTTCAACGAAAACTCTTTCTGTGCTGGTGCAGGGGGTCAAAGGTCAAGTGCTGAGGCCTTTTCGAACAACGATCATTGAAAATCCTCTATTGAGAAAAATATTCTGTAAAGAGAGGCAACACGTCGGCGGGTGTAACTTTGCCATGCACAAGAAAAATTACGAACTATGTAATGGCATGGATGAGAGCATTCTCCAGTATGGTTACGAAGATATTGAGATTGGTCGGAGGTTGCAAAACAACGGGATCGAGCCTGTGGGGATTCGAAATTGTGCCAATACTTATCACTTAGAGCATGGGAAGTCAGATAACCCTGGAATTAAAAAGATCAAAAAGCGCATTTATCAAAATGATCACAAACAGTGTAAACATGGACTACTTTCTCTGGATGAGGGGAGTTCGAATGACATGTTTACCAGCGCGTAATTTCTTGTGAAAAAACAAATCATCAAGATAACCCAGCCATTTCTGGATTACTGCGGACTTCGCTTAATGAGATCGAAGGATTACGAAAAGGTTTCTTGGCGTGAAAAGCTGTTGATTGAAATAGTAAATCAATCGCGGACAGAGCATTCGTCAGAGGTTGAGATTGATTTAGAATTTGTTGTATTTTCGATGGATCGTGCTTTGCAACTGCACGGATTATTGAAAAGTATGAAGCATTATATCCGTGGAGATTTTAGTGTGCAGGTGCTGTATCGGGCATCCACGGACGCCCATCAAAAATCGTATGATGAAGTGATATCTTTGTTGGGCGGGGAAGGCTTTATAGCGTGGTATCGAGAGGTATCTTTTCGAGATGATCTGATAAAGATATTGAACGCCGGTTCCAGTAAAACTCTTTGTTTTTTGGTGGATGATATTGTTTTTATTCGCCCTACAGATTTGGGGAAGCTTCAGTGGAGTCGCTATTCTGATGGGGTTTTATCACTGCGTTTAGGTCGGGGGATTAATTATTGCTATACGAAGGGGCGTGCAATGAATGCTCCGGCGTTGAATGTAATGGATGGGGCCGCTGACATTTTAAAATTTGAATGGGCAGACGGGGAATATGATTGGGTATACCCTCTGTCAGTGGATGGTCATTTTTTTCCTCGAACAGAAGTCATGATAGCGGCAGAAGCTCTAAATTACACGGCACCTAATTCATTCGAGAAGGCGTTGCAGATTATGACACCTCTGTATAGTCAACGTTCTGGTTATTGTTTCGAGAAGCCAAAGTTGCTGAATATCCCCCTGAATCGTGTACAAAATGAAAATAATAATATCAGCGCAGATGTTAGCCCCGAATACCTTTTAGAAAAATGGAATGAGGGGTTGATGTTTGATTTTATGAAGTTTGCAGATGTTTCAACCAATAGTGTGCACCAGGAATGTGAGGTTGCTTTTTCTAAGAGGTAGCAATGATTAATATTTAAATTTAATATGTTAGGGGAAACGAGTAGTAAGCCGTCTCAGTATATATTGATCCCTTGTTTGGGAGCTGGAATGGGGAGCGTGCTTCAGGGCGCAGTGTCTGGATTGCTTTATGCGGAAATTACAGGGCGTATTCCATTGGTGTATTGGCATCCTTATTGCAAATACTTAAAGAATGACCCCGATGTGTTCCAAAATGCTTTTTTAGATTTTTATCAACAATTACCCTCTTTGAATGTGGAAACATTGTTTGCGAGTGCTCCAACCACTTTTCCTGCTGATGTTGAACTAGATACGTTACATGATGTCTTGAGCGAATTTCATCGGAGATTGGGTGAGCAAGACAGTCATCTTGAACAAATGCAATCTCAAGAGGCCCAAGAAAGCAATTTGCTAATCTTCCCGTCCTATATTAGCATGGGGAAGGTGATGAACTTACTCGCTGATAACCATCAATTGAAATGTGAATCCCGAGAGGAAGTTGCAGCATACATTGCAAAGAAATATTTTAGGCTGAAGGCTGCTCTTTTGAGAAAGGTGGATAAGTTTTGGACGGAGCATTTTAATCATAAAAAGCATGTCGTGACCGTTCATATAAGAGGCGGAGATAAGTATCAGGAGTCAATCATGCCTAGATTTTCGCGTTACAAAGATGAGGTGGATCGGTATATACGTCAGTATCCTGAGGCTGGTATTTTTCTGGCCACTGATTCCACATCCGGAGTGACCTATTTTAAAAAACACTTTGGGGATAAGGTTGTTACAGCTCCAGCTTTTAGATCCTCTGGTCGACAAGGTGTCCATAAAAGTGGAGAAGACGGGCAACGAATAGGGAATGAAATTTTGTTTGATGTTGAATGCCTGTCTAGAGGGAATCACTTTATTGGTTTTGATGAATCGAATGTTTATTTTTGGGTCTGTCAGATGACAGAGAATGGGTGGGATAATCAATTTTCTCATTTGAGCGTGCGGTCAGGGCTGAAAGAGATTTTTACTTCTAGACAGAGTTTGAAAAGTGCGGTTAAAGATTATTGGAAGAAGGTGAGCTGCTCATAATCTTTACTATTCAATAATAGTCATTATGTATCAAAAATTAAAGAGAAGAGTCAATCGTTGGCGATTTAAGGTCTCTGTAAGGCGATTAGAAAAATCAAAATTCTGTATTGTTGCGAATAATTGTTTTGGAAGCCGATTCTATAAAATTTTGAATCGGGAGTATAACACTCCGTTTATTGGTGTTTTTATTTTGCCAGAGTGTTTTGTGAAGCTTGTAGCCAATTTTGAATATTACATAGGGCTAGAGATGAAATTTGAGGAGAATTCAAAATATGATTATATCAATAAACTTCGTCGGAATCATGATGAGGACTATCCTTTGGGGTTGTTAGGAGATGTGGAAATTAATTTTTTACATTATAAAACAAAAGAGGAGGCTATAGAGAAGTGGAATAGGCGAAAATCTCGAATGGATTGGGATCAATTACATTTTATTATGATAGCTAATGGTCCTTGTGATGAAGATCGAATGGTTGAGTTTATTCAAAATGAGCCTCAAAATAAGGTTTGTTTTCATAAGCAAAAGTATTTTAAGGCTTCTGGTTGTGTTTATATTCCATCTGAAATAGAGGATATGGGGAATTTGTATTCTCAATATCATCGGTTTGTAGGCCGATTTGATTTTGCGGATTGGATATCAAATTTGAATGACAAAGATGAAATCTAGAAAATGATTATGAAAACAGTTCTGATATCCTTCCCTTGGAAAGATAAACACCAATCGCCAGTGCTTCGGCAAACGCCCTCAGATAAGGGTCGATGGCGGGGCTATCAATTTCACATTAACGAGGCTCCTTGTGAGTGTGACTATCAGGTTGTTTATGGTGGGCACCGTGGAGTGATTCGGTCAAGCCTTCCCAAGGCACACTCTCTTTTTGTGGGCGGAGAACCCCCGTCCATCAAGAAGTATTCAGAAGCGTATTTAAAGCAGTTTGGGGGTGTTATTTGTTGTGATTCCGAATTGAGCCACCCCAATCTGAAGCTATATCAGCAAGGCTATCTTTGGTTTTGTGGGATGGGTTTTACAGCACAAGGCCGAGAGGAAGCTCTCAAGTTTTATGATGATTATAAAGGTGAAGGGGTGATTAGAAAGACGAAGCTGCTCTCTGTGGTGTGCTCGGACAAACAATCAAAACAAGGGCACCGAAAGCGGTTTGAATTTGTAAAGCGACTTAAAGAGGAATTTGGCGATGAATTGGACTGGTTTGGCATTGGGAAGAATCAGGTGGCCGACAAGGCGGATGCAATCAGACCTTACAAATACCATATTGCCATTGAGAATAGCAGTTATCCTCATTATTGGACGGAGAAGCTTTCAGACTGCTATTTGGAAGGGGCATTTCCTTTTTATGCGGGGTGTCCTAATGTGGAGCAGTATTTTTCCAATCAAGCATTTCAGTTGATTGATTTGGATGATCCTGAGGCAACGATTCGAATGATACGGCGTGCTATTGACGAGGATCGCTATGAGAAGTCCATTAGCGCCTTAAAGGAGGCGAAGCGACAGGTGATGGATGATTATAATCTATTTAATTTGATCGCAGATTATTTTGATGGGGTTGAAGAGGGCAGCTTGAGGAACGGGGGTTTATTTAAAGCGTATCCTGCTAAGTTGTTCAGGAAAGGTCCTGTGTTTAGGCTGGTATATACACTTGGGGAGATGTTCCCAAAAAAACAGCACTAACATATTTAAAAACGAGGAGATGGATCAATCGAAGACAATCCCTGAAAATACGGGTCTGATCGGAAGAGGCAATACTCAGTTTTTGACTGGGATTCGTGGATATGCGGCTTTGGGTGTAGTTCTTGTGCACTGTATGGGTGTGTTCAAGGGGGATGACGAACGAATCGATCATTTCTTAAACTTTGGAAAATACGGAGTGGTGGCTTTTTTTGTTCTTTCCGCTTTTTCATTGGCGATTTCGATGAGTCACAACTCGCTGGATAGTCGACGAAATATCGCGCACTACTTCAGTCGTCGTTTCTGGAGGATATTTCCTTTGTATGTGCTGGTTTGCCTAGTGTGTGCCGTGGCGTTGAATATGGGAGGGTTGTCTGCCCCAGAGAGTGCACCTGTCGATGTTGGTTCAGTGAAGGATTTTTTCATGCATGTCACACTGTTGAATATTTTCAATCATCAATATGCTAACTCGATCATCGGTGTGGAGTGGACGATTCCACTGGAAATGTTCGCTTACTTGCTTTTGCCGATATTGTTTGTGTGGACCAAGAATCAAAAATGGAGGTGGGGGGGGCTATTGACTCTAGTGTTTTATATTATAGGGAAGCAGGCCAGTTCGTTTGAGAAGTTACTTCCAGATGGTCAGACTTTTTATGAGTATCATTGGTCGATCTTTAAATACTTTTTCGCATTTTATGCTGGGACTTTAGCATTCAACCGGATTCACACTACACGATTTAAATATTCGCCGATAGCGAGTGATATCATAGTCTATGGTTTGGTTGTCTTTTTGTTTCTTTTTGCCGTGTTTTTTCCGACTAGCGAAAACTTGATTGTCACTTTGTGGGTGATTGCTATCATTTACGCTCTCTTAAAAGCGACAGGACGATCGAGGTGTTTGTTCGAAAATAAGGTTATTCTCCATCTCGGAAAGATCAGTTTTTCGATCTATTTAGTTCATATGCCATTGTATCAATGGGGCATGCCTAGGTTAGAGAGCCTGGTGGGTAGCGAAGGCGGTTTTGTTTTATTTTTTCTGCTCGTCGTAGTTCTGTCATCTCTCACTTATGAGTTGATTGAAGCTCCATGTATTCGTTTTGGTGAATGGTTCTTTTTAAAAATAATGATGAAGTGATTTTTCTACTGATTATGAAAAAAATTAAGACTCAAATTAAATACTATCTCAAGTATTTGAATCCATTTTCTCAGGCTCTGAATCAATGGCTGATGCCCAATGATTGTTATATTACTTGCAGTGGTAAAGTAGACGGGGGAGGGGCTCAGGCTCACGCTATCATGTCAACGATGGTTTTTGCTGAGGAAATGGGCCTTCAATATGCTCACACTCCCTTTGTAGAAATAGAACATAATTCAGAAGATATCAAAGATTGGGTTTGTGACTGGGAGGTGTTTCTCAATTTAGGCCTGGATGAAGTTTCAGCTAAAGAATTGATTGACTCTGGGATTCAAAAAAGGCCGATCAGGAGCTTAAAAAGCTGGAAACGAAAAAGAAAAACTCTTTTCGAGGTTCCTTTCAGCCATGAATATACAGATTGTTTTCCCCGTTCTTACTTATCGTTGAGAAAACGATTACGTATGAAATACTGGGCTACAGATAAGAAGTCTTTTGATCCGCGTTATAATCAAGAGAAGATTAGCATTGCAGTTCATATTCGACGTGGTGATGTCTCGAATAAAGTAAATTCCAAGAGGTTTACTGGGAATGCTGAGATTGTATTAAAATTGAAAAAAATCCTTTCGGGGATAGGTAAATCTAGAGAACTAGTAGAAATTAGAATTTATTCACAAGGAGATAAGGCCGATTTTCAAGAGTTTCTAGAGTTGAATGCATCCTTGCATATTGATGAGGATGTATTCTCTACCGTTCACGCATTAGTGTGTGCAGATGTGTTGGTTATGTCTAAAAGTTCAATGAGTTATATCGCAGGTATTCTTTCAGAAGGATTAGTGATTTATGAACCTTTTTGGCATCAACCACTACCTCAATGGCTTGAGGTAGATCATAATAAATCTATCGATGCTCGGCATTTCAATAGATTTTCTTTATAATGCCAACCGGCGACTATCAATGTAGCCTGTAAGGTCGTAAGTCATGCAGGGCGCAAAGTCATCAAGATTGCGAGATGCTGGCCATGGTCAGAAGTTTTGATGAGTATCGACCGAGAACTGGCATAAACTACTATAACAGCCTAGAAGTCATCCTGGAAAATCACCTGGGAGGGCTAGACGTGCCCGAAAATGGCTTGATCGCCATGTTAGGTTGCGATTTAGCATAACCCAGCACCCGAAAGCCCTCTAATGAGTTCATTTAGTTAAATGGCGTACCCCATGGGTGTTAATAAATCATGGCGGGCCTGAATTTTTGACATCATCATCCTTAACTTACGGAATCAGGTATGTGTTTAGGCATCTGAAAATGATGTAGAAAGGGTGTGATTATTGATTCATCAGAAATGACAGTTTGATATTCGATCATGATTTTTTTTGGATGATTTTGCAAGAAATTTATGTATCAAGTATTACTTGACTGGATCAAAGAGGGGTGGGATCGTTCGTGGCTCACGTGGCTCACGTGGCTCACGTGGCTCACGTGGCTCACGTGGCTCACGTGGCTCACGTGGCTCGTCATGTGACG
>CAYNNY010000017.1:0-18484 GCA_964398555.1 uncultured Verrucomicrobiales bacterium
ACCTATATTTTGATTAGTTTTGAATCAAATTAATTTGTCCAATCAACTTGATACCAGGTTCTTTAGTAACTTTTCTCTTATCACCTTGATTCACACTTGAGTCGCCCACATAAATATCAAAACGACCGGGTTCAACCACACGCTTCATCTCTTTGTCCAAGAGCCAGAGAGCTTCTTGCGGATCAATTTTAAAGGTAAGGGTTTTTGATTCTTTGGGCTTTAGCGAAACTCGATCGAATCCACGTAGCACCATCTCATAAGCAATGGTAGTGGAAACAGCATCGCGCAAATAGAGTTGTGCCACGGTATCGCCCTTTATAGATCCGGTATTCGTTACTTTACACGAAACCGTGAAGTGCGTTGTAACCGTCGGCTTTTTACCTGATTTTTTACCCGCCCAATCGATGTTTAAATCGGAAAACTCAAAGGTCGTGTAACTTAAACCATATCCAAATGGATAGAGTGGACCATTGGCCGAGATATTATTAAATCCAGTTTGAGAGTTAGGTGTAGCTGGAAAATTCAACTCCAATTGTCCCGCCGATTTGGGAAACGTTGCAGGAAGGTGTCCGCCCGGATTGTAATCGCCAAGCAGTGCCGCTGCAATTGCTTCTCCACCAAACATTCCAGGGAAAAACGTGTGCAAAATGGCATTTGCTTTTTTCTTTGCCCAGTTAATGCTATTTGGACGACCTGCTAAATGAACCACGGCGGTAGGTTTTCCTGTATCGCACATTGCGCGAATCAGATCATCTTGCCGCCCCGTCAAATTCAAGCTTGTTCGGGATCGGTTTTCCCCACTCGTTGAAGGACCGCGTGCAAATGCATTGGGTAAATCGCCTACTACACAAACAACGGCATCGCACGTTTTTGCCAAAGCAATAGCTTCATCAATTTGCTTCTGCTCCTTTTCTGTTGGAGCTTGCCACATCAATTCGTTATCCACCTCTTTTCTACCGAGACGGTCACAACCTTTTGCATACTTAATGGTAATGCCCCGTTTTTTGCACTGTTTTTTCAGTCCTTCCAAAACCGTAACCACATGAACATCCAACGGACCATAATGCCCCAAGGCAAACTTATGTTCATCCGCATTTGGACCACACACAAGAATGGAGCGCACCTTCTTAGAAAAAGGTAAGATTCCTTTATTTTTCAATAAAACCAACCCTTCATACGAAGCGCGTCGTGCAATCGCTAAATTTTCCTTACTCATCACCTCTTTATCCGCATGCTTTAGATTGCGATACGGTGAGTCAAAACCGCCTTGCCAAAATTTCACCCTCAGAACGCAACGAACACGCGTATCGATATCCTCTTGCGTTAAACGACCCTTTTTTACCAAGCTACGAAGTGGCCCTAAATATTTGCTTGGATGCACAAAATTACAACGCACATCCAATCCAGCCTTCACCGCCTGATAAACGGATTCCGTAAAGTTTGCTGCGGTATGGTGTTTATTATTTAAATAAGAAACAGCATTCGAATCACTTACCACATAGCCCTTAAAACCCATTCGATCCCGCAACACCTCGGTTAAATAATAGTGACTTCCCGCAATAGGAATGCGGTCATAATCATTATACGATGCCATCACACCCAACGCATTCGCCTGTTTGATAACTCGTTCAAACGCCCAAAGATGAATATATTCAGCTTCCCGCTCCCCGCACTGCGGATCACATCGAGAATCCCCCTCTCTCGCTCCCTTGTTATTTCCATAAATAGCGTAATGCTTCATTGTGGCCACCACTTTATTTGACTGAATACCACGAACCATCTGAATTCCCAACTCACTTGCAAGATACGGACTTTCACCAAAGCTCTCCTCGCAACGACCCCAACGCGGATCGCGAAGAATATCCATAATGGGGGCATAGCAATTGGAATATCCCAACGCAAACGCCTCTCTTCCCGTAACCTCGCCCTGCTTAAGAAGCAAATCTCGATCCCACGTAGAACCCATCGCCAACTGTGTTGGAAAATTACTCGCCCGCACATTTTCAATTCCACGAATGCCCTCATTCGTAAAATCAATTGGAATACCCAATCGGGTATCTTCAATAAAGAAACGCTGCACTTCATTCAACGCCCAAGCATGCTTCGATGCCGGCCACAAATATCGAGTCCCCGGCAAATTTTTCTTAAAATAGTTAAATCCATTCAGATGCTCATCAATCGCACCCAGTCCATTTCCCCACACCTCTTTCTTCCACTTCTTTGTGGGAAGAAAATCTTTACACACACGGCTGTATCCATACAGCGTAACCATCTGCGCCGTCTTCTCCGCCATCGTCATCTGTTTTAATAAATCCTCCACCCGCGCATTAATCGAGGCTTTAGGATCTTCGTACACATCTTTTTTCCCATTCTTATTTAAATCGATCCACCCTTTTTTGTAGATTTTTTCACGAGTAATCACCGGAATGTCTTTTTTCATACACTCTTCATAAGAAGGCGGATATAACAAATTTTTCACAACCATCGGAGCATCCCCACCGTAATTCCGCCCGGCGTCATCATTCTCATACTTTTTCTCCGCTCGCACAAAAGGAAGAGTCACAAGCATCGCAAAAAAACTAACCGCAAAATATCTACGATTTATTTTCATTACATGAATACTGCTAGAAACACTGCTAGGAATTTGCTTTTTGAGTGCTGGATTTAAGATCGCTGTCATAAAAAAGAATGGCTGTTGTATTGAGAATAGTGCATTTTAAATGCTGAATGAAGACTCTGAACGGCATGATCATCGTAAAACAGAGAAAAACTCACGTAAATGAACAATTTCCCAGAAAATCATGCCTCAATTCATTAAATCTGAACATAGAGCCCTCGCCCGCTATGCCAAGATTTTTTTTGAGGATAGCGAGCGCCACCTCACCTCAAACTGCGTTTTGTTAGCTGCCGATTGCTCACCCCCCTAGTGGCCAACCCCAATAGTTTTGAGATTTATCTACATGATCAAGAAAATCGAGAGAATCCATATATGGATTAATATGACCAATTCCGTCATAATGAAAATATCCCGTCAACGATATCGTATTCCATGATTGTCCCGTCGAATCTAGAAAACATCAGAGAAGACCGATAAATCACAACCACATTGAATGATAACCCTACGATCCAACAACCACTCATGACTCGCTCAATCCTTATTTCATCTCTTTTTTGTTTTCTCGGTGCATCCCTAGCACCATCCTCCGATGCCGCATCCCCAACTAAATCCGACAACCTGACGCTCTGGTATCAACAACCTGCCGAGGTCTGGGAGGAGGCGTTGGCCATTGGTAATGGTTTTATCGGAGGCATGGTCTATGGCGGAGTGCCGACCGAACACATCCAGTTCAACCACGCCACATTCTGGTCCGGCGGTCCACATGACAACACCAACCCTGATTCAGCCAAAGCACTACCCGAGGTGCGGAAGTTGATTTTTGATGGAAAACACAAAGAGGCCCACGAACTCACCAACAAAAAGATGATGGGCAAACCCAAAAGCTCCATGAGCTATCAACCAGTGGGTGATCTCTTCCTCGAGTTCAAAGGACAGGAAAAATTCACCGATTACCGTCGCAGCCTGAATCTCAGCACCGCCATCAGCGAGGTGACATACCGCGTGGGAGATGTTCATTTCCGGCGTGAAACATTCGTCTCCGGAGTAGATGGTGTGATAATTGTCCACCTCACTGCGGACAAACCTGGGTCGATCTCGTTTTCCGCTAAACTCTCCAGTATCCAGAAAAATTCGTCGCTTAAAGTGGATGCCAGCGGACAATTAGTCCTCACCGGCAAGGCACCGGGGCAAGCCGGAATCGATGGAGTCACCACCTTTGAGTCCCGCCTCGCTATCCGCCCCGATGGAGGAACGCTCACTCCGGGCTCCGATTCCATCCAAGTGACCAACGCCAACTCAGCCACTCTCATCCTTGCCGTGGAAACAAGCTTTGTTAGTTTTCAAGATGTTTCAGGAAACCCAGCAGAGCGCGTGAGCCGCCGACTCAAAGCCGTGGCGTCACGGAAATACAAAGCCATCCGCACCGACCACATCGCAGCGCACCAAAAGCTATTTAACCGCATGAGTATCGACCTCGGCACCACGGCCGCGGCAAAACTTCCCACCGATGTCCGATTGAAGAACTTTGCAAAAGGCGTTGCCGACCCCGCGCTCGCCGCCCTCTACTGTCAATTTGGTCGCTATCTAATGATCACAAGTTCCCAACCTGGCGGCCCTCCACCCAACCTTCAGGGGGTGTGGAACGACAACCCGAAACCGCCGTGGAAAAGCAACTACACCATCGATATGAATTTACAGATGACCTACTGGCCGGTGGAAGTGCTCAACCTCTCCGAGTGCCACGAGCCGATGTTTGGCTACCTCGAAGGCTTCGCCGTCACCGGTGCCCGCGCGGCCAAGGCCCACTGGGGTGCTGAAAATGGATGGGTCGCCCACCACAACTCGGATATCTGGTGTTCCGCCGCCCCCCACGACGGCGCAACTTGGGGGATCTGGCCGACCGGTGGGGCATGGATGTCGACCGACATCTGGACTCATTACGAGTTCACCCGTGATAAGAAATTTCTCCGCCGTATGTATCCAGTGCTCAAAGGATGCGCTGAGTTTTTCACCGAAACACTCGTCGAAGACCCCGGCACCAAATGGCTGGTGACTTGCCCGTCGATCTCTCCGGAAAACCGGCGCATTGGTGGCAGTATCAGCATCTGCGCTGGGCCTGCGATGGATAACCAACTCATCCGCGACATCTTCAATCAGTGCGCCGATTCTGCCGATATTCTAGGTCTCGATAAAGCCTTCGCCGCCAAACTTCGCGCCATGGAGAAACGTCTGCCACCACATCAGATTGGCGAAGGTGGATACCTCCAGGAGTGGCTTGACGATTGGGATATGAAAGTGCCGAACAAACATCACCGCCACATTTCCCACCTCTACGCGCTCTACCCCGGAAGTCAGATCACGCCGCGCACCCCGAAGTTTTTTAAAGCCGCGATCAAATCGCTCGACCTCCGTGGCGACGGCACCACAAGCTGGTCAAAAGCATGGTATATGAACTGCCGAGCCCGCTTCCTCCAACCCGAACGCGCCTACGCGATTTTTGCCGACCTCCTCAGCGTGCAAACTTACCCCAACCTCTTCGACGCCCACAAAAAACAAAATGCCAAAGACCCGAAACCTCTCCGTTGGCAGCTATTCCAGATCGACGGCAACTTCGGAGCACCCGCCGGAATTGCAGAGATGTTACTCCAGTCCCATTTGAAAAATGACGATGGCACTTACGTCATCGACCTTCTCCCCGCCTTACCCAAAGCCTGGGCCGCCAAAGGGTCCATCACCGGCCTCCGCGCACGCGGTGGGTTCGAGGTCGATCTCAGCTGGGATGACGGCAAACTCACCAGCGCCAAAATCACATCCCGGGGAGGAACCAAAGCAAGCGTCCGTTACGGGAAAGAATCCTTGCATCTCACGCTGACCGATGGAAAATCGATCAACCTCAACGCCAACCTCAAACCAAACAAGCACTAGACTATGATCAAGCATACTCATATCATCCTGGCCGCCCAGCTTGTGGCCTTCACAGCCATCACTGGATCTATCCAAGCGGCAGAAGAAAAGCAGCCCCCTAACATCGTTTATATCCTCGCCGATGACATGGGCTATGGGGATGTCAGCATCCTCAACAAACGGGACCAACTGATCCGCACACCCCACATTGACCGACTCGGTAAGGAAGGTATGATTTTCACCGATGCCCATTCCGGCTCCGCCGTCTGCACACCCACTCGCTACGGTGTATTGACGGGACGCTACGCCTGGCGCACCCGCCTGAAAGGTGGTGTGCTCCACGGATACGACCACCATCTCATCGAAACCAATCGCATGACGGTGGCATCCCTGCTCCAAAAAAATGGCTACAACACCGCCGCTTACGGGAAATGGCATCTCGGTATGGATTTCGCCCCGAAAGAAGGAGCTGTGCAAAAAAGAAAAGATCAAACGACGGAAATCGATTGGAAAGGCCCCATCAAAAACAGCCCTATCAGCAACGGGTTTGATGAGTTCTATGGCGTCAGTGCCTCGCTGGACATGGACCCTTACATCTACATTCACAACGATCGATTTGTCGGAGAGGCCACCGAGTATTTCCCAAAAAAATCCCACTGTCGACCAGGCCCGATGGTGCCGGGCTTCAGCATGGTCGATGTAATGCCTACCATCACCCAAAAGACAGTCGACTTCATCGGTAAACAAACCTCCAAGAAGCCGTTTTTTGTTTACCTCGCACTCACCGCTCCCCACACACCCATCCTGCCGTCGGATAAGTTCAAAGGCAAAAACAGCCTGGGCAACTACGCCGATTTCTGTGAGCAAGTGGATTGGACGGTGGGAGAGGTGCTCAAGGCACTGGAGAAAAAAGGACTCGACCAAAACACCCTCCTCATTTTCACCTCTGACAACGGCTGTGCCCACTACGTTGGTGTGAAAGAACTGGAGAAAAAAGGCCACTACCCTAGCGCAGTTTACCGAGGGTATAAAGCGGACATCTTCGAGGGAGGGCACCGAGTTCCGTTTTTAGTCCGATGGCCCGCAAGTATCAAAGCAGGAAGCATCAGCGACGAAGTCATCTGCCTGACCGACCTCCTGGCCACCAGTGCAGACTTGGTCAACAAACCACTCCCAGACAATGCGGGTGAAGACAGCTACAGCATCGTTCCGGCACTGCTTGGTGAAAAAAGAAACCAAGCCATTCGCGAAGCCACCGTGCACCATTCCATTGGTGGGAATTTTGCAATCCGCCAGGGGAAATGGAAACTTGCCATGTGCCGTGGCTCCGGTGGCTGGGGGTATCCCAAAGAGGATCTTGCTAAAAAAGAAGGCCTGCCCGAATTACAACTCTACGATATGAGTGTGGATGAAGGAGAACAAAAAAACATCTATCAACAGCACCCGGAAGTGGTCAAAAATCTCAAAAAACTCCTCAGCCAATACATCCTGACCGGTCGCAGCACCCCAGGAAAACCCCAACCTTACGTGAAACGTGAAAATTGGAAGCAGACTAAGTGGATCAATCAGTAATAGACCAACATATAACGACCACCATCACTCACTCAAGCATGATCGCCAAAGCCCTCATTTCAACGCTTATACTAGCGACTTGCTCCACGGCATCCGCAGCCTCCAGCACGTGGAAATCCGAGTGGGTGTATTATGGTAAGGATGGAAAGCTTGTTTACAAGGAAGACAAACAAGGCAACCGCATCCCTGACTTTGGTGGAGTAGGCTATAATCACGGTCGCACCCCGCCGACGGTTCCCGTGGTTTTAACTTTATCCCCCACCCCAGGCGACAACCATCAGCGGATTCAGGACGCACTTGAGAAAGTAGCTGCCAGGCCACTCCAAAAAAATGGCTTCCGTGGCACACTCCTCTTGAAAAAAGGTCGTTACGAAATTTCAAAAACCATTCTTATCAACAAGTCAGGCGTCGTTCTCAGAGGTGAAGGCGACAGCGAAAAGGGCACCGTGCTTTTTCTCACCAAAAAAGAAAGCTCCATCGGTGTGCAAATCAGAGGGGGGCGTCCACCAAGGGAAATCAAAAATAGCAGGGTGCGCATCGACAACTCGTATGTGCCGGTTGGTAGTAAACGTTTGTTACTAGAATCGGTCGACGGTTTGAAAGTCGGAGATCTGATCAGCGTGATCCGCCCCGGCACAGAGCAATGGATTCACGATCTAAAAATGGATCAAATCCCGCCACGGAAAGATGGAGGAAAAATCACCCAGTGGAGTGCCAAAAAATACACCACCCGAGTGGAACGTTCGATCGTTAAAATTCAAGGCCACTTCATCGACCTCGATCACCCTGTGGTGATGGAGATTAGTAACCGCTACGGCGGAGGCTTTGTTGGTAAACTCGATAAAGACACTCGAATTCGCCACTGCGGACTGGAAAATTTGATGCTGAAATCGACATTTGATCCCAGCGTAAAATCGAAATATAAAAACAAAGAATACTTCAGCGACCAAAACCATGGTTCCACCGCAGTCAGCGTTAAATCCGCCGCGGATTGCTGGGTGCGTAACATCACAGCCAAACACTTTGGCTACTCGGCAGTCAGCTTGGGCTCCGGTTCGAAATACATCAGTGTCCTAGATTCTAACTTTATCGAGCCGGTTTCCGTCATTACTGGTGGACGGCGCTATGCGTTTGAAATCAATACGCAACTTTGCCTCGTCAGCGGGTGCTGGGCAGATCAGGCGCGTCACAGCTTCGTCTCCCCTCCCCGCGCCTCAGGTCCCAACGTCTTCACCCACTGCCGGGCCACTCATGTCTTTTCCGACATCGGCCCCCACCAACGGTGGTCGATGGGATACCTCTATGATTGCATCCAATCTCCGGACGGAGCCATCAACGTCGGAGACCGAGGCTCGATGGGCTCAGGGCACGGGTGGGCCGGAGTGAACCATGTCTTCTGGAATTGCCAAGCCCGTGGGTTCCGCGTCCAAAGCCCGTGGGTAACTGGAAAAAATTACGTCATCGCCTGCCAAGGAAAAAAATTACCCCCATACTTCTCCAAAGACTCCCCACCCGCCATCTGGGAAGATGCCACAAAAAAACCTCTCGAAATCGAATCCCTCTACGAAGCCCAACAAAAAGAATGGCTCAACCACTCAACCACTCAACCAGCCCATGACCATTAAATTATTATCCATCTGTGTGGCGTCCATCGCCTCCTCCTTCACCGCTTACGCGGAAATTAAAATGCCTGTCCTCTTTACCGATGGCATGGTTCTGCAACAAAAATCCAAAGTCCCGATCTGGGGATGGGGTGAACAAGGCACCAAAGTGACCGTCACCTTTGGTAATCAAAAAAAATCCACGACGATCCAGGCGAATGGCAAGTGGATGATCTCACTCGCCCCCCTCACAGCCTCTGCAAAGTCCGCCCAGATGACCATCAAACTCGGCGATGAAACAAAAACGATCAATGACGTCTTAGTCGGCGAAGTTTGGCTCTGCTCCGGGCAGTCGAATATGGATTTCACCATCGATCACATTATCAAAGGGGCATTAAAAACCCCAAAAAACAAACCAATTGTCGACTACATTCTCAAAGAGGCCACCACAGCCAAAGACCCGCTCCTCCGGCAAATCTCTGTTCCCCATGCCTATTCGTATCAAAAACAACGCACCGATTTCAAAGGAAACTGGATCGATTGCCAACCGGAGAACAACAGAAAATTCACAGCGGTCGGTTACTACTTTGGTCGGGAGCTTCGAATGAAGTTGAAGGTGCCAGTGGGATTGATTGAATCGTCATGGGGTGGTTCACGATTGGAGCCATGGATTATGATGGACACCTATCAGCAGTCAAAATCAGAGATGGGTGACTACTACCGGGCTGCGGTAAAGAAGATGGATCAAGCCATTGAAAAATGGGATCCGGAAGTGGCCAAAAAGAACTACAAAAAACAATTAGCACTCTGGAAAGATCAAGGGGGAAAGTCGGTCAAAGGGAAACTTCGCCGCAAACCACGTATGGCAGGCAAACCGAATGCTGGCCGCCAATTCCCATCCGCGATGGCCAATGCGATGATTCACCCACTCGTCCCCTACGCCATCAAAGGCACGATTTGGTATCAAGGAGAATCCAACGCCGGTTTTTACCCGGATGTTTATGCCTCACGCTTTATATCGATGATCGAAGGCTGGCGCAAGGCATGGGGGCAGGGAGATTTTCCCTTCTACTACGTCCAATTAGCCAACTATAAAAAGATCGCGACCCGCCCCAAAGAAAAAGATGGTTGGGCAACCATCTGCGATCAGCAACGGCTCACACTGAAACTAAAAAACACCGGCATGGCCGTCATCAACGATATTGGTGAAGCCCGCGACATTCATCCAAAAAATAAAATAGACACCGGTAAACGACTCGCCCTTTGGGCACTGGCAAAAGATTACGGAAACAAAGATCTCGTCTTCAGTGGCCCCCTCTATGAAAAGAGTCAATTCTCCGGCAACAAAGTGACCATCACTTTTTCTTCTTCCGGTGGCGGATTGATGGTGGGGAAAAAGTCGCTTATGGAACCCACTGTAAAAGTGGATGCCCCGCTCAAGGGGTTCCAAATCTGCGGTGCCGACCGTCAATGGAAATGGGCCGATGCCAAGATTGTGGGGAAGAGCCAAGTCGAAGTCACCCACCCCGACATCTCATCGCCCGTGGAAGTCCGCTACGCCTGGGCAGCTAACCCAGGAAAAGTCAACCTCTACAACAAAGAAGGACTACCCACCTCAATCTTCAAAACCACAGAAAAACAATAACACCACGATCAAACCTCACCACTCGTGAAACGATACCTCATCCCGCTGGTTACCCACATCCAAATATGCGATTATTTCAACCCATGGTCAGAATGACCCTTGGAGCAACGGCAGCTCTGGCGTTTCTACCCGCTCTAGGTTTTTCCGCGCCCAAGGAAAAGCCAGCACCCACCTCTCAGCGCGTTTTCCAACACCCAGGAATCACTAATTCCCAGAAAGATCTGGAAGAACTCAGCCAACGCATCAGCACCGATCCCTTTGTAAAAGCCGGGTGGGAGCAACTTCTAAAATCGAAAGTCTCCAAACTCAGCTACCAACCCAACCCACACGCCATCACAGTAGTGCGAGGCAGCGGTGCCACCGACCAGGAAAGGGACATCCACCGCGATGCCATCGCATCCTACTCCCACGCCCTGCAATGGGTCGCGACGGGAAACAAGGCGCACAGCGACAAAGCCATTGAAATTCTCAATGCCTGGTCGGCAGTGCTCAAGGATGTTGTTTCCGAAGAAGGAAGCCCCGGAGTGCAAGACAAACTCGAAGTTGCATGGTATGGCCCCCTGTTTCTTTCCGCCGCTGAAATCATCCGTCATTTCGATGATGGTCAGGCAGGATGGCCCGAAAAAGACATCGAACAGTTTGACCGCATGCTCCTGATCTTTAAGGAAAAATCCCTCGCTTGGAATGGCTCCGGCTCATGCCCGAACCAAGGGATCTCCGTAGCGCTTCACCGGATGTCCCTGGGCGTTTACACCAATGACCCCCAACTCTATCAATCTGGGTATCAACTCTTTGTCGATAAAATCTTAAAAACAAAAAATAAAGTGACTAACACGATCCTCCCCAGTGGTGAAATCTGGGAGATCAACCGAAAAAAAGGAGGAGACTTCGGCCACGCTTCCTACAACATCGAGGGGGTGCTCAACATCGCCGAGCTGGCATGGATCCAGGGGGATGACATCTACGGGATCAAAATCGATGGCGAAAAACTTCCCCGGATATTAAAAGGCACCGAGTACATGGCCAAACTTGTGATCGACGGCCCTGTGCCATCGACTAAAGAAGGCATGCTGTCCAAACCCCAGTTAAAACTCGTCGGTATGGAGCTGGGATACAACCACTACACCAACCGCTGCAAAGGGTATCAACTCCCCTACACCAAACGATTTCTCAAAGAAAAACGCCCATCCAATTCAGGAAGTGGCAAGTTTTTTCACTGGGACACCCTGACTCACGCCAACCTATCCAACTCTAAATAGCACACACCTATGAAACCACACACACTCCTCCTACACACAGCCATCACTGGGGCATTTCTTTCAGGAAATGTCATTGCTGCACCAGCGCCAACTTCTCAAGATGGACAAACCCTCACCTCCAAGCCATGGACGGAAGAAGCACTTTCGAATCAGAAAACACATTACGCTCTGGACCCAAACACCGCAAAGAAGATCGAAGACCTTCTTTCAAAAATGACGCTGAAGGAAAAAGTCCTCCAGCTCGCCTCGTATTATCCAAACGGAAACAGCCGCCTAAAAATCCCACACATGCAAGCCGGTGAGTGTCTGCACGGGGTGGTAGCGGCGAAAACCACAGTCTTCCCCCAAGCGATCGCAATGGGAAGCACTTGGGACCCGGAGTTGATTGAGCGGATGGGAACCGTTGTAGCAAAAGAAGCTCGCGCCATTGGGATCCACCATTGTTACAGCCCGATGCTTGGACTCGCCCGCGACCCTCGCTGGGGACGCGCCGATGAATCCTACGGCGAAGACCCTTTTCTTGTTAGCCAAATTGGAACAGCCTACATCAACGGACTTCAAGGCACGGGCAAAGACCGCTTTAGCAAAGATCATATCCTGGCAACCGCCAAACATTACGTCGCCGATGGTGAACCAATAGCTGGCGACAACGGCGCAGCCGTCGAACTCTCTGAGCGACTCCTGCAAGAAACCCACCTGGTGCCATTCCGCGCCGTTATCCGCGACGCCGGGGTAGGCGGCATCATGCCTGCCCACCACAGCTACAATGGCACACCCTGCCACATCAATGAATACCTACTCACCGATGTTTTACGCAGGCAACTTGGGTTCGACGGGCTAATTGTTTCCGACAACAACGACATCCGCCGCGCGGGAAGTGACTTTCATATTTCAAATGACATGACCGACATCATCCGCATGGCACTCGAAAATGGTATTCAAACCGAGCTGGCATGGAAAACTCCATGGGGAGACAAACGCGTGTATTCCCAACCACTCATCGATGCCGTCAAAGCGGGAAAAATCAAAGAATCTCTCGTCGATTCTTCCGTCCGCAAGGTGCTGGAATACAAATTCAAGCTGGGCCTCTTCGATGACCCGACCGCCCAAAACCCCGCCAACGACCTCATGGGAATTGCCAAGAAAAATGGAGAGTCCGAAGCTTATGCCGATACAAAAAAAGCCGCTGGCACCAAACGCAAAAACTACAAAAAAGTCCTCTACAACGACGCCAGTAACCAACTCGCTCTCGAAGTTGCCGAGAAATCCATCATTCTCTTAAAAAATAAAAACAACCTCCTTCCGCTGGATTCATCTAAGGTGAAAACCATCGCCGTGATTGGACCCAATGCCGACCGACTCCTTTTTGGCGGCTACTCCAACAAACATCCACGCTATTTTTCCACCATCCTTGGAGGGATTAAAAAATACGTTCCACCGACCACCAAGGTGCTTTACGCCCAAGGGTGTGACATCCACAGCCCCTCGACCGATGGGTTTGCCGAGGCTGTGAAGGCGGCCAAAGCATCCGATGTTGTTGTTGTAGTTATTGGAGGTGATGAAAAAACCATCAAAGAAAACACCGACCGCGACGACATCACCCTCTACGGCCCACAACGTGATTTGATGAAGGCCGTGGTCGCCGCTGGTAAGCCAGTGGTCATGGTGTTTCTTCACGGTCGAGCGCTCGCCATCGGATGGGAAAAAGAAAATGTCGATGCCATTCTCGATGGTTGGTTCCTCGGTCAGGAAAGCGGTAATGCCGTGGCACGCACCCTCTTTGGCGATAATAATCCAGGTGGAAAACTCACCGTCACTTACTCACGAAATACAGGACAGCTTCCGAATTATTACAACATCCTACCAAGTGGCCGCCCCAGAAGACTTTTTGGTTCATCCCCCGAATTACTCTACCCGTTTGGGTTTGGATTGTCTTACACCACATTTAAACTAAGCGACCAACAACTTTCAGCCGAGGAAATGAAGGCATCCGATACCGTTCAGGTATCAGTGAAAGTCAGCAACACAGGAAAAGTCAAAGGCGATGAGGTGGTGCAGATGTATGTGCATAAAAAATTCTGCACTCTCATACAACCCGCCCTTCAGCTCAAAGGGTTCAAACGAATCACTGTGGAAGCGGGAAAATCGGCAACCGTGCAAATCCCTATCACACGCTCATCACTCGAAATTTGGAAAAATGGCAAGTGGGTCGTCGAACTCGGCGAATACGAAATCATGATTGGCACCAGTTCCAAAAAACTCAAAAAACTCATCCTTACGGTAAAATAACCTCGCCCGTCTGAAACAAAAATAACACAAATCCGACCACTCTAACATCATGAAAGACAAACAAGACACCACCAATATGCCCTTCGTCATCTTCATCAGCATCATCGCCACCATTGGCGGGTTTCTGTTTGGATTTGATAGCGGCGTGATCAATGGCACAGTGGACGGACTGGAAACGGCGTTTAACTCCGATAGCATAGGCACGGGATTTAATGTTGCATCCATGCTACTGGGTTGCGCCATGGGTGCCTTTTTTGCTGGCACACTTGCAGATAAGTTAGGTCGCAAACCAATCATGATTATCGCAGCCGTGTTATTCACCATCAGCGCATGGGGTTCGGGGATCTCTCAGGCATCCGGCGAGTTTATCGTTTACCGTATCTTGGGTGGACTCGCCGTGGGTGCCGCCAGCGTGCTCGCGCCCGCCTACATCAGTGAAGTCACCCCGGCCAAGTACCGTGGCCGATTATCCTCACTGCAACAAATCGCCATCATCAGCGGTCTCTTTATCGCCTTTTTAAGTAACTACCTCATCGCCAATTCCGCCGGTGGCTCAACCCAAATATTTGCCATGGGCCACGAAGCATGGCGCTGGATGTTCTGGATCGAACTCATCCCAGCCGTCACTTTCTTTTTTGCCCTTCTCTTCATCCCAGAAAGCCCCCGCTTTCTGATGGCCAGTAGGAAGAAGGAAAAAGCCCGTGCAGTTCTCAAACGCCTGATGGGTGACGGCGCGGACGCCAAGTTGGAAGAAATCGAAGCCTCACTCGTCAGCGACCACCATCGTCCCAGCCTCAAAGACATCACCGATAAAAAATACCTCATACGCCCAATCGTCTGGATTGGGATTGGACTTGCCGTCTTTCAGCAACTCGTCGGAATCAACGTCGTATTTTACTACGGTTCCGTCCTTTGGCAGGCGGCTGGGTTCTCGGAAAATGACGCCCTACTCATCAATGTTATCAGTGGAGCCGCCAGTATTGCCGCCTGTGTTGCCGCGATCTATCTCATCGATAAAATTGGCCGCAAACCCCTGCTGATGATTGGCTCCATTGGGATGTCAGTGACGCTGTCAATCATGGCAATTATTTTCGGAACTGCCGTTGTTCAACAAGGCGGTGACCTTGACCTCAGTAGCTCCAGCGGCGTGATGGCACTCATCGCAGCCAATGCCTACGTCATGTTTTTTAATTTCTCCTGGGGCCCCGTGATGTGGGTAATGCTCGGTGAGATGTTCCCAAACCAACTTCGTGGCTCCGGCCTCGCTGTCAGTGGACTATTCCAATGGGTCGCCAACTTTGCCGTCACCATGAGTTTCCCCATCCTACTCGCCACTATCGGTCTCGGTGGAGCCTACGGACTCTATGCCGTCTGCGCCTTCATCTCCATCGCCTTCATCGCCCTCTTTGTTTACGAAACCAAAGGCCGGGAACTCGAAGATATGAAGGGATAAATCCTCAATCCTCAATCCTCAATTCGCCATGACCCTTCCCCGCTTCACCCACCATCTCCTCCCTCTCTGCCTTCTGGCGACGGCACCGCTCATCGCGGCTGACACACTCCCCAAAAAACCAAACATCGTCATCTTTCTTGCTGATGATATGGGGTGGGGAGATGCCGCTTGCTTTGGCAGCAAAGTCATCAAAACCCCTCACCTGGATAAACTTGCGAGTGAAGGAATGCGTTTCACCCGATGCTATTCTGCGGATTCCGTCTGCTCTCCGGCCCGGGCTGCGATCTTAACGGGCCGAACCCCCTACCGCAATGGCGTATTCCGCTGGATTCCCGAAGGGCATGAAGTGCATCTTCGACAAAGCGAAATCACCATCGCTACCCTGCTCCAACAAAATGGCTACGAAACCTGCCACTCCGGAAAATGGCATCTGAATAGTGAGTTTAACTCCCCCAAACAACCCCAACCCAATGACCATGGATACGATTGGTGGTTTGCCACACAAAACAATGCCAGCCCCACCCATAAAAATCCAGTAAACTTTGTTCGCAATGGGAAAGAAGTGGGCCCGCTACTTGGGTTTAGTGCCCCACTGGTCGCCGCCGAAGCCGTGGACTGGCTACGCAACCACCGAAATCCATCCAAACCATTTTTTTTAACCGTTTGGACCCACGAACCCCATCTACCGATCGAATCCGATCCCAAATTCATGGCGCTCTACAAAGACATCGCCGACCCCGGCGTGCGTCAGCATCACGGAAATATCACCCAACTCGATTCCGCCCTAGGCACGGTGCTCAAAGAACTCGACCAGCAGAAATTGAGTGACAATACACTCTTCATTTTCACTTCCGACAACGGCCCAGAGGGAAAGGGTCAGGGAAATGCAAAAAATAAAAACTCCCAAAACAACCGGAACTGGGGTTCAACGAATGGCCTACGGGGTCGGAAGCGCCACAGCTACGAAGGCGGAATCCGCGTGCCCGGCGTGATTCGCTGGCCCGGAAAAATAAAACCAGGCTCAGTCACTGATACTCCCATTTACGGCTGCGACTACCTCCCCACCATCTGCGATGTAGTTGGCATCCCAATGCCCACCGACCGTGTGATCGATGGCACATCCATCCGCCCGGTTTTCACCAACGGCCCACTGAAACGCATTCAACCCATGTTCTGGCGTAATGCTTATTACGAAATGAGAATTGCCATTATCGATGACGATTGGAAAATCATGGGCAACAACAAACATACCCAATTTGAGCTCTACAACCTCAAGGATGACCCCTCCGAAACAACCAACGTTTCCAAAAAATTTCCCGAACGGTTTGAACGGATGAAAAAACTCCTGATCAAAAATGATATCGCCGTTCTCGCAGACGGCCCCGACTGGTGGAAACATGAAAAACCACGGAAGAAAAAGAAATCAAAAAAATCAAAACATAACTAAAAAACAGCCCTCCAGTAACCCACCCACTAACTTATGAAAACAACCTATCAAACCACCATCCTCGCAGCCCTGCTGGGATGGATCGTTCTCCCGTCCGTTCAGGCCGAAACAAAAAGCACTCAAGAGAAAGACAAAGAAACCGTCGCTTCCGAACATGCCGATATTAACAATGCCAAGGAAATCAAATCGCCTCACACCCTACACCCGGATGCGCAATGGTTTCCCGATGCCGGACTCGGACTCTTTCTTCACTGGGGCATTTCCTCGGTGAAAGGGATGAATATCTCCCACCCCATGGTGGTGGGACGACCTCTTGAAAAAAAGAAAATCGAGAGCAAGGAAGAAATTGACCGCATCGTCCGAGAGAAAGATTACTACTTAAACGGAAAAAAGCCGGTTATCACACCACGCAATTATTTCAAAATGGCAGAGTCGTTCAACCCAGACAACTACCACCCAGAAAAGTGGCTCGCCAAAGTAAAAGAAGCAGGTTTCAAATACGTTGTTCTCACCGCCAAACACCATGAGGGGTTCGCGCTGTGGCCGTCGAAGTATGGGGATTTCAATACAAAAAACTACATGGGCGGTAAAGATCTCATCAAAGATTTTACCGATGCCTGCCACAAAGCGGGACTAAAAGTCGGATTGTATTACTCCGGACCCGATTGGTATTATGACCGCGAATATCGTAGTTTCCTCCGAGATAAGGCACACCGAGTGAACCCAGGACTCCCACACCTCGACCAGGACCTGATGCCCAGTAACCCGAAGCATACCGAAAAAGAAAAAGAGCAACACTACGAACAACTTCTAGAAATGGTCAATGGCCAAGTTGAAGAACTGCTCAGCAACTACGGAAAAATCGATATCATCTGGTTCGACGGCAGACCATCACTTCCAAGCAACTACCGGAAACAACTCATCACAAAAAAACGCCTGCGTGAACTCCAACCCGGCATTGTTATCAACCCCCGGATGCACGGAAACGCCGACTACATCACCTTCGAACGCCACTTCCCAGAAAACCCCAACATTCCCCTGGAACAGTGGGCTGAATTTTGCAATCCATGGAACGGTGCCTGGCCCTACGTTAAACGCCCATACAAACCTCTCAATTCCATTCTATCCGACCTCGTTCACTGCCGGGCCGCAGGGATGAATTACCTGCTCGGATTTGGACCCATGGGCAATGGCGACCTCGCTCCACGAGCTTACGAAAACATGGCAAAACTCCAGCAATGGATGCACGTGAATCAGGAAGCTATCTACAACACCCACCAGCTATCCCAAGGAGAATCGTCAACCGCCCTGGCATCTGCAAAGAAAAATGTCCGCTACATCTACCTCGATCCCACTCAAAAAGAAGCTTCGGTATCGATCTCCGGAATCAGCAAACCAAAATCCATCACACTGCTCAATGACGGCAAACCGGTTTCATTCGATTGGTCAAAAAAGAAAGCCGTTATTTCCATGCCCGAAACTCCCCGCCTTGGAAAAGAATGGAGCGTTTTAAAAATCACTCTTTAAGGCAGAGGAAAACCGAATCCAAACAAGCTCTCTACTGGTACGCTGAAGCCCAAAAATACAAAGTAACCCTCTACTCAGACGACCCCTCAGTGCTCAATGTCACCATTCATAACGAATCCAAAGAAACCCAGAATCCAAAAAACTCCTCATCACCACAATGGACGTCACCT
>CAYNNY010000017.1:18584-29638 GCA_964398555.1 uncultured Verrucomicrobiales bacterium
TCCGTCATCTCCGCCAACATGGCTAACAATGGTGGCCACGTCATCCACATCGTGCCTGCAAGCTAGAATAATCCCAGTAAAGACAAATCAATTTTAAAAATCATGAACATATCCCAATCTCTTTCGCCCGACGGCCCCAAAGTTTCACAAATCGTTTTCGGCACCTGGCGCCTGCTGAACAATGACAAAGCGCCAACGACACGTGATATCATCAAACTGCTCGAGCTCTGTCTCGAACTAGGTATCACCACTATCGATACAGCCGAAATTTACGGCCGCTACACAGTGGAAGCCGCACTGGGAAAAGCATTCAAAGATCAGCCCGGACTGCGTGAACAATTCCAGATCATCAGCAAGTGTGGCATCGATGTGCCGTCCCCGGCAAAAAAAACGGCTGTATTACCCCATTACAACAGCTCGGCAGACAACCTCATTGCCTGTACAGAAAAATCCCTACGCTTGCTCAACATCGACCACCTCGACGTTCTACTAGTGCATCGCCCAGACTGGTTCACTTCGGCAAATGACACGGCCAGCGGGCTCGACGAACTGATCAAAGACGGCAAAATTCTTCATGCCGGTGTATCCAACTACAGCACGCAGCAATTTGACTTACTCAATAGCTGCGTGGCCCAAAAACTCGTCACAAACCAGATTGAGTTCAGCCTATTGCACATGGATCCGCTCGATGACGGCTCATTGAGCCAATGCGAACGACAACACATCCGTCCGATGGCCTGGTCTCCGCTCGGTGGAGGACGCCTTTTTGACAAGGATAACGAAGCCGGACTTCGCATTCACAAGTGTATTGACGACATGCGTCACAAATACGACAATGTTGACGACGCCACTCTGGCTCTCGCTTGGATCTTGGCACACCCATCCAAACCCAGCGTGATTCTAGGAACCACCCAAGGCAAGCGCATCCAATCTTCAATCCTCGCAGCAGACATCCAATTAGATCGACAAGACTGGTATGCGCTGTGGCAGGCAGGCAAAGGCCAATCGGTGCCTTAAAAATAAAGTAACCCCAAACGCCACCCTTCAAGAAAAACTTACACATCACACCTTATGAACCGCCGACAATTCATCCTCACCTCCACTGCAGCCAGTCTCGGCTCTCTCTCCCTAAGCCGCATAAATGCCGCGCAGAACACTACCCCACAACACACCATACCATCTTACCTTGTCGGCTACGAAGCCAGCTACAACAAAGACCCTAGGGCAGCGGCCATCGAATGGTTCCGCAATGCTCAATTCGGGCTCTTTCTTCACTACGGCCTCTACTCACTCGAAGGTCGTCATGAATGGCTTCAGCTACGCGAAAAAATACCCGTAGCCACTTACGCCAAACTTAAAGATCGTTTCACAGCGGAAAATTTTGATGCTGACTTCATCACGGATTTAGCGATTCAGGCTGGCATGAAATACATCAACCTCACCACCCGCCACCACGATGGGTTCTGTTTGTTTAAAACCAATCAAACAGACTTCAACAGTGTAAACTCACCAGCCAAACGAGACTTAGTTGGGGAGATGGCCGCCGCCTGCCAAAAGAAAAACCTTGGTCTCTGCCTTTACTACTCACATGGACGCGATTGGAAACACCCACACGCACCTGATAATGACCGCTGGGGTGGACGAGCCCGCCCAGAATATCATCCGCCTGAGCCAAGCTATGCATATGGCAAAAACCACGATCTCAATAAATATCTTGATTTCATGACAGCGCAGGTGACTGAATTACTCACGAACTATGGACCAATCGCCGCGATTTGGCTAGACGGAATCGCCGTCCCCCTAACCGACAAAAGAAATAAAGGTAAGAAACAAAAAATAGCGCAGCCTAGCAACGCCCCGGAGTTCAAATGTCAAAAACTTTACGATCACATCCACTCTCTTCAACCACAAGTTCTCGTCTCTTACAAACAAGGACTCATAGGAAGCGAGGACTTTGCGGCGCCCGAACATAAAGCCATCCCATCCAATGCCGGTAAACCAATAGAAATTTGCACCTCTCTCCAAAAAGGCTCATGGGGATACCATAAAGAAAAACCCAGACTAAACATCAAACAAGCATGGGCTAAATATCTAGCCGCTAGAAAATCAGGTGCTAACCTCCTCCTCAATACAGGACCACTTCCCGATGGCTCAATTCACCCCACCGATGCAAAAAATTTACGTATCATCGGCAAACGTATTCAAAAAATGTAGCCACCGACAGCCATCATCACGTGGTTTTAGGGAACCCGCACGCGATAAAACCCGTTGACTCCATTTAATCGAGAGGAATCGGTATCGGTGAAGGTGCCAGTGGTGAGTCCAGTGGCAATAGTGAGCCAAGAGGAGGTGTTGAGGTCGGGGGAGTATTCTACGTTGTAGGTTTTTCCGGCAACGATTGACCAGGTGAGTGTGGCCTCGGTGTCTCCGGAGGTCATGGTAATGATGTGGAGGACGTCAGTGCTGTCTTTCGGGTTGGTGCCGGCGTGAAACTCGGCGGCATCGCTTTGGCCGTCGAGATCGAAGTCGGTGCCGGGGCCAGCGGTGGTGAGGTTGCCGAAGTAGTCACGTTCCCATTGATCGTAAATTCCATCGAGGTCGGTATCGGTGGATGGAGGAGCGAGCGCTGAGTCGTAAAGGGCGGTGAGTAGGTGGAAGTCCGAGGTATCACCGGACATTTGCCAGAAATACGTACCACCATAGCCGTTTTTCCGTGAGAAATCGGCTTTTTCCGCACATGATCGAGGGTCGTCGAAAGTAACAAATTCATGGGTCAGGTTATTGAAAAGGTAAGGTACTTGGGCGGAGTCGTCCCAGTAATAACTTGCCGTGGTGAGTTGAGAAGTGAGTAGGTCTTTATAGAGAGGAGTAGTGCCCCAGCCGCCATGGCTTTGGAATAACCCGTGGTTTGTGGGGGAGGCTCCATTGTAAGTGCGGGCGTAGAATGCGGCACCGACGAGGAGTTTGTTCCGTGGGATTCCAGCGGCTTCGTAAATGTTGAGGACGGATGCGATGTTAAGATTGGCACCTCCGGGGTCCGCCGGGTTGTGATAGAGTCCTGACGCGTGGCCGGTGATCGGCTCCCAGGTGCCGTGTAAATCATAACCTTGGACGTTGATAAAATCGAAGAGCTGGCCGATGGCTGCCATTTCGAGTCCAGCCATCTGGGCGGAGCCGGCGCCGGTGAAGGCGGTGAGTTCGTAGATACGACCATTGGTAACACCGAGCGCATCGATGGCAGTGCGGGTGGCTTGGATGAGTTTGGTGAAATTTTCGCGATCGCGTGGGCCTGCTGGAGTATCGCCGTCACCTTGGGCGCCGGGCCATTCCCAGTCGATATCCACGCCATCGAGGTCTTCAGAATTGATCAGGCTGGCTGCGGAATCCGCGAAGCGTTGTCGTTTGACCGGGTCGTCTGCAACGGATGAAAAATTTTCCGACCACCCCCACCCCCCGATCGACACGAGGATTTTGAGGTTGGGGTTTTGGGTGCGTAGGTTTCTAAGTGAGCTGAGGTTACCGGAGAAATTCCATGAGCCATCGGCATTTAAATTTGAGAATGCGTAGTTGATGTGGGTGACTTTATCGGCTGGGGGAAGGAGTGCGCTGCCAAAGACATAAGCCACCACGCGTTGTCCGGCGAGTGTGCCAGGAGAGTCGTCATCGATGATCTGAATCGAGGCGGTATCATCGCCAAGCAAGCAATCGACGGGGGCAAAGAGGTTGACTTTCAAATACTCCAGTCGTTCGTCGTCGGTATCGCCGTGGATGGTGAAGTTGAGTGATTTTTCAGTCTGTCCTGAACCAAAATGGACCGTGCCGGATTTGGCGGTAAAATCAGAGCCGGCGGTGGCGGTGGCATTGAGGGTTTCGTAGTTGACGCTGATCGACTCGGTGGATTTTGGGATACGGTTCAAGCGGAGTTTAAGGGTAGCGGTGCGGGTGCCGCTGTTTCCTTCTTTTACAATGGCAGACGTGATAAAAACCGACGGCGTCCAGTCGTCTCCGGTGATTGTCAGAGTGCCCTCACCCGAGGTGATTCGTGGCAGAGGCTGGCCATCGGCACCGGCGAGGAAGATCTGCACAGATTCGTCACCTTCTTCGAGAGTATCGCCGAGGATGGTGACAGGAATGGTTTTGGTGAGTTCTCCTGCGGCAAAAACAACGGTGCCGGTACCGGTGGCGGGAGTGACGGTGAAATCGGTGCCGGATGTGGCAGTGCCGCCAACGATAGCGTAGGAAACGTGAACTGGAGCGGTGCCAACCTCCGACAGTGTGATGGTAAAATTCGCGGTGTGGGAGCCGCTGTCACCTTCCAGGCTACTGACATCGGCGACGGAAACTCCCGGTCCAAGATCCATTTGAGGCATATTGACTCCATTGACTTGGACGTTGGTGGGTGGGGTTGTATCGGTGCCTATCGCAGTCCAGCTGATCTGGAAGGTGGCACCCGGTGCGACAGTGCCACCACCCCAAGACGGGGGATCAATTACATGGTGCCAATTGCCAGCGCCATCATCGGAGCTGAGGGCGGTGTTATAAGTGGATTCAAAAAAGTTGGCATTCCACTTGGCGTCAAACGAAAGCTGCCATGGCTCCCAGGTATCGGGACCAGGGTTGGTGACTTGCATCACACCGCTCCAGCCTGTGGACCAGGGTGCGCCGTTGACATAAAAAACGTATCCACCTTCGGGAGTGCCGTCGTTGTCGGTGATTTTTCCCAACCCTTGATTATCGGAGAGGGTGACTTGGCTTGGGTTGCTGAGGCTGACAACAAAAACTTCATCGGTTTCCTCCGTTGTGTCGTCGGTGATATTGACGGTGATAGATCGACTAGTTTCCGCGCCGGAAAAACTCAGCGTGCCGGTGGTGGCTGTGAAATCGGAGCCCGCGATGGCGGTGCCGGAGTCGACGGCAAAATCAACGCTGGCGGTCAGTCCCGGCTTCATGGGGCGGGATAGGGAAACGGTAAATGTAGCGGTGCCGACGGCCTCACCCACGGTTTGATCGGTGATGCTGACGGTAGGTGGGGTGTCGTCGTCGAGGATGGTGACGGTGGCGGTGGGATCGGCGATGGGAACGCCTGACGCGGTGGTGAATGTCACCTCAAAAGCTTCATCCGACTCGACATCCGTATCATTGACAATGGTAATACTCACTGATTTTTCGGTTTCACCGGGAGCGAAAGTGACACTGCCGGTGGCGCTTGTGAAGTCGGTGGGAGATGTCGCGGCACCATCGCTGGTGCTCCAGTTGACCACACGGGATTCGTTGGTGGCGGGAAGCCGCCAGAGCTTAACCGTAGCGGTGGTGGTGCCGGTGTCACCTTCTTCGACCGAGGCATTGGAAAGATAAATAGCTTCGGAGCCGTCGCCGGAAAACGGGATCATGAGATGGGAGAATGTGTAAGACGGCTCGTTGAGTCCGCTGTGAGTGGCTTCGACTTTCCCCTCGCTCCCTGCCGGGGCTGGGTGGTCGCGGGTGATCGACCAAAATGAAAGCATGCCGATATTTTTGGCGAGGGCGAACTGGTAAATCTCCCCAGCCTCACTAAGGTCGGTCACCTCTTCCTGCACATCGTTGACTCCAATCATTGGAGTGATACCAATTTTTCGCCAAATCTGGGCATCGGTGAGGCTGATGCCTTGGGAGCTGTAGGCGGATTGAAGTTGGTTAAACAAACCCTTGGCTGCAATGATTCCGTAGTCGCCCATCATCCCGTGGTTGTTGGAATCCACGCCGGTATTTGGATCATCATTTTCTCTGGGCGGGATGTTGGGAATGGTGCAAGTGACACCGGTGGCGGGGTCGATAATGGGAGCGACCGAGCCGTAATCCATCGCCATGATATTGACGCCGTGGAGATCTACGCCGGTGGACAGGGCATTGTTGAGGGCGGTGACACCGTTGCCATCCAGTCCGTTCGGGAGTGATGGCAGGGTAAACCACACCACCAGGGTTTTTCCTGCGGCAGAGGCATCATCTTGGAGTTCTTTGATTGCTTTGGAACGGAGTTGGATGGAATACGGGTGACTGACCCATTGACCCTCGATATCGAAATCGATATGGGTAAAATCATACGCGTCAATCACCGCTTGGTAGGCACGTTTCAAGTGGTCGACATTTTGGTCCTCGCGCTGTTGGTATTCGGTCGCTTGAGTGGCGGAATCGAAAGGGTTGGAATACATCCCGGCGAGGGCGATATTGGCCTGCCCACCAAAACTCACCATCACATCACCACCGACGGCGCGTAGGGCATCGATATCAGATTTCATGTATCCCGATGCCAGGTTAAACGTGGATTGGGCACCCCAGGCCGAGAGTTCGGAGGGGGCCAGAGTGAGTGGATCTTTGTCCACTAATGCACTGTCGGTTACGATAAATGCAAGGGTGTAATATTTCGTCCCCTGGCTCTGTGCCACACCTGCCAGATCAAATTTGGGATACAGGGTGGCATCGACATACGGCGCAAAAAAGCGCTCCGGCAACTCCGCGGATGTGGATGGAGATACGGCGAAAAAACATCCAGCGATGGTGGAGAGGGCCAGTTTTTCCAGGGAAAAAATGTGAAGAATGCGGGATAGGATCGAAGTGAAGGTGGGTGTGTTCATGGAGAAATATTCGGTTTCAGGTCCTGGGGGAGCCGATCAAAGGAATATATGGGAATCGAGAGTGAAACAGGGGTTAAATTTAGTAAACGGTGAACACATTTCATGTGATGTCAACGCCCCTTGTTTCTATCTCTTCATTTCATCCATAATTGAATAAACAGTCAAAATCTCCCTAAAGACTACGGCTTTCAGCCCTTCAGCATCAGCTTCCAATTCGATCTGTAATAGGCCTTTTGAAGGAGATTAAGGTGATCATTTTTTTTACTTCAAACCAATAAAACATCAAGACAGGCCACGGAGGCTCCCTGTCAGCCATAAGGCTTGTGACACCCCTTTTCGATCATTTGTCAAAATTAGACATTAGGGGTGGGAAGGCGTCTGTTACCCCTCGGACCCAAGACTGGGGAATTCTTGCTATTTTCCATTACAGGCTCCTCATGTAAAGTCCTGTCATCAGGAGACCTACTGTGACCTGCCTAACTGTTTATATTTTCCCACACCGATCCTTGTGTCCCCATGCCTTGCCCTGTGTCCCCATGCCCTGTTGTGAGGGGGATGGCTCCATATCGGAGCTGTCCCTACTCTACGATTTTTAGATAATTTAAACCACTAAACCCACAGTAAAGATCGCCCCCGCTAGCTGCCGCAGTCCTTTACGTTGGGTAAAAATTCTCTTGCCAAAGCGAACGCAATAACGCACGGTAAGTGCATGAAGACGATTACAGCGACATCCGCACGCTCAGACCTATACAATATCATCGATTCCGCGCAATCTACGCATGAGCCCCTGCAGATTACAGGCAAGCGTGGTAACGCTGTTTTGCTCGCCGAAGGCGATTGGCGCGCCATTCAAGAGACTATTTATTTGCTTGGAATTCCAGGGATGAGAGATTCAATTATTCAAGGAATGGCCGAAAATATTGATGATTGTTCGGAGGAGATCGATCTGTGAGATATAAACTGGTTTATACGCGGCAGGCCAAAAAGGATGCTAAAAAGCTCAAAGGGACTCACATGGCAAAGAAAGCTAAGGAACTCCTAGAGATTATATCAGATGAGCCATTTGCAGATCCGCCGCCTTTTGAAGCTTTAGTGGGTGACCTTAAGGGGGCATATTCGAGACGTCTCAACATACAGCATCGATTGGTATATTCGATCAATGAGGATGATGGAGTTATCAGGATTTTAAGGCTTTGGACGCACTACGAATAAACCGAATCGGGTAGGCGGGAGATTCTAACTCCCGGCCCCCACACCACCGGCCATACAGGTCCGTAGCACGGCGGTTCCTAGTTGCCACCTGTTACCCTTTCTTTCTTTTCGGGCCGTTAGGGTAACGAATGAGGCTCCACTGTTTTTCTATACTTGGGAGGCCTTGGCTTGCGAGCCACTCATTTGTCATCGCCCTACTGACGATGCTCGTGTGAGTGATCCGCCAAGGCCCTTTCCTGCTTCGGCTCGCCTTATGCACTTCCCCGCGTACGATGGATCAAAATCCACTTCCCAGTCGCCATAGCGCACTCTTAATTCCAGCGCCGTAGCCATCTTCTCGATACCTACGCGATTCAGAATTTTCCTTTTTCTTTTGTTCTTGGCCCTCCTTCTGTATCGCCTCTTCTCATTGATTCTAAGGTTCATGTAGAGCACGGTTTCAGTGCTGAAATGCTGGCTGATCTCGGCGGCGGGAAGAAGCGATAGGATGACGTGCCGGAATACTGAGTAAAAGCTGGTTTCGAGTCGCTTGAGTGCGAGCTTTGTCAGGAAGCTGGGTCGAGGTCGAAAAGGTTGATTTGTTGAGGATTTTGGATATTTATCACAGGCTCTTAGGTTGCTTATTGTTAAGGACTTAAATATGATTTCCATCCACGGAAAGCAAGCTGAAAATCACTGTATATCGTTCATTATTAGCAGATTGTGTTGTTTTTTGGGTTTTGTCGGTCGTGCCTATATTGATCAACGATAGGAAGATGCGGGTTAAAAACCCACGCTCCCTCCCTACCCTACATCCGAGCTAACGGCTCCACCAGATTAGCGGGCAACGGAAATTGTTTCTGTTGGATTCCAGGTGCCAGCTCGGGCTGAGATTCATAACCCATACGCATCATTTCGTGTTTAGCATCCAAGTTGTCGACGTAATGCAGCACCATCGCCTCAGGCGTGCGGGGGAGCGTGGGCGACCCCCATTCGTAACTTCCGTGGTGACTGGCAATGAGGTGTTGCAGGTGAAGTTTCACCTCGGCATTTTTCGGAAGCAAATCATCCCAAGCTTGCGCGCCTTCATCCTCCATCATCGTCCGCCACACCGAGCCAAGCACTTCGATCCCCATGGGAATATGCCCCAGCATCTCGCCATACATATTAAAGGGCTGAGTAAACCCCACTTCCGGGTAGGTATTCTCCCACATCTTGCCGCAGTCGTGAAAAAGCACACCTGCGGTGAGTAGGTCACGGTTCAAATCCTGATACACCGTGCAGAGAGCCTGCGCGGAACGCATCATCTGGGCCACATGCTCGACGAGCCCGCCACGACGGGCGTGATGGTTTTTCCTAGCCGCCGCCGTGCGTCTGAATTTCTCACCAAAATTCTGGATAAAAACCTCACAAACCATCTTCAGTCTGGGATCGGTAATCTCGCCGGTCATCCGAAGGATATCCGCCCAGTCGGCATCTTGTTTCGCCCGAGTTTCGGGATCGCCCGCTAGAAAATCCTTGGCTTCGGCTTCGTTGAGAAGGCGCATGTCCCACTTCCCGGAATCAATCCCATACTGGTTCTGTGTCCAATCTCCACTGAATCTTAATAGGGTGCCATCATCGATCGTCTCCAACGCCTTAAACTGGGGTTTATTATCCCAGATTTTCAACTTCATCTCACCCGTGCCATCGACGAGAAATATTTCATAATACGGCTTTCCTCCCTTGGTTTCTCGCTCCACTCGTCGCTCGAGTTGAGCGTCAAAAGTAGCCGAGAGTGAGTCGTCAGAGGTTTTTTTTCGGAGCTGGGAAATCGTCAGATGTGCCATGCGCACGAGACTAAACTTTCCTCGTGCTGGCTCAAGCACAGAGTGCGCCGTTTTTTCGGCCTAGAGTTTCTTCTGCAAGTCCGCAATTTTCACATCCAAGGCTTTCAT
This sequence comes from uncultured Verrucomicrobiales bacterium, assembly GCA_964398555.1. GTDB lineage: Bacteria > Verrucomicrobiota > Verrucomicrobiia > Verrucomicrobiales > Akkermansiaceae > Oceaniferula. The sequence goes on from CAYNNY010000017.1 coordinate 28,324, forward strand.
TTTTTTGGCCAGTTCAGCCCCTTCTGGGGTCGCCGAGATCAACTCAATTTTTTTCGCTTTTACAGCATCATTGGCGTCCTGTGCTTTTTTCTGAAGCTCGACCAGTTCTGGGATCTTTTCCGTGCGCGTCTGCAGAGCTTTTTGAGCATCCACATATTTGCTACGAGCTTCTACAATCGCCTCTTCATCTTTATCTTTAGCCATCATCGCCTTCATCATCTGACTTTGAGCTGCATCGTTCGTTTTGTTTAACTCCTTCAAATCAGGATGATCTTTACGAGCCTTCCCAAAAGCCATCGCCGCCCCAAACGCCTGCATCGACAACTCGTCATACTCCTTATCCTTGAGCTTATTTTTTCGAAACAGAGAGGAAAACTCCCGATTCAACTTTGATTTTAGTATCTTATCGTGGTTTTTTGATTTTTGCAAGTTGCAGGGGGATGATCCAAAATACGCCTAAAAAGAGGTTTTTTGGGTTTTGTTTAGGTCCCGAAAAAATGACCTTCAACACCTTGCATTACATTTCATCTTCCTTAAATAAATCATCTGTCATGCCCCAAGTTTCGTCAATGTGATTCTTTGTGACAGAAAGCACGCACGATTAAATCAAGATTTGTTCCGATGGAAAAAGTGAGTGGCTGTTTTGCATAGGGTAAATTCACCTTTCTTCTTTGCTTCTCACGCTGGGTGAGTATGATGAAATCCATGTCAGCTTCCCCGCAAAGTCAACACCCACTCAGGCTTCGAGAAGGGTTTCTCTTTGTGGCCCTTCTTTTGGGAACTATCATCGGTTTTGGATTTTTCGAGGGGCTTTTATCTTCGATTTCACCCATGGCGATTTCATCCTCGGTCTTACCAGGTGCCCATCTCATCAAGTCCGAGCAGGCAACCACGAATCATTCTACCCTTACCACCACCGACAACGCAATTCGTATTACCTCGCCTCACACAGGCGCACCACCCCCAATCCACGCCTACGATTCCCCAACCCATCCTACCCCCACATCAACCACACCCCTTGTCATTGCAGGCTTTCTACTCACTGCCACCACTAAACGCCGCCGTAAAAAATCACCCACGAAGCTTCAGCTACACTTACGTCACCGTCAGGCAAACACCGCCGCAAGCAACACCACCTACCACTACGGCGACCTCAGATCACCCCCTCACGGCAGGCGTCACTTTTTACCCCAAACCCTCGATTCAGAAACCGGCCTCTACTACTATGGGTATCGATACTATGATCCGGTTACGGGTAGATGGCCATCCAGAGATCCCATTGAGGAGAGAGGTGGGAATAATTTGTATGGATTTG
>CAYNNY010000018.1:0-10609 GCA_964398555.1 uncultured Verrucomicrobiales bacterium
ATATGGTGCTCGAGGGGGGAATCGAACCCCCACGGCCTTAACGGCCACTAGATCCTTAGTCTAGCGCGTCTACCAATTCCGCCACCCGAGCCAGGTGCTAAACGTATAAACGTGGTGCGGGGACGAAGTAGGGCTTGTCCGAGGAAAAGGCAAGACAAGTTTTGGAAAAAATGCAGAAAATTCTGCTTGGTCCATTTATTGGCTCTGAGCGCGGTGCTATTTGCGGTTGTTTTTCCTCAGGTAGGACTCGTCACGGACTTTTCTGAGATACTGCATGTATTTTATTTTCGCCTGGCGGTCGGGGTCGAGCTGGGGGTGGATGAATGGGTTATTGCTGCCATACTTCGACCACGCACCGCGCGGGATGTTGGCGAAGTCGATAAACCGCCAATGCACTTTGGCGGAGGATTTCATGCCGAGGTAGTCGCGGACGGCTGGGGAGACATCGATGCCAGCACCGCCGTTTTGTGCATTTTTGGGGCGTTTGCCGCCGAAGACGTATTGCCAGTCGTTGGTGGTGAATGGGCCGCAGTCTTCCCATTGGGCGTAGCAGACGCGCCGGCCGTGGACGATCTGGACCCAGCGACCTTTGCAGCTGGTTTTCCCAGGGCGCTTATCGGCGCGCTTGTGCCACCATGGAATGACGCGATGGGCGACGGGGTGGGAGGTGCGGTAGTTGAGGCAGTCGTTAAAGGGGAGGGCGATGTAGAAAGGGTTGAGCCGTGGGGTGAAGGCTTTGGGGCGGTAGTTGTAGCGGGCTTTGGTGTCCGGGTTGTCGTAGCCGCCATAGTTTTTTTGCCATTTGGTGTCCCATGAGCTGGAGTGGTTCGGCGTCGGGTTACGGCTGGTGGGTTTTTCTCCAATCCAGAAGACGGTGGCGGTGATGTTTTTACGCCAAGGGTAGTGGATGGTGGTGTAGGGGCTTCGAGGGGCCCGGGGTGTTTGGATTTTCGGCGCAGCTGTAAGTGACGCATGGGCAATGAGCAGGAGGCCTAAAGTCAGCAGCCATTGGTGAAACCTTGATTGTGAACGCATTGGAAGTTAAGGATGAGGAATTTAGAATCTTCGCATGGTGGTGGGTTGGCACTGGCGGGGGTCTTTTTCCGGGTAGTCCAGTGTGTAGTGAATCCCACGGGACTCTTTGCGGCGAAGTGCACAATCGACAACCATGGAGGCTGTGGCCACCAAGTTGCGGAGTTCGAGAATATCAGAAGTAACGCGATGTCCCCAGTAAAAACTTCTAACTTCTCGTCGTAAGTTGCTCAGCCTGTTGGCGGCACGTTCCAGACGGTTGCTGGTGCGGACGATGGAGACGTAGTCCCACATGAGGCGGCGGATTTCGTCCCAGTTGTGGTAAATGATCACTTGCTCATCCGGCGGTGCGGTATCGCCATGCTCCCATTCGGGGATTTCATGCACTTCTGGCGATGGTTTGTTGAGCGGGTGAAGTCGGACGATTTTGTTGATCGCGCGGCGGGCGAGGACGTGCGCTTCCAGCAGGGAGTTTGAGGCGAGTCGATTGGCGCCGTGGAGTCCGGTGCAGGCGACTTCGCCAATGGCAAAGAGGCCTCGGATGTCGGTGCGGCCGTTGATGTCTGTGGCGATACCGCCGCACTGGTAGTGGGCGGCGGGGACGACGGGGATGGGTTCTTTTTCGCAGTCGAGGCCGAACTCGAGGAGGGTCTGGTAAATGTGGGGGAAGCGTTCTTGCATAAAGCCCTTGGGCTTGTGGGTGACATCGAGGTAGACGCATTGGGCTCCGGTTTTCTTGATTTCGCGGTCGATGGCGCGGGCGACGATGTCACGAGGAGCGAGAGATTGGCGGTCGTCGTATTTATGCATGAACTCCTCGCCGTTTTCACCTCGGAGGATGCCGCCTTCGCCGCGCACGGCCTCGGAGACTAAAAAGGAGCGGGCGGCAGCACCGGTGGCTGCGGGATTGAAAAAGCAGGTGGGGTGGAACTGGACAAATTCCATGTTGGAGACTGAGGCTCCCGCCCTCCAGGCCATGGCGAGTCCATCGCCGGTGGAGCTGTCTGGATTGGTGGTGTAGAGGTAGACTTTACCGCAGCCACCGGTGGCGAGCACGACGCGGTCCGAGCGGAAGATGCTGACTTTTCCCGAGCTTTTATCCAGCACATACGCCCCGAGGACCCGGTCTTCTGATGAGACGCCTAGTTTGTTGCTGGTGATGAGGTCGATGGCGAAGTGTTGTTCGAGAATCTGGATATTGGCATGTTTTTGCGCTGTGGCTAGTAGCGACTGGATGATCTCTTTGCCGGTGGTGTCCTTGGCGTGGAGGATGCGGCGGTGGCTGTGGCCTCCTTCTTTTCCTAGGGAGAAGTGGTTGTTGTCCTCGTTGTCTTTGTCAAAATCGACGCCGCAGGAGATGAGGTCGTCGATGGTTTCGGCGCCTTCGGTGATGATGGTGCGCACTGCTTGTTCATCGCAGAGCCCGGCTCCGGCATCGAGGGTGTCGGCGATGTGGCTTTCTACCGTGTCTCCCTGTTCGCGTAGCCCTTCTGGCAGGACACTGGCGATGCCGCCTTGGGCGCGGGCCGTGTTGCTCTGGATGGCTTTGCCTTTGGTGATAAGGGTCACCTGGCCGTGTTCTGCCGCCCTGATGGCAAAGGAGAGTCCGGCAATACCGCTGCCGATAACGAGAAAGTCACAATTCATGAGAGGGCATTCTAAGAAAACCTATGGCGATGTCCAGCTTGGGATTTTGGAGCGTGGGCGCCCTCGTCCGTATCTTCCTGTCGCGCGTCGTTTTGGTTAATATGTTTTTTGGACAGGATTAACAAGATTGACAGGATTTTTTCAGGGGAGGGTGCTTGGGTTGTTGTCTGCGGCACCAGACAGAATTAACAGAATTTTTCAGAAGTTTCTTGGGTTGATCATTCATTTTTTTTAACCGCGAATTTACGCGAAGTTGATTTTTGAGGAGTATGGGGCGGGACAAGAGCGAATCAAAAATAAGGGCTGATGCCATAGGGGGATGTGGTGGTGTCGTCAATTTACAAATTTATGGCCGTGTTTATATGAATTGTGTCGCGGGTTTACTATACATTTTTCCTTTTCATCTGTATTCTTTCCACGGGAGTATTTCATTTTCCTTGTTTTGTGCCTCATTCTATTATCATGAAGAAATCAATCGTCCTTTTTACCTCGCTTATTGTTTGTTCCGTTGGCGGTGCCCTCCTCCATGCTCAGGAGCCTGAGACCCCGGCTTTTTCCGATAAGGTCGATGTGCCGAGTATTCTTAAAGTATCCAATGCTGTGGCCGACTGGCAGTTGGCCAATCCCTATAAACGTGCCGATTGGGATTGGACCGAAGGGGCGCTGTGGACAGGCTTGACCGCTCATGCCCAAACGACTGGCGATGAGAGGTATTACGATGCGATGAAAAAGGTGTCGGAGGACTTAAGTTATAAACTTGGACCGCGTCGTGGATTTGGCGACGACTATTGTGTGGGGCAGCTTCACCTTTGGCACTATTTGCGCGATGAACTTCCGGCACAACTTGCGCCCACACTCGAAGTGATGGATGCGTATATTTCGCGGCCACATGATGAATCCTTACTCTGGGTGAATCACATTCGCATGCGTGAGTGGGCGTGGTGTGATAGCATGTATATGGCACCCCCGACGTTGACCGCGCTTTACTCAGCGACTGGTGATTCACGTTACATTGATGTGATGGATAAGCTTTGGTGGCAGGCCTACGATTACCTTTACGATAAAGAAGCGAGTCTTTACTGGCGGGACTCTACGTATTTTAAAAAACGGGAGGCGAATGGAGAAAAAATGTTTTGGTCTCGTGGAAATGGTTGGGTGTTTGCCGGGTTGCCTCATGTCTTGCAGCACATGCCTGCCGACTACCCATCGCGCCCTCGATACGAAAAGCTGTTTCAAGAAATGGCGGCGAAGTTGAAGAGTTTGCAAACGGCGAATGGCTCATGGCGGGCATCGCTGCTGGACCCGGATAGTTATCCATCGCCTGAGTCATCGGGCACGGCCTTTTTCACCTATGGATTTCTCTGGGGAATTAACCAAGGGATTTTATCTGAGAAGGAATACATGCCGGCGGCTTTGAAAGGGTGGACGCGATTGGTGAAAAATGTGCATGCCGATGGGAAACTGGGATTTGTGCAGCCGATAGGTGCTGATCCTCGCAAAGTGACTTTTGAGCAGACCGCTGTTTATGGTGTGGGTGGATTTCTCCTTTGCGCTCATGAACTCGATAAATTTGTCATCCTTTCCCAATCGGAAACGGCCAAGCTCACGGCAACGAACCCGACCGATGTCAATCGCCTCAATGAAGTGGTGACGGTGGATTGGAAATTAGTGAAAAAGAAACTCTCAGCCGCCACCGCCAAAAACATCGGTGTGTATGACCTGAGGACAGGGTATTTTCTCCCGACTCAGGTGGTGGATGATAATCAGGACGGCAAGCCGGATGCTTTGCTTATGCAGCTGGATATGACACCGAAGGAAAAACGCCTGCTCAAGCTTTGTGTGTTTGGAAAGAATCAGCCGAACTTCCGCAAATCACAGCTCGTCGCACGGTTTGTTCCCGAGCGTAAAGACGATTTTGCCTGGGAAAACGACCGGATCGCTTTCCGCACTTACGGCCCTGCACTGGCGGCTGAAAAGGCGCAAGGCGGAGTGGATGTCTGGACGAAATCGGTCCGCACGCCGATTGTGAATCAGTGGTATAAAAAGGGAGATGCCTTCTATCATGCCGATAACGGCACGGGGCTCGACGGCTATAAAGTGGGATCTACCTTGGGCAGCGGTGGACTTGGTTATCTGAATGCTAAAGGAGGACTCGTCACCAGCCCTGTGTTTTCCAAATGGAAAGTCATCGAGCAGGGGCCGCTGCGGTTGAAGTTCATGCTCAGTTATGAACCGGTGGATGTGGATGCCGCTAAAATCACAGAGACCCGTACGATCACGATGGTGGCGGGCCGACACGACTTCCGTGTTGAGTCGAGTTTTAAAGTCGATGGTGATGCCGCAAAAATCAAACCCGTCGCTGGACTCGCACTTCGCGATCCCAAACATCGCCCCACCGTAACCAGCGGGCATTTTCTTGGATACTGGGACGCGGTGATGGCTAAAAAGAACGGTCACATCGGCACTTACATCCTGAATGAAAATTCAGCGAGCAATGGGTATCAAATCAAACAGAGTCAGTTGCTCAAAATTCTGGCCAGTGATTTGAAAAAGCCGGTGCGATATCGCGCCGGTGCCATCTGGGAAAAAGTGGACGCCTCGACGTCTCTCCAGTTTGAGCAATCGCTCTATCAATACAGTCACACATCACGTTACCCCATCACTATTCAATAATCCTTTTTCCATCCTTATTATGAAAAGTCATTCCACCTATTGCCAAGCGGCGATGATCTCAGCCGATACCGAATCCCTACGTAACTCCTACCTGCTCACCGAGCTCTTTGACGCAGGACAACTTCAACTCGTTTACACGGATCTCGACCGCGCCATTGTCGGCTCAGCGGTCCCCACCTCAGACGCCCTCAGCCTGGAGGCTGGAGATCAGCTTCGGTCGGCTTATTTTTGTGAACGTCGTGAACTGGGGGTGATCAATCTCGGAGCCACTGGCACCATCAACGTAGACAGTAAGGAATACACACTCACTAACCGTGAATGTCTCTACATCGGCCGTGGGTCAGAGAAAATCACCTTTAGCTCGGACGATGCCGGCACGCCTGCGCAGTTCTACCTTCTCAGCTACCCCGCGCATCAAACTTATCCTACGACGCATGCCAAGATCGAGGATGCTAACAAACTCGAACTAGGCTCACAGGCGGATGCTAACGAGCGTCACCTTTACCAGTATATTCACGAAGCCGGTATTCAGTCATGTCAGCTTGTGATGGGGTTCACCGTTCTTCAGTCGGGCAGCGTCTGGAACACGATGCCGCCGCACACCCACGACCGCCGATCCGAGCTCTACTGCTACTTTGACATCGCAGAAGGTCATCAGGTCGCCCATTTCATGGGACAGCCACAAGAATCCCGGGTTCTTTGGACTGGGGAAAAACAGGTGGTGCTCTCGCCATCGTGGTCGATTCATTGCGGTGCCGGCACTGGCAACTACGCCTTTGTCTGGGGGATGGGTGGAGAAAACCAACGCTTCGATGACATGGATGGATTTCCCATCACGGAGCTTCGTTAGGGCTGAGAATGTAAGCCATCCGCACTCCAAGTAATCAACTCATGAAACTATTCAATCTCACAGGAAAAACCGCTCTCGTTACTGGCTGTAAACGCGGTATCGGACTCGCTATGGCCAAAGGGCTGGCAGAAGCTGGTGCTGATATCATTGGTGTCTCCGCCACTTTGGAAAAAACTGGCTCCGAGGTGGAGAAAATCATCACGTCGATGGGGCGCACATTTGCCGCCTATCAGTGTGATTTTTCCGACCGACAAGCAGTCAAAGAGTTCACCGCGCAACTCCTCGCTGAGCAAGGCGCTCCGGACATTTTAATCAACAACGCAGGCACGATCCTCCGGGCACCCGCCGCCGAGCACTTGGATGAATACTGGGACAAAGTGATTGAGGTGAATCTCAACGCGCAGTTTATCATCAGTCGCGACATTGGGGCTAAGATGATTGAGCGGGGTAGTGGGAAAATTATCTTCACCGCCTCACTTCTCACTTTCCAAGGAGGCATCACCGTGCCTGGCTACGCGGCCTCGAAGGGGGCGATCGGCCAGCTCACCAAAGCGCTCGCCAATGAGTGGGCGGGCAAAGGAGTGAACGTCAACGCCATCGCCCCCGGTTACATTGCCACTGATAACACCGAGGCCCTCCGCAATGATCCCGTGCGCACCGAACAAATCCTCTCCCGCATCCCCGCAGGCCGATGGGGTGAGCCGGAAGATTTTGCTGGGCCCGCGATTTTCCTTTCCTCCGATGCTTCAAACTACGTCAACGGAGAAATCCTCGTCGTCGATGGTGGCTGGATGGGGCGTTAGATAAAAAATGACTGGCTGTTTTTGGGGGTGCTCCCTCCATAGGGGGAAGGTCGAAATGAGATTTGGGAGATGGGTCGCAGGCAAGGTGGGGGTGGAGGTGAATGGAGTATGAATTCTCAGCACTCCGAAAGGGTGACCGCTCAGAATCTCCACTTCTACTTTTTCTTCGTCCGCTCTCGTTCCTGCAATTGGTATTGCTTAGGGCTCATGCCAATGTGTAGAGTGAAGGATTTGGAGAAGTGGCTTTGGTCGAAGAATCCGCAGGCCTCGGAAACGATGATGGAGGTGGTTCCTTGGCGGAGTAATTTTTTGGCATGGATCATCCGGCATTTGGTGCGGAACTCCTGCGGGGTTTCGTCCATGATCGCTTTAAACCTTCGCTCGAGTGTGCGGCGGGAAATGCCGGCGGTCTCGGCAAGCGCCTCGAAGCTCATGGGCTGGCATGCTTGTTTAGCAATGGTTTGGACAATGGCTGGAATTTGATCGGCCTTGTTCTCCAGATCCGTGGCTCCTAAACGGGTGCCAATGTTGACGTAGCCACGGAGGGTGTCTCTATCCATCCACGGGGCTTTGATGGTGCGCCAACGCTCGATCTCGCCATCGGCATTAAGGAGAAATTCTTGGTAGTCATAAACGTGCCCGTCCTCGATGACGCGTTGTTCCTCTTTGAGGTAGCGAGTGGCCTGCCATTTAGGAAAGACCTCACTGGCTGTTTTTCCGACGACATCATCCAGAGATTCGATGCCATTTTCTTGGAGCCAACACGGGTTGACATAGAGGTAGCGACTTTCGAGGTCTTTGATGACAAGGCGCATGTCTGGCACCGATTCCATCAACACTCTGATAGGACCGATGTCCGGGATGGATGGCGGGGGGGTGTTTTTCATGGTGAGCGGAGCACTTGGGCGAAAATTTCAACGTGGAGGTGGTTGATGAGTCGGAGCTGATGGCGGTATTGTTTGACGGCATCAGCGCGGCGGCCATCTGAGATGGCGGCGATGATTTCTTCTTTCATCGTTTTAAAGGGGAGCTGCTCGGGAGGTTTGATTGCCGTGATTTCGAGGATGTGCCAGCCGAGTTTGGTTCTTACGAGTGCGGGCTTGTTTTTTGGCAAGGCGAAGGCGTGGGTGGCGAAGTCTCCGGGGAGGCGGGCTTTGCGCATCCAGCCGAGATCTCCTCCTTTGGTTTTGCTTCGTTCGTCTTCGCTGACGGTGGAGGCGAGGCTGGAAAAGTTGATTTGGCCAGCCTTGAGTAATTTCAGGTGCTTGGCGAGGGTGGCTTTCGCTAGCTCCGACGGGTGGTCGAGGGTAGCGAGGAAGATATGCCTAGCGCGGCGGCGTTCCGGCATTTTGATTTCTTTTTGATGATCGTTGTACCATTGCAGGGCTTCTTCGTTGCTGACGGTGATGTGTTTTTTAATTTTCGTCAGCACATACTTTTCCTGCTGGAGGCGGGCGGCCATGCGGAAGCGGAGTTCTTTGGCATTTTGTATCCCTTGGGTGGCCATGGCTTTTTTGAGAGCTTCTTTGGATTCGAATCTCTTTTCAAAGCGCAGCACCTCGGCATCGATCTCGGAGTCACTGACGGAGATTTCATTGCTATTGGCCTTGGTTTTGATACGCAGCAGGTTTTCGTCAATGAGTTCATCCATCGCGGCCCAGCGCAGGAGTTGCTGTTCGGTGGCGTGGACTTTTTCTGGATCGCGGCCTGTGCGGTAGAGTTTTTCGCGCACTCGGCGGTCGACTTGTCCTAGGAAGATTGGCTGGTTGTAAACTCTGGCGCAGATGCCATCGGCGATGTTTTGGGCGATTTTATCCTCCGGGGTGGGGAACATTTTACGGAGTTCTTTGTGCAGAGGGCCGTTGAAAAAATAGAAATCACAGGCCATGTAGAGCACCAGCGCGGACCAGACGACCATGCGCACGACGAAGGATTTGCTCATCTTTAACATGCGGAGAATCTATCGTATTTATGGCGTTGGGCAATGCTGGTATTGGTGTTTTTAGCTCATTACAGATCAATTACAAATCCACCTGGGTTGGTGACAGCTTTGGCTATATCGATGTGAATCCAGCGCAGCTCGTAGCGGGGCCCCCAGGAGTCACTCACCGCAAGTTCGTTAGTTTTTTCGTTGTAGCCGATGATCATGCAGATGTGATGATTGGTTTTGTTGTTTTCCATGGATGGCGCCACTTCTTGCGCTTCTTGGTCGATGTCGGTGGCCCATTTGGAATAGTCAGTGACCTTGATGCGTTGCTTGGAGCGGGCGTTGGCAATTTTATTATACTGATCAAGGCTGCGCATTTGCCAAAGAATGGGCACGCCTTTGTCGATGTATTTTTTGATGCTGCGAATTTTAAGACCTTTTTCGAGGTTGAGGTCTTTGATCCGTCTGGCTTTGCTTCGGACGATGCGTTTGCAGCTGTCGGCGAGAAGGTCCGTGCGGGTGCCGCCTCCTGGATTGGTGGCTGCGGTGGCGAGTAGATACATATCGGCTGGGACAAGCATGTAGCGCATGGCCCGTTCAAAGGTGGCGGGTGCGCAATAGCCTTTCGGTCCCTGGTTAACCATCGGGATGTTATTGATGATCGTGTCGCCATTTTCTTTCGTCTCGACGTTTTGACTGACGATTTTCTTGAGATCTGAGTCTTTAACGAAATGCACTTTGCCGGCGAGATCAGCATTTTCTTTGGAGACGATGAGTAGGCTGGTGTATTCGTCTTTGATTTCGGAGAGCAGAAATGCGTGGTCGCGAAGATTCCAACGCTGCACTTTGCGGAGGTCTTCTTTTTCTCCATAATATTGTTTTTGAGGTTCTCCGAGGCACTGAGTGAGTGATGTGGAAATGAGTTGGGCATCGATCTCGATGGCTTTTGTCAGGGTGGTGGGCGGAGGGGTATCGGGGTGGATTTTTTTAAAGTGATCGGGGCCAAAACCTGCGGTGCTGCCGAAATCACCTTTGTTAGCGAACACGAGAGAGAGGTGTGAGGCGTTTCCATCTTTTCCTCCGTAGAGTGTGGCGGAGTAGGGGTGGGCTCCTAGAAATTGATAGGTGAGATTTCGATGGGTGTAATAGCGATAACTGCTCGATTGGTCGGTCTTTGATTCTTTGGGCCACTTGAGTCGTTTGGCAACTTCTTCCGTGGGTTGGTCCCAGAGTGAGCTGGAGCTATCAAAGAGCGGATGGGAAATGGCTTTGTTGATCTGAGTGTTGGTGTCAGTGCTTTTTGTAGAGAGTTTTTCCAGATAGTCGCGCACATTTTGGAGAGATTGGGGAGTGATTGTATCGGCGTTGACGCTGTGTGTTTTGCCATTTTTTGTTGTGAAGGTCAGTAGGCTATCGGTGAGCTTAAGGACTTCAACTTGGATTGTTTTGCCTGATTTTTTCTGGGTGATTCCCATGAGCTCGGCTGCTTGAGATAGTGGGGTGAGGGCGACGGTGAGGGCGACTAGGAAGGATAGGGTCATGAGATGGCTTGTTGGGTAACGTTTTCTGATGGAAAAGCGAGACTGATTATGGATTTTGCTTTATGGGGTGTGGATTCTGGACCATGGCGTACGTTGCGCGGCTTAAAACGTGTCATTGGATTCGGGATGTTTTATG
>CAYNNY010000018.1:10709-29530 GCA_964398555.1 uncultured Verrucomicrobiales bacterium
CCATGGCGTACGTTGCGCGGCTTAAAACGTGTCATTGGATTCGGGATGTTTTATGCTTGTATTCAGGAGCCGATAGGATAAATACATGGCCGATCCGCGACCATTGTCGATTATGAAGTTATTTAAAATGAAATTTATTTTACCTCCTCCCGTGATGCGACTTTGCCTTCAGAGGGTCTCAGCTGTTTTTTATGTTTTTCTGGGCTCTTTGGCAGGAGCGAGTGCGGCAGAGCCACTTTCGGAGGCATCAGAGATTGTTTTGGGTGCGCCGTTAGCTGAAAGCACGATTACTGCGCTTCGCTATGCCGAGGATTGCTCCAAAATTCCTCATAGTGTGAGTATTTTGAGTGAGGAGGACCTTATAGCGCCGCAGTTTTACAGTCTTCCTGATGCTTTGGGCTCATTGCCTGGGGTGATGAATCAGAAAACGGCGCAAGGGCATGGGTCTCCTTATATCCGCGGCTTCACTTCGTTTCGGAACCTGATGATGATCGATGGCATTCGTTTCAATAACTCCGTTTTCCGTGAGGGGCCCAACCAATACTGGAATATGATCGATTCGTATGGCTTGAGTAGCGTCGAGCTGGTGCGTGGGCCGGGTTCCATGCTTTATGGATCGGATGCGATTGGCGGCACGGTGAATGGATTGACCCGAGGGACGCGATACCGGGATGGTGATGTAGCGGCTGGGCAGTTCTATTCGGGTGGCACGCTGGACGTGCGTTATGACAGCTCGGGAGATAGTGGGATTTACCGGCTTGAGGGGGTGATGGGGCAAAGCGAAAAATGGGGTTTGCGGGTAGGTTATACTTTGAAAAATTTTGGTGACATTCGAGCGGCTGGTATTGGGACGATGGAGAAGACGGGGTATGATGAGTGGGATGCCGACCTGCGGTTTGATTATGCGTTGAATGAATGGACCACGATGACGATGGTGCATCAGCAGGTTTCTCAAGACGATGTCTGGCGCACCCATAAGACGATCTATGGCTTTGACTGGGAGGGTGCTGATCACGGTAATGAGCTTCGCCGGTCATTTGATCAGGATCGCAGTCTGACGTATCTTCGTTTTGAAGGGCGAGACACTGGGGCGTTTGTGGATGACTGGCAGTTGACAGCTTCTTTCCAAACGATGGATGAGGAGCGCACTCGGGTGAAAAGCAGTGGGAAGTCTGACATTCAAGGGTTTGATGTGGATACTTATGGGGTGGCGCTGCAGATGGAGTCCGATACCGAGCTTGGACGATGGGTGTATGGCTTGGACTACTATCAGGATCGGGTGGATTCCTACAAACGTAAATATGATTCTAGTGGAAATCTAACTGGAGTAGGGGTGCAGGGTCCGGTGGGGGATGATGCGCGGTATGATACCTTTGGGCTTTTCCTTCAGGATGTCTGGGATGTGAATGAAAAGTGGGATGTGACTCTCGGCTCGCGGTATTCTTATGTGAAAGCGGATATCGGAACGGTGGATGATCTGAATGGTGGTGTGATCTCGATCAACGACAGCTGGGATACGGCGACCTTCAGTGGCCGGGCGCTTTACGAAGCGAATGATTGTTGGAATTTGTTTGGTGGGATTTCCCAGGGGTTCCGCGCACCGAACCTCTCAGATCTTTCGCGTCTGGACTCGGCTCGTTCCGATGAATTTGAAATTCCATCGCCGGGGTTAGATCCTGAATATTTCACCACATTTGAAGTGGGTGGGCATTTCAGTAATGAGTCAGCCAATCTCAATTTTGCCATCTTCTACACCGACGTTCGGGATATGATTGTGAGGACTCCCACTGGGAATGTGGATCCGATCAGTGGCGATCAGGAGATTACCAAGAAAAATGCGGGAGATGGTTATGTCTGGGGCATGGAGGTGAGTGGTGACTGGGAGTTTGTGCCGCAGTGGACGCTTTTCGGGCAAGCCGCGTGGACTGATAGTTCGGTGAGCACGTATCCTACTTCTGCTCCTGTTCTCGTTGATGAGCCTCTGAGTCGGCAGATGCCCCTGATGGGGAATGTGGGTGTGCGTTGGATGCATCCTGAGGGTATATTTTGGATTGAGGGTGTGGTGAATGCCGCGGCGAAAGCCGATCAGTTATCGACGAGGGATAAGGGTGATAGCAACCGGATTGCTCCTGGGGGCACTCCGTCCTATGTGGTGCCTTCACTGCGGGGTGGCTGGGAGGCGACGGATCATCTTACGCTTACGCTTGCGTTGGAGAATTTGACGGATGAAGAGTATCGCATTCATGGGTCCGGGGTGAATGAGGCGGGGTTTCATGCTGTGTTAGGCGTTTCGGTGAGGTGGTAGGTTTTAGTGATTTAGTGATTCGTGGCCTTTAGTGCCTACAAATTTCAGTTGCACTCTTTCTTGGGCATCGACAATGCTTGCGGGGTGCTTTATAAGCGGAACTTGTCCTATGTATGAAAATATAGCCATTCTCGCCGCCTTTGCTTTTGTTTACAGTGTGTTTGCCCGGCGGATTGAGCGGAAATGGCTCAGTGGTCCGATTGTGTTTACCTTGTTTGGGGTTTGGTGTCGGGTATCTGTTGTTTGATGATTTGAGTCTGTTTGAGATTGCCATGTTAGCTACGATGCTCGCTGCGACGGATGCCGCGCTGGGTAAACCGGTGCTTAGCAACAAGGTCGTGCCGGAACGGTTGCGGGAGGGGTTGAATGTGGAGAGTGGGCTCAATGACGGGATTTGCGTTCCCATTCTCTTTTTGTTTATCGAGCTGGCGGTGAGCACCGAGGCGAAGGGGGGAGGCGTGGCGCTTGCTCTGCATCTGATTGTGGAGGAAGTGGGGATCGGTCTAGCTGTTGCTGTGGGTGTCACCACTGTTGCTGGTTGGCTTCTGAATGTGGGTTTGAAAAAACACCTGCTGACAGATACGTGGCAGCAAGTGACCGTTTTGGCTTTGGCAATTACTTGTTTTTGTGCTGCGCAAGCATGGGGAGGAAGTGGGTTCATCGCGGCTTTTGTGGGTGGGCTGATCTTTGGCAAAGCCGTCAAAGAGAAAAAGCATGATCTGCTGCGTGCGTCCGAGGGGGGTGGCGATGGTGGTTGTCTACACGGTGACCCTGAGTGTTTTTGCCCATGGGCTTACGGCTAATAAAATGGCGGCGGCGATTGGGCGTCTTGGGAAGTTAGCAAAATCTGAATCTGAATAAAACCTTGAGTGTTTGCTGTAGGAGGCTATGATAAGTAATCGGATAAAGGCCACTCGTTACTTTGATTGACCTTTCTGATACTAACTTAATAACAAATCATTTTTATGGCTTTAGACTACGTAGCTCTCGGAATATTGGTCTCGGTGGTGTTCATCATTTTTTATGGAATCATTGCGATTCACGACATCCCTTATGAAATCGCCCACAAACGGAATCATCCGCATCAGGATGCGATCAATGTCGCCGGATGGGTGAGCTTGCTCACCCTGCATATTATTTGGCCGTTTCTCTGGATTTGGGCGACGCTTTACCGCGAGGATCGTGGGTGGGGTTTTGTGAATTCCAACGGCGAGCCTGAAAGCGAAGAGCAGGCAGTGTTGGAGCTGCAACAACAAATGAAGGAGCTTCGCCAGGAAGTGGCTGAGCTCAAGGGTGCTACTCAAGGAGCAGAATCATCTAAATCTGAATCTTAATCAACGGATCACACGTTCTCATTTCACTACCAGTAACTATTTACCTGCAAATCAATGGATCTTTTACTTATTCTTACCTACGCTGCTTTTTGCACTGCCGTTTTCAAAATCTTTAAAATTCCACTCAACAAGTGGACGGTTCCTACCGCCATTCTTGGTGGCGTTATTCTGATTGGCACCTTGCTGATGCTGATGAACTACAATCACCCCCATTCTCGCACGGCGGTCCGGGCATTTATCTCTACTCCGATCATGCCTAATGTGCGTGGCTTAATCGTTGAGGTTCCCGTGATTCCGAATACTCCTTTGAAAAAAGGGGATGTCCTCTTTAAAATCGAGCCTAAGCCCTTCAAGCAGGTGGTGGCGCAGAAGCAGGCGGCTTTGGATTTGGCCAAGGCTCAAATTGCTCAATTGAAAGAATCTGTGGAGCTTGCGAAGTCGACCGTGGCGATGGCGCAGGCGAAACATGATCGGACAAAGCAGGATTATGAACGCACCAAGAAATCCGCCGCAGCTGTTTCCGAGAGGCAGCTTGAGAATAAATATCAATTTTATGTCTCAGCGGAAGCTGGCTTGACTCAGAGTAAAACGAATCTCTCTCGCAGTGTCTTGGAGCTCAGAGCTCAGGAAACTCAGGTGATGGCGCAGCGGACAGCCGACTTGGAGCGTGCGCAATTTGATTTGGACAGCTGCATTGTCAGGGCTCCTTCCAGTGGCTATGTCACCCATGTTCGAGTCAGGGCGGGAATGATGGCTGTGCCTCTGCCTTTGGCTCCAACGATGGTGTTTGTGCCGAGCGAGGATCATTTTGTGGTCGCCAGTTTTCGTCAAAATTCCATGCAGCGCCTCAAGGCGGGATACGAGGCTGAAATCATGTTTCCCAGTATTCCTGGGCGAGTTTTTAAGGCGGAAGTGGTGCAGACTCAGCCAGCTTTAGGGGAAGGTGAGCTTCAGGCATCGGGGAAATTAATGAAAGCTAGAGAGCTGGTGACGGCAGGTGCGGCCATGGTGCCGGTGATGGTCAAGATAGACGATGACCTGAGTGAGTATATCCTGCCCGATGGAGTTTATGCAGAGGTGGCTGTTTATTCGGATCACATGCACCATGTGGCCATTATGCGGAAGATTCTTTTCCGAATGAAGAGTTGGCAGAATTACATCTACCTTGATCACTAAGGTTGAGTCACTCAGAGAGGTGCCGGATGTGATCCGGTATGCCAAAGTTTCGGGGCGATTGGGCTTGCTTATTAGCCCGGTTCGCCCCATTCCTTTGCCCCAAGATACCCAGAATTTTCTATGCCTATTAATATTGAAATGCCCAAGCTTTCCGACACGATGACGGAAGGCACCCTGATTAAGTGGAACAAGCAAGTTGGAGATTCCATCGAAATCGGCGATATCATCGCAGAGGTCGAAACCGATAAAGCCACCATGGAAATGGAGGCATTTGACGAGGGCACACTGACTGAAATCCTTGTGCAAGAGGGAGCGAAGGCTCCTGTGGGTTCTGTCATTGGCATCATTCTCGAAGAAGGTGAAACGGCGGGAGCTAGCGCAGCACCTGCTGCCGTCAGCACCTCAGCTCCAGTCGCCGCCCCGGCGCCTGTTGCTGCAGCTCCTTCAATATCTCCATCAGCGTCATCCGGACCTATCGTTACCGCCTCTGGTGATCGCGTTAGTGTTTCCCCGCTCGCTCGTAAAATTGCCGAGGCCAAGGGTATTGACCTGACCACGGTTCAAGGCAGTGGCCCTGGTGGTCGCATTGTCAAAGCTGACGTTGGTGGCTCTGATGGCGTCGTTATTCCCGCGCCGGCAGCTACCCCATCTCCTGTTTCGGCTCGCGCATCTCAACCTGCCGCTGCGCCAGTGGCAGCTCCAGCCGCCGCAGTCCCAGCCTCCAAGGCTCTGCTGCCTACGGTTGGCTCAGCAGATAAAACTGTCCAGCTTAGCACGATGCGCCGGATCATCGCGGATCGTCTATTGATCTCTAAAACAACCATTCCTCATTTCTACCTCCACCTAGAGGCCGATGCCGCAGCTCTGATGACTCTGCGCAAGCAGGTCAACGCGCAGGCCGAGCAGACCCACGGTAACAAATACAGCGTGAACGACTTTGTGATCAAAGCCGTGATCAGTGCCGCACAAACCGTGCCTGCTGTGAATGCCGCCTTCAACGGCGACAGCATTGTTGAGTTTGAAAAAATCGGAGTGTCGGTTGCGATTGCTGTGGACGATGGCTTGGTTACTCCCGTGATCAAGGATGCGGCCAGTAAGTCGATCTTGCAAATTTCCCAAGAAGTCAAAGCGATGGCCGTCCGTGCCCGCGATGGTAAGCTTCTTCCTAACGAGTTCGACGGAGGAACCATCACGATTTCCAACCTCGGAGCGTGGGGGATCGAGAGCTTTGATGCGATCGTCAACCCGCCTCAGGCTCTGATTCTCAGTATCGGTGCCATTGTTGAGAAGCCCGTCGTCAAAGACGGTCAGATTGTTCCCGGTCTGCGCATGAACATCGGAGTCAGCTGTGATCACCGTGTGGTCGATGGTGCCGTTGCCGCCCAGTTTATCAATGAGGTGAAGAAGCTCATTGAGAATCCGGCCCTCATGCTGGTGTAAAGATTTGTCCGCTATGCGGATGGATGAAGGTTGTATTTATAATACTCGTTATTTGAAATAAGATATGAATACAGCCAAAGCCGTTATTACAGGTGCTGAAGGATGTCTCGGTAGAGCACTTTCGGCATCTTTGGTTTCCGCCGGTATGGAGGTGATGGCTCCGGGGCGGGGCGAGTTAGATGTTTCAGATTCAGGGAAGGTGAAGGCGTATTTCTCTGGAATAGGGGAGGTGGATTTGTTGGTTTGTAATGCGGGTGAGACCGCAGATAAACCCTTGCTGCGCATGACGGCTGAAGATTGGGATAGGCTGATGGAAGTGAACCTGAAAGGCTCCTTCCGCTGTTCCCGAGAGGTATCACGAGGGATGGTTAAGCGCCGCGGCGGACACATTGTTTTAATCTCGAGCTTCTCGGCGATTCATCCACCTATTGGCCAGGCGAACTACGCGGCGTCCAAAGCCGCCATGCTAGGCCTGATGAAATCCATGGCCCGAGAACTCGGGCCGCGCAATGTGCGGGTGAATGCTATCTTACCCGGATTTTTAGAAACGCGCATGACTGAGGGATTATCGGATTCGGTTAAAGATGCGGCGCGGGCGGGTCATGTGTTAGGCCGATTCAACACGCCGCAGGTGGTGGCTGATTTTGTAAACTTCCTCCATCATCAAATGCCGAATACTTCAGGGCAGGTGTTCAATCTCGATAGCCGAATTTTGTAGGCTCCCTTTGTTGCGATGTTTAAGAAATTTAAGAAGGTTCTACTTCCTCCGCTCCTCAGCGCTCCGCGGCATTGATTCTTTTCTTTAGTCCGTTTCTTTATGTTGTTTGCGCAGGTGTCAATCTCATCGATTATTCATTTGATATCTTTTTCCGGAGCATTCGCTGGAGGTTAAGTTTGTTTTGTATGCTTGGATTTGGACTGGTCTTTGGCCTGGTTAAGGGCGGAGTTCCCTTTGGTGGATTGTTACTTTGAGTTGTCGAGGAGGTCTTGTGACTTCTGGGCGTTTCTTTTTAGCACGTCCCCTGCGTGTCGGGCGGCTTCCACAGCGGGGATTCCTGTTTTCTTAGGTTGTTGTTTGGCGCTGGTTGGGGTTGATTTTGGTGCCATTTTCTCTGGAGTGTTCTTTGTTTCCTTCTTTTCAGATTTCTCACATGAGGTGAGAAAAACAGGGGCGAGAATAAGGGGGATGAGATGTTTGATTTTCATGGTTTTGTTTGGTTCATCTGTGCGTCTGGTCTCTTGATTATTACTTCTGGCCTCTATGATGCCTCCACCCATTTGCCGTGTTCGCGGATGAGGTCGGTGAGGCGCTCGACGGCTTCTTCTTCGGGGATATTGAATTTGACCGCTTGTTTGCCTACGTAGAGGTTGATCTTTCCGGGGGCTCCTCCGACGTAGCCGAAGTCGGCGTCGGCCATTTCTCCGGGACCGTTGACGATACAGCCCATGATGGCGATGCGCACTCCTTTGAGGTGGCCGGTGGCGGCGCGGATTTTCTGGGTGGTGTCTTGAAGGTTGAACAGGGTGCGACCGCAGGATGGGCAGGCGACGTAGTCGGTTTTGAAAATGCGGGATCCTGCGGCTTGGAGGATGTTGTAGGCGAGGCTGAGGCTTTTTTCGGCATCGTATTCACCCTGGATGAGGATGGCATCGCCAATGCCATCGCAGAGGAGTGAGCCGATGTTCCGCGATGCTGTGAGTAGGATGGATAGAGAGTCTTTCGCTGGTTCGGTAGCGGGAGTTAGGGTGTCTTTGAGGAGGATCAGGTGATGGGCGGCTAGTTTGTTCGCGAGTAAACGGAAGGCATGGATGTCTGCTGCATCATGAGCGCCATCGGCAACGGTGACAAGCTGAGGTGTTTCCACGGCGTTGATCGCCATCACGGCATCGGTATCGTATGGGTCCACTGAGACGATGGCGGTGTCCTCAGCTACGGCTTCGGGGTTGAAGTCGCCGAGTTGGCCCACTTTTTCACCTAGAAAATCCCATTTTTCACGGCTGGTAAAGACGCGGATGGTATTGTGGTCACCTAACTTGTGGCCGTTGATTTCGATCTCATGACTCTTGCGTCGGCTGTAGCTGAAGGGGTCATAGCTCAGGGTGCCGCGCTGGGCTCCTGTGGGGTCGGTGAGGAGGTGGGAGTTCTGAATGCCGGAAATGATGGCTTGGGCTACTGGGATTTCATAGACGGAGTCCTCAGTGAGGGAGACGCGGATGGTGTCGCCGACGCCGTCAGCTAACAGCGAGCCAATGCCGATGGCGGATTTGATGCGTCCGTCTTCGCCGTCGCCAGCTTCGGTGACGCCAAGGTGGATGGGGTAGTTCCAATCGGGGCCGGCGTCTTCGAGGCGGGCGACGAGTAAGCGGTAGGCTTCGATCATGACCTTTGGGTTTGAGGCCTTCATGGAGAAACAGAAGTTGTGGTAGTCGAGATCGCGTGCGATGCGGGCAAACTCGAAGGCGCTCTCGCACATGCCGAGTGGGGTGTCGCCGTAGCGGTTCATGATCCGGTCTGAGAGGGAGCCGTGGTTGGTGCCTATGCGCATGGCGCGGCCTAACTCTTTGCAGAGTTCAACCAATGGAGTGAAGTCATCGCGGATGCGCTCAAGTTCCTCGGCATATTGGTCATCGCTGTATTCTCGGATTTCGAACTTCTTTTTATCGGCGTAGTTGCCGGGGTTGACGCGGATTTTTTCTACCCATTTGGCGGCTTCGAATGCGGCGTCTGGTTTGAAGTGGATATCGGCGACGAGTGGAATGTCACATCCGGCAGCGCGCACGCCATCGCGGATGTTTTCCAGATTGGCCGCGTAAACTTTGGTTTGCGCTGTGATGCGGGCAATCTCACATCCGGCCTCGGCTAGGTCGAGGATTTGTTTCACACAGGCCTCCGTGTCTTTGGTGTCGGAAGTAATCATCGACTGCACCCGGATTGGGTTATCGCCACCGATGCCGACGTTGCCGACCATGATTTCTCGGGTTTTTCGGCGGGAGAAGGCGAAGTGATCTTGGCAGTAGTGAAGGTGAGAAGTCATGGAAGTTGCTTGGGTTGGAGTGTTTAGATTTGAGGGAAGCCGCTGAGGCTCAGCCGTTAAAGTTGGTGAATGTATTCTAGGGTTGGATTGCTCAAGATTCACAGAGTATATTTGAGTATTTTGGGATGGCGCAATGCGCCATGGCGGATCTTATAACGGTGCCGTTTCTATCGGGTGACGCGATCTACCGAGAGCTCTACGAGGCTCAGCGTCTTGACGGTCGGGAGAATGAGGTTCAGGCGCCGTAACCCTCGGGGTTGCTTTGGTGCCATTTCCAGGCGGTGGCGATGGTGGACTCGATGTCCATGTGCTGGGGTTCCCAGCCGAGGCCTTTGCGGGCTTTGGTGTTATCGGCGTAGAGGGATGGGGGGTCGCCAGCGCGGCGTGGTGCTTCTTCTGCAGGCACGGGGAGGCCGGTGACTTTTTCCACAGCATCGAGGATTTCTCGGACGGAGGTGGGTCTGCCGGTGCCGAGGTTGTAGTGCACGAAGGTGCTTGGGGCCTCGATCTGATCAAAGACGGCAATGTGGGCGCGCGAGAGGTCATCGACGTGGATGTAGTCGCGTAGGCAGGTGCCGTCGGGCGTTGGGTAGTCGGTGCCGAAGATTTTGAGTGCGCCACGCTTACCGGTGGCGGCATCGATGGCGAGTGGGATCAGGTGGGTTTCAGGATCGTGGCATTCGCCGATGCTGCCGTCTTCAGCAGCTCCAGATGCATTGAAATAGCGGAATACAGCGGAGGAAATTTTGCCGATGGCGGCGAGGTCCTTGAGGATGGCTTCGACTTGGAGTTTGGTCTGGCCGTAGGGGTTGATGGGGGACTGGGGTAGGTCTTCTACGATCGGTAGCGACTGGGGGACGCCATAGGTCGCGCAGGTGGAGGAAAAGACAAATTTGGAGACTCCGGCGTCCTGCATGGCGAGCAGTAGTTGAATGGTATTGCCGACGTTATTTTCGTAATACTTGAGGGGTTCCGTGACGGACTCTCCGACATAAGCGTAAGCGGCGAAGTGCATGACGACGTCGATTTTATTGTCCTTGAGGATCTTGGCGACGGCACTGCGGTTACCGAGGTCTTCATCAAAGAAGGGGATGTCATCCGCGACAGCGGAGCGGTGGCCGTAGACGAGGTTATCGAGAACAAAGGGAGTGTGGGCGGCGGCTTGGAGCTGTTTGACGCAATGGCTGCCGATGTAGCCTGCGCCTCCTACGACGAGAACGTTCATGGGTTTGAGAATCAAGAGACAAGAGATCAGAGTCAAGAGCTAAGAATGTCTCGGCGCGAGTTTGATCAAATTAGCGGTGCCAAAGCGGGGGATTTGTGTTAAGCTCCGCCTTCAATCACTCTGTCATGGTTAAATATTTCCCGAGCGTTCGTAAATGGTTGCTGATTTTGATCTTTGTGTGGCTGGCTATCTGGGTGATTGCCAGTGTTGCCGCTCCGATGATTGCGAAGGCCGTCGTGCAAAAAGTGCAGGTGAAGGCGAGGAGCATGGGGGTGTATATCGATGACATCGAATACGAACGCCCTAAGATTTCACCTTGGTTCCATAAGGTGACGGTTAAAAATATCTCAGTGGATTTTGACTTGGTTCCCGGTGATAGACACCGACTTTCGTCATCCTTTCGCTGTGATAAAGTGCAGGTGAACTTGGAAGATCTCTTTAAGCTGAGAGGTCGGGTGTTAGTGCTGAATTTCGAGACCTCATTTCATGAGTCTGACATGCCGAAGGATATTCCCTTTGATAGCTTTACCGAGGGCAATGTGATGCTCTCCGATATTTCGCTGCTGCACCCTCGTAAGGCTGTGCATGATTTACTTAAGAGCCTGACGACGCTCTTCCATGACAATGTGACCACGGGGAAATTTGTGTTTAGCGGCAAGGTACAGATCAAGGTGAATGAGAAAAATGTGCCCGCGAGGATTTACACGGAGAGCCGGGGAGATGAGTTTCGTCTTCGGTTCAGCGATGAGGATATCAGGGGGGTGGCTAAGGAGATGAAAGTCAGCCTTTCTGATGAGCAGGTGGCTATGGTATCCTACTTTCCGCTTCGCGTGCCTTATATCGCTTTGATTACATCGAGGGCGCGTGAGATTTCGTTGCTTTATTACGCAGGGGATCACTGGAAGCAGGATGCGCTGCGCCACACGATGTGGAGTTTTATGCTGACCGAGGCATTTGGTCCTGAGTTTGCCCACTTTGCAACCGATGCGCAGGAGTCGAAGCCAGGGAATACGCGCTACGAGCGATTGATGGATTACAATAACAATGCTGTCGGCCGCGCCTACGTGGCAGAAAAGGTGAAGTTGGAACAGATCCCAGGTTTGTTGCTCAAAGATCGCCGTATTGTTCTCAGTCCAGAGGATGCCCAAGCGAGAGGTGAGGCACGGCTATTGAGGTGAACGGCTGATGTTCTATTTCTGAGGTGAGGGGATTTTGGAGAAAATACAATAGACGACAGGCAGGAGAATCATGGGAGCCTATCCCCATGCGCAAAAAGCAGAGCGTGTTGGTTTTTATGCATGATGGGCGCAGAGGAGGGTGTCTGCTATGCGGTGGAGTCGTTTATCTCGAGTCCAAAGTGATAAGCCTGAAATTAAAGTGCTGCCGAGAAGGTGGGCATCGATGTAGTCGATGCCTTTTCCCATGAGTTGGCGGGATTCGATGAGCTTGTTGACTTCGATGTCGAGGCTCGGTTTAGCTTGAGGGAGTGAAGAGAGGTCTAGTAAGGTTTGAGTTCTCTTCGGAAGGTTTCCGCAGCGGAGTTCGCCGAGAATGAAAGGGTGTGTGTAAACTTGGCCACGGGCCAAAAGATGGCAGAGTGTTTCATTGGATTCTCTGAAGTGGTGAATCCAGATGGAGGTGTCCACGAGAATCATGATTCCGTTTTTCTTCGTGAAACTTCTTGGATGTCTGGGCAGGTGCCGCCTAGCTTGGCGAGTCGGATGCCACTTTCCCGAGAAACGAGAGCCGCCATGGCTTCGCGAATGAGCTTGCTCTTCTCCTTGATGCCGGTGAATTAGCGTCGGCCCCGGCCTCCACCACCATGCATGCGCGGCATGGGTCGATAGCTTGGCCTGGTGGATGGAGCACTGGGACGAGTGACAGGTTGGATGGATGGTCTGTCGTTGATGGGTTGGGAATTGTCGAGCGATTGGTTGATGCCTGCGGCGCTCGACAGAATTTGCAGAATTTTTTAGAATTACTTGGGTTGCGCTGTTTTTGGTGGGGTGATTGGGGCGAGGCGGTTGGAAACCGCCGCCACGGTTGATCAGGGATAGGCAGATGACAGGTCTTGGAGACCTATCTTACTTTGATCTTCATTTCATTCGAGTTGGCGCGGAGCTCGGGGGCATACATGGCTTCGGCTTGGGTGGGGAGGGCGCTGAAGGTTCCGGGGATCTCGGCGCGGAGTCGGTATTTTAGGCTGTGGGATCCACGCATGAGCCGACGGATGAAGAAGGATGTTTTTTCGTGATGCATTTCCATGTAGGCTCCCATGCCGTTTTTGGTGTAGCCGCTTTGGACGTCGACGGCTTCGAGACCGGCCGGTTTCCAATCGTTAAACATCAGGTATTCGTAGTCGTTTTTGCTGTGGATGTGGAGCTCCACCTCGACGAGGTCTCCGCTGACTAACATGTCGCCGGATTTCAGTGGGATACGTTTGTATTTTTCGACTTTGTGTTCGACGATCTGTCCGCTGGTGCCGGCGGTGTCTTCGGTGGCGGCGATTCGCTCTAATTTGTAATAAGCGCGATCCACTTTAACTTCCAGTCCTGCCTTTGTGATGAAGTCTTCTTTGGTGAAGACTGTGAGGTAGGCATTGGTGTAGAGTGGGCCGGTGCCGGATTTTTTGATTTCTATTTTGTGTTCGCCAGTTGCCAACGCATCGCCTGCGATGACGACTTTGTTATCGAAGGAGAAGAGATTGTCTTTGGTGATTTTGACGG
This sequence comes from uncultured Verrucomicrobiales bacterium, assembly GCA_964398555.1. GTDB lineage: Bacteria > Verrucomicrobiota > Verrucomicrobiia > Verrucomicrobiales > Akkermansiaceae > Oceaniferula. The sequence continues at coordinate 23,951 of CAYNNY010000018.1, forward strand.
TTTTGATCTCCTTAGCATCGACCAGCACGGTGACTTCGGTGTCCGGGTTGTTTTCGCCACTGGCGCGCATGTAGTCGGCAATGGCTTCGATGCAGTAGGCGGTGTCGCGGGTGGAGTTCCAATAGGTGGCGTGTTTGCGGTTATTGACGAGGTATTTCACCAGTCCGCGGGTTTCTTTGGATTTTGGTTTGGTGGCGGCAAGGAGTTTGAGGAACCACGCATGCGATTCTATCTCGGAGCCGTGCCAGCGCCACCAGTATCCTTCGTTGCCGAGCTTGAGGTGGGCTGATTGGTTTTCTTGATCGTAAACGAGAAACTGCTCGATGTTCCGGATCAGGGCATCTCGTTTTTCGGTGTCTTTGACGAGGTGGGCCGCCATGCCGGTGAGCGATTTTCCATAAACCGAGAGGGTGGATTTATCGCGGAAGAGAAAGGCTAACATTTCTTTGTTTTTTTGTTGAGCCTCGGCAAGGACGAGTCGGGTAAGGGCGTCCATGGCATCAGCGTGCTCTTTGGCATGTTTTTTTTGTTTTTTGGCTCCTTTTTTCCACATCTTGAGTCGTTTGGTTTCGCGAGCCTCCCGTGTTTTTAACCAGGTGACGCCTTGCTTGATCATTCCATCGGGGATGCTGGCACCGTTGGCTTTGGCGATGATGAGTCCGTGCACGACGACGGCGGTGGTGTGGGGATATGATTGTTCACCGTATCCGGAGAACCACCCCCAGCCTCCGTCGCGGAGTTGCATTTCACGAAGTTTAGAAATGCCTTTGGCTGTCATCTTGTTGACTTCTTTGGCGCTGAATACGGGGTTGCTCTGCCAGCGTTTCCACTGGGCCATGCGCGTTTTGTCGTCGCCTATTTCCTGTGGGTTGAGGTTGGCGCGTTTGTTACGCACGTCTTCGAGGTCTACTCCCATTTCGCGGATGAGTTTCTGGGCGATGACGGTGGGGACAAATCGGTTCAGCGTTTGTTCGGTGCAGCCGTGGGGGTATTCGACGAGGTAGGGGAGGGCATCGACGATGCTGCCCGCGATGGTGGGTGAGTAGCGGATTTCGAGTCGGGTCTGGTCGGGGTCACGCTCGGCGGGGACGTTGACGGTGAATGTGTGGCTGTTTTGGCTTGGCGGTTGCAAACCGCCGCCACTGATGGTGTGGCTCCAGGCCTCTTGTTTGAGAATGCCATGCACGTAAACGGGGTAGGTCATTTCCATGGCATCGGAGTCGTTGGGGGTGATGACTTTCATGCGCACGATGGCTTGGGCTGGGTGGTGCGGGCGAGACGCCCACGCTCCCTTGACTTTGCAGCGCCAGTCGATGCGGGTTTCGCCACCGGCTTTGATGGTGCGTTTTTGGGTGACTGGGGAGTCGGTTTTGAGTGTGCCTCCTTCGAGTTCGATGGAGATCGTGGCATCCTGTGGGTTTTTGTGGTAGTTGTGGACCACAGCGCTGAGGACGACTTCGTCTTTCTCGATGAAAAACCGGGGTGCTTGGAGTCGGATGATGAGGTCTTTGCTGGTGATGACCTCGGCGGTGCCTTCTCCGACTCGGGTTCCGTGGGCCATCGCCCAGGTTTTAATTTTCCATGTGGTGAGGTTGTCGGGGAAGGTGACGGGGACGGTGGCGATGCCATCGTCATCGGTTTCTACTGAGCCGATCCATTTAATGAGGTCGGCAAAGTCTTTGCGGATCATCACGGCTGGGGCATCGGCATTGGTTCTTCCAGGGTTATTTAAAATGGAATCGATGGAGTTTCTAGTGATGGCGTAATCACCTGATCTAAGCCCTGCTGTGGCTATGTTTCCGACTGCTCCCTCCATGTCCATCATGGGGGCGGCTGATGCAGAAAGAGCCATGCTTTTTGATCGTCCAAAAACACCAGGAATAAGCTCACCACCACCGCTATTTCCATAGCTGTCGTCTGCGCGCAAGCTATACGCCATTGAATCACCAAAGGCTCCGAGTGTTCTCATGCGTTCTGCTTTCTTTTTCAGCACATTGCCTTCTCTGTGAGTGAAGCTGTGGGTAAATCCACCTCGGAAATGACGACGCCATTTCCAGAAATGTTTTTTGATGTCGGCGACGTTGCTTCCCCCTGAGATGTATTCGAGTGATTTATCGTAGATGGTGAGGGCGAGTGAGCCTTTGACTGGTTTGCCATTTTCGTCGGTGATGCGGACTTTGATTTCGCCTTCGGCGCGTGGTTTGAATCGTGTTTCGTTAGGTAGGACCTCGACGGTGAGGATACGTTTCTCTGGAGGCACGATGATTTCACGCACGGCGGTGTGGAGTTTGGCATTGGAGACGGTGGCGGCTTCGATAAAGAAGTTCGGCATGTCTTTTTGTTTCACCGGAATTTCTATTTCGGCGCTTTGTCCTTTGATGTGGACGAACTGGTATTCTAGTGCACCTCGGATTGAGAGCAGGACGGTGCTGTTGGGGCGTTTGGTGTTGATGAGGAGTTTGACGGTGTCGCCTTTGGCATAGGTGCGTTTGTCGGCGATGAGTTCGATGTCCGAGTAAGTGAAATCGCTGTCAGCTGCATCCTCTGATCCGTCTCCACGGACGGTGAAGAGGATGGCACCTTCAATGGTGTGGCCTTTGGCATCGGTCATTTGGGCGGAGAGGCGGTATTGCCCGGCTTTGGCTGCTTGGAACTTCAGTTGACCATTTTCGCTTTTTGTTTCATCGCCGGTTTTGGTTTCCCAGCTTTGAATTTTTTGTTCGCTGATTTTTCCTTCTTTTGTGATGATTTGATAGAGGGTGAATGTCCCTTGGGTGCTGACTTGTTTCCCATCGGCGCTGCGGGTGGCAACGGTGGCGTTGATGGCATCTCCGACGCGGGCGTATCCACGGTCGAGCCAGACGCTCACTTGGTAAGCTTTACGGGCGGCGATGACGCTGCCATTTCCAACGATAGTCCGGCGTGAGGCATCGACGACTTCCGCGGTGATGGTGTATTTGTGGTCGGTGTCGCTGTGCACGGCTTTGGCGAGGGTGGTGTCGATTTCGATTTTCACCGTGCCATCGGCACCGATTTCGAGATCGCGTTCGAGTACGATTTCTGGTTGTTCTCCACCACGGTGGAACCAGAACGGGCGGGGGCAGAAGCAGCCCCAAGATTTCCAACCGGGATACCATGGGCGTTCGATATCGAGCCAGCCGTAGCCGCCACCGTAGAGCCAGTCCCATCGGCCGACAGGGAACCAGAGATCATTGTGGCGGGTGCGCATGACTTTGACTTTCACTTTGGCCTCGGTGACAGGGGCACCGTGGTAGTAGGTGGCTTTGATGGTGGCCTTGAAGGATTCACCGAGCATGACGGGGTCTTTTGGGGCATCGACACTGACTTCGTATTCTGGTTTTTTGTATTCTTCGACGCGGAATGCGTGGTTGCCGATGTAGGATTCGCCTTGGCGAAGTTGGACGCTGTAGTTGCCAAGTTTGGCATCGTCGGGGAGCTGGTAGGTGTATTCTACGCCGCCGTAGGAATCGGCGGTGAGTTTTTGGTCTTTCACCACCTCATTTCCCATGGCATCTCGGATGGTGAGGGAGAATTTTTGTCCGGCGTAGGTTGAGGTATCGAGGGCGAGATCGTATTTCGCCTGACGGACCCAGAATTTTCCGAACACCTTTTGGGCTGGTTGATAGACGGGGCGGTCGGTGATGCCGAATGCTTTGCGGCCTTGCAGGGTGCGGTAGGAGTTGATGTTGGAAGAGAGGCGGGAGAATCCTAACATGGCAGTGCCTTGATTGGTTTTGGCACGAATCATCCACTGGAGTTTGTTGGAGAAGTCGTCTTTTTTAATCAGGAGGGTGCCGTCTTTTTCTGTGGTTTTGGTGACTCGTTTAGTGATGACGTCATACTTGCGGATCATGCCTGGTTTTTTGCGGCGCTGTTGCTGATAGCCAAAAAATTCGAGGGTGGTTGAGGGGATGAGTTTGCCGGTGATGGCATCGGCGACGTAGTAGAGTGTGCCTTCTTTGACGGGTTTGCGAACGATCACGGTGGCATCGAGCCAGGCGAGGGTGTGGGTGGTGACGCCATTTTCAAGGATGGCGGTGATGAGGTAAGCTCCGGATTTTTTCACAGGCACACTCAGCGATGCGCGGGTGTCCCAGTGGTTGGCGTGGGGTTTGAGGGTGTGGGTGCGGCGGGCTATTTCGTCGCCGACGTATTTTTTGCGGTTTTCGTTAACGAGCTGGTTGGTAAGGTTGTGAAAGCGGACGAGCTTCCACTTGAGTTTAAGAGGATTGCCTTCGAGGTATTTCCAAAGCTTATCGGTCATGAGGTCGGCATTGACCGGGCGGACGGTGAGGGTGACGGTTTTGGCGTTGCGGAAGACGTAGTTGAGCGTGGGTTCTTTTCCGGCGGGGAATGAGCCGCTTTGCCCCTCGAATTTTCCCCAGTTGCCGGTGATTTGGTGGAGGAGAGTTTTACGATTTTTGAGGGAATTACTTTTTGGGAAATTTTCGATGGTGGATCGGAGTAACGCCAAGGATTTTTTGTGCTGACGGCGGTCGAGGTAGATTTGGATGAGTTTATCGGCGGCGTATTCATCTGTGCTGCTTAGATTTTTATAGAGGGTGATAAAGTTTTGGTCATCAGGCAGGGTGAAGCGTTTCACGCCGTTGGCGAGTTTGGCGACGGTTTCGTTATCTTTGAGGGTGTGGAGTTGGAGGATGCCTTTTTGTTCTTCGGGGGAGGTGGAAATGTTTCGAAACCACCCGTAGCTCGCCATGGAGGTGACGCCGAACTGGCTGTGGAGGAAGTTGGCCCATTGTTGTTGGGCTTCTTTTTTTGAGGTGCTGTGTTGCATGGCAAACCGCCAGCGTTCGCCGTCGTTTTTGGCATCGGCCCAGGAGGTGGGGATGGCGTAGAAGAGGGGTTCTCCATCGGCGTCGACTGGGGCTCCCTGAGGGTCGCGGCCACCACGTCCCCAGCGGTTGCCGATTTCGTAATCGGGTAGTGTGGTGAGGTCGGTGAGTTTTTGAAGTTTATAGGCGCTGCGGTGTTGGCGGTTTATGGAGATGGCGCGGTTTATTTGATGATAGGCCGCTGATTTTTCCTCGGCGGTGATTTTGTTTTGTTGCAATGCTTTGAGATAAAGTTGCAGGGCGCGGATGCGGTCGCGCTCTGAGGCGTTGGCATATTGGCCGCCCCCACGGTGGTTTCCACGTTGAAATTCGCCAGCGATGATGCTGCCAATGTGAGGTATCTCATGGGCGTAGATGCTTCCCGAGGTGATCAGAAAGGCGATGTTGTCGGGGTGTTTAGCGATGCTTTTTTCAATTAGGCTATCTGCTTCGGAAATGCGGTTGAGATGGCTCAGGCTGCGGATGACATTTTCGAGGTCGCTGAAGGATTGGGCGTCGTTGGTTTCGCTGAGCAGGGTGGTGTAAATGGTCAGAGCTTCTTTGTAGTTGTCGTCCTTGAGGAGCTTCTTGGCTTGGGTTCTGGATTCTTGGGCGTTAGCGAAGCTGTTCGTGGGCTGTAGTGCGAGGACGGACAGGCAGAGGGCGATGATGAATGAGAGATGCTGGGTCATGATGAAAAGAGGTGTGGTTTATAGTTACGACACAT
>CAYNNY010000019.1:0-29528 GCA_964398555.1 uncultured Verrucomicrobiales bacterium
GCCGAGGAGTTAACTGAGAAAGAGCAAGCCCAGGGCTGGGCTCCCCTCTTTGATGGTAAAACCTTTGACGGGCGGGCTGGAGAAATTACAAAGGGGAGGAGGTGAAGGATGGTTGGGAAGTCGTGGATGGCACCATACAGCATACGAATAAGGGTGGAGATATCATTACCGAAAAGCAGTATGACAATTATGAATTGAAGCTTGAATGGAAAATTTCCGAAGGTGGCAATAGCGGGATTTTCTTGGGTGTGCAGGAAAATGAACCTAAAATTTATTTCACAGGGATCGAGATGCAGATTCTCGATAACGAGAAGCATAACGACAGCAAGGAGCCCACCCATCTCAAAGGCCACATCGGTCTGCAATATCACGGGGATGTGGTGAGTTTTCGGAATCTGAAGATTCGCGAAGTTAAAAAGTAGCCGGGGGCTGATCTTGAGGCGGGTAAAAGGCCGAGTATTTACCATCTGTGGGGAGTGGATTCACCGTGGAAGGCTGAAAATCTGCAAAGATTGATTCAAAAGGGGGGTGATGTTTAGTTTTCTGGCTTAGATGGAATGCCTTCAAATGCTTTGTTTTCAGTGGGTTAGGGTGATTTCTAAGAAAAAGATGATGAAAAAGTGAAATGGGTCTTGCCAGATGGGGTTTCATTTGTATATTCGCCGCCCCCCGAGGTGGCCTCAAGGGGTAATCGCGGGTCACCACACAAGCAAAAACAGCTGCAAGCAAGCAGTGATACCTATCGGGTAGCTCCGGATAAGAAGCGGTTTAATGAGGTTTTTCAACCTCTTGCCACATCTTGCCACTTGGGCGCCGTTGGGTTTTACAATTTGTTAACCAGCTGAAACAGTAGATTTCAAGCCAGTATCACCCGTATTAATAACGAACAAAGCAACGCTTTAACTTAAATCATTTCAACCAAAACCACGCAGGAATATGCCGACTATTAACCAGCTCGTCCGCAAAGGACGCAAAACGCCCGAGACTAAGTCCAAGTCACGTGCCCTCAACAACTGCCCGCAACGTCGTGGCGTCTGTCTCCAAGTGATGACCCGCACACCTAAGAAGCCTAACTCCGCGCTGCGGAAGGTTGCCAAGGTGCGTCTCACCAATGGTCAGGAAGTCATCGCCTACATCGGTGGTGAAGGTCACAACCTCCAGGAGCACTCAATCGTCCTCGTTCGCGGTGGCCGAGTAAAGGATCTTCCAGGTGTTCGTTACCACATCGTTCGTGGTGCTCTCGATACCCTCGGAGTTGATAAGCGCCGTCAGTCCCGTTCTAAATACGGAACGAAGCGCCCTAAGAAGTAATTTTCATCCAAACCATTTTAACTTAATAAAACCATGGCACGCCGCAAAAGAGTTTACAGTCGCCCAGAAACACGCGACCCCCGTTATGATAGCCCCGTGGTCGGGAAACTGATCAGCAAAGTCATGCGTGACGGTAAGCGTTCGCTTTCCGAGCGCATCGTTTATGCCGCTATCGATAAAGCAAATGACGGCACGGACACCATCGACCCACTTGAGGTTGTGACCCGTGCTCTCGAGAATGCCAAGCCACGCGTCGAGGTGAAAAGCCGTCGTGTAGGTGGTGCTACTTACCAGGTGCCTCTCGAAGTTGATCCTAAGCGTTCCGAGTCCCTCGCTATGCGTTGGATCGTTACGTTCGCTCGTAAGAAGAAGGGGACTCCAATGTTCCTTGCTCTTGCTAACGAGATCAAAGACGCTGCCAACAACCAAGGCAACGCCGTCCGTAAGCGTGACGACATGCACAAGATGGCTCAGGCCAACCGTGCGTTTGCTCACTTCCGCTGGTAGTCACATCCCGGCCCACTATTTCTCTAGAGAAAAGAAACATCCTACGCCTCACCCGCTATGTCCGCTAATCCTAATAATCCAAACCGTCCATATCCTCTGGAACGGACACGGAATATTGGGATTACTGCGCACATTGATGCCGGTAAAACCACGCTCACCGAGCGTATACTGTTTTACACGGGTATGATCCACCGGATCGGTGAGGTGCATGACGGAGCTACGGTGACCGATCATATGGAGCAAGAGCGCGAGCGTGGTATTACCATCACCTCCGCCGCTGTGACATGTGAGTGGGTCCAGAGCCCTAATGATGGTGTTTTCAAACTCTTTGAAGGCCAAAAACAACGAGTCAACATCATCGACACTCCTGGTCACGTGGACTTCACGGCCGAGGTGGAGCGCTCACTGCGCGTGCTCGATGGTGCGATCGTTGTCTTCTGTGGAGTTGCCGGAGTGCAGCCGCAGACCGAAACCGTTTGGCGCCAAGCCGACAAGTATAACGTGCCGCGTATCATCTTTGTTAATAAGATGGATCGCACCGGTGCAGACTTTGAAAACGTCTTCCAAGACATTCAAGAGAAGTTCGGAGTCAAAGCGGTTCGCATTCTCATCCCGATCGGTTGCGAAGAAGACCTCATCGGTCAAATCGACGTGGTAAACCTCAAGGCTGTCATTTATAAAGATGACTGCGATATGGGATCCACATTCGAGATTCAAGACCTTGATGGCGACCTGCTCGCTGAAGCTGAAGCTGCCCGCGAAGAGCTTCTGTCCGTGCTCTGTGATTGCGATGAAACTCTCGGTGAGAAATTCCTCATGGAGGAAGAGATCACCTCTGAGGATATCAAATCTGCTCTGCGCCGTGCTACCATCGCCAATGCGATTGTGCCCGTAGCTGGTGGATCTGCTTTCAAAAACAAAGGCGTTCAGTTCCTCGTTGATGCGGTGGCTGATTACCTTCCCAGCCCTCTCGATATCCCTGCGGCTCAAGGCCAAGAGGCTGACGACGAAGAGTCTGAAGTGCTTGCCATCACCGATGACAATGCGCCGTTCTGCTCGCTCGCATTCAAACTGTGGGCCGATAAATTTGTAGGAAAGCTTATCTTCTTCCGTGTTTACTCAGGAACAATTTCCAAGGGTGACATGGTTTACAATCCCCGCACTCGTAAGAAAGAGCGCATTGGTCGTCTGATCAAAATGCACGCGGACAAGCACGAAGATATTCAAACCTGTTACTCAGGCGACATCGCTGCCATCGTTGGACTGAAAAATGTCCAGACCGGTGACACGCTCTGTGCTGAGAAGTTCGATATCATGCTCGAGCCACCACTTTTCCCAGAGCCCGTGATCTCCATGGCTGTTGAGCCTAAGACCGTGGTTGATCAGGATAAGATGTCACTCGCGCTCGCTCGTCTTTCCGAAGAAGATCCCACTTTTATTGTTAAAACCGACGAAGAAACCGGCCAGACCATCATTTCCGGCATGGGTGAACTTCACCTTGAAGTCATTGTCGACCGCATGCAACGCGAGTTCAAAGTCGCTTGTGGTGTAGGTAAACCCCAGATCGCCTACCGCGAAACCATCAGCAGCGCCGCTGAAGGTGAGGGGATTCTCAAGAAGCAATCCGGTGGTCGTGGACAATTTGGACACGTCATCCTTGACGTTGCTCCTGGAGAGAAAGGTAAAGGCCTCACCATCGACAACAAGATTGTTGGAGGTGCCATTCCTAAAGAATTTATCAACTCGGTGCTGGCCGGAGTTCGCGAGGCCATGACCAATGGCGTCATCGCAGGTTATCCCATGGTCGACGTTCACGTCAATGTGACCGACGGATCATTTCACGATGTGGACTCCAACGAAAACGCTTTCAAAATGGCTGCTATTTTTGCCATGAAGGATGCCTTCCGCAAGGCGGACCCCATCCTTCTTGAGCCCGTTATGGATGTAGAAGTCACTACACCTGAAGATTATCAAGGTGATATCATGGGTGACCTCAACCGCCGCCGCGGGCAGATTCAAGAGATCGAAACCAAGCCCACTCATGCGGTGCTTAAGGTCATCGTTCCTCTTGCCCAAATGTTCGGCTACTCAACGGCCGTTCGCACACTTTCAAGTGGTCGTGCAGACTACACTATGAAGCCCTCAAGTTTCGAGCAAGTCCCCCAACAAGTGGTGGATGAGCTCTTTAAACAATACGCCTACGCAAGCTAATCAAAGTTTATCAACCAATAACAATCTCACAAACTCTAACTAACATCCGCCATGTCACAGCAGAAAATCAGAATCCGCCTCCGTGCTTACGATCACCGCGCAATCGATAAATCCGCCAAGGAAATCGTCGAAACCGCTAAGCGCACAGGAGCTAAAGTCGCCGGGCCAATCCCATTGCCCACACGCATTGAAAAATTCAGTGTGAACCGTTCGGTTAACCAGGACAAGAAGTCAGCAGAGCAGTTTGAAATTCGGACCCATAAGCGTATGCTGGACATCCTTGATCCAACATCCCGCACCGTGGACGAGCTCAAGAAGCTTAACCTTCCTGCCGGAGTTGACATCGCAATTCGCATCTGACCCGTTATCAGATCTATCACCATTTAATCTAACCATTTAACTTACTAAGAACCATGGCACTAGGACTACTAGGAAAAAAAGTCGGCATGACTCGCATCTTTGATGAAGAGGCTGGCACATCCATCCCTGTCACCGTCATTGACGTTGCGGGCAACGAGTTTCTCCAGGTCAAAACCACCGAGACCGACGGTTATTCCGCCGTTCAAGTTGGCTACGACGACCAGAAGGAATTTCGTCTCAATCTACCCAAGCGTGGACACTTCAACAAATACGGATCAAGCCCTAAGAAGCTGATTAAAGAATTCCGTTTCGAAAGCGACGCAGACCTTCCCAACACAGACGAGCCGCACCCAGGTGCTGAGCTTTTCCAAGTGGGGCAGTGGGTAGACGCCCTCGGCACCACCAAAGGTAAAGGTTTCCAAGGTGTTGTTAAGCGTTATAACTTCGCTGGACAGCCTGACTCACACGGTCACATGATGCACCGCCGTCCTGGTGGTGTGGGTGCTGGCACATGGCCAGGCCGTATTTGGAAGAACAAGAAGATGCCCGGTCATCACGGTGTCTACAACCGCACTGTCCAAAACCTCAAAATCGTTCAGGTTCGCCCTGAAGACAACGTGATCCTTGTTTCAGGCGCAGTGCCCGGACCAAACCAATCATACGTTGTTATCCGCCCAGCCATTAAAAAGCCAGCTCCGGCTGCTAAGTAGTATCAAACTACTAACTACTAACTATATTTAACTGAGAAAATGAAAACACTCTCTATTCAAGATGCGAAAGCTGCAAACATCCAAGTGATCGAAGGTCACAAAGGTGACCAGGCTGTGCACGATCTCATTACAGCCTACCGTGCTAACCGCCGTAGCGGCACAGCAAGCACCAAGACTCGCGGTGAAGTTAAAGGTTCCAACAAAAAACTCTGGAAACAGAAGGGAACTGGCCGTGCACGTTGTGGCACAACTAAGAACCCAATCTGGCGTGGTGGTGGTATCGTCTTCGGACCCCGCCCTCGTTCATATGCTAAGACCGTTAACAAAGGCGTTCGTAAGCTTGCACTCCGCAAAGTTCTTGGCGATCACATCGCTGATGAAAAAATCCTCTCCGTCGGTAGCTTCGCTATCGAAGACGGAAAGACCAAATCATTTATCGCAGCCATCAAAGGCCTGACCGATGCTCGTAAGGTTCTTGTGGTGGCTGAGAAGTTCACCGAGAGCACTTACCTTGCTGCTCGTAACGTTCAGTCCGTTCTGCTCATCACAGCAGCTGAGATGAACATCGAACAACTTCTGCATGCAAATTGCGTCATCCTTGTTGAGGACTCCTACGAGACTCTCGCCCGCCGCACTGCCTAACACTTAACTTACTCAATCACCATGAAAGATATCTATCAGGTCATCGACACCATTCTCATTAGTGAGAAAGCCACCCTTCTTCAAGAAGAGAACAACGAGTATGTGTTCAAAGTGGACCGCGATGCAAACAAACTCGAAATCAAACGTGCTATCGAAAAGCTCTTCGGAAAGAAGGTTGCCGCCGTGCGCACCATGAACTGCAGTGGTAAGAAGAAGCGCAATCGTCGCGCTGACGCTGGCCGCACAGCTCATTGGAAAAAAGCCATCGTCCGTCTTCAGGACGGAGAAAGCCTCGACCTCGTCTAATCACTAGACACACAAATTCACAATTCCCGCTGAAAAACGATAACATCGAACCCAATAGCGAACCATGCCCGTTAAAAAATTCAAGCCAGTGACTCCTTCGAACCGCTACAAAGTGTGGCCAACGTACGAGGAAATCACCAAAACTACTCCTGAAAAAAGCCTGACCCGTCCACTCAAGAAGAGCGGCGGACGTAACAACCAGGGACGTATTACCTGCCGCCATAAGGGTGGTGGACACAAGCGCAAATACCGCGTGATCGACTTCAAGCGCAACAAAGTGGACGTGTCCGCTACTGTGCTCAGCATCGAGTATGATCCTAACCGCACCTGCCGTATCGCACTCATCCAGTATGAGGACGGTATCAAGAACTACATCCTCGCCCCCGTTGGTTTGGAAGTAGGTGACGCTGTGATCTCAAGCGAAAATGCTGCACCAAAACCAGGCAACGCGATGAAGCTGAAGAACGTTCCTCTTGGAACGCCAATTCACAACATCGAGATGACTCCTGGCACAGGTGGTAAGATTGCCCGCTCTGCTGGTCAACAAGCCGTCCTTTCCAACCGTGAGGAAGGCGGACACGCGCTCGTCAAGATGCCATCCGGTGAGATCCGCAAGTTCAACCAGAACTGCTACTGCACCATCGGCCAGGTCGGAAACCGCGACCACATGCTCGAAGTATCCGGCAAAGCTGGACGTAGCCGTTGGAAGGGCATCCGCCCGACCGTTCGCGGAATGTGCATGAACCCCGTCGATCACCCGAACGGTGGTGGTGAGGGTAAGTCCAAGTCCGGTGGTGGTCGTCAGCACCTCAAGTCACCTTGGGGACACGTCAAAGGCCAGAAGACCCGTAAGAAATACAAGCCGAGCAACAAGTTCATCGTTTCTCGTCGTAAGAAGAAGTAATTTTCAAAACCAATAACGATTAACACATAACTTATTATGCCACGTTCACTCAAAAAAGGCCCCTACGTTGACCAAAAGCTGCTCGCGAAAATCGATGCCGCCGAAGCCAGCGGAAACAAGAAGCCTATTAAAACCTGGAGCCGCAACTCAGTGATTACTCCTGACTTTGTAGGCCACACCTTCCACGTTCACAACGGCAAGTCATTCCCGACTGTCTTCGTAAACGAAAACATGGTGGGTCACAAACTTGGTGAATTTTCACCAACTCGCATATTCAGAGCCCACGGCGGCCTTGGTAAGCGATAGATACCACATAAATACCACATAACCTTCATTTTTTCCATGCGATTCCCAGCACACATCACCACCGCGATTACCGGAGCTATGCTTCTCGGTGTGGTGGCTCCGTGTGCTGCGCAGGGAGGATCTGAGGATAAGGATCGTGAGATCCGCATGCTCAAGCGTGAGATCAGCAAGTCCCGGAGCCAGTATCATGTGCTGGCCGGTGACCTCGCCGCTTCCAAGAAGCGCGAAGCTGAGCTCAGTAAGAGCGTCAATGAATTACGCCTGCGATTTGCGGCGCTCGGTGATAATCTGCTTAACGGGGGAGAGGATGCTATCCTCGATGCCGTTAAAAATGCAGAAGTCCTCGATAAACGCAATCGCGCAACCGAAAAAGCAGCACTAGATCTGATGGCCAATATGCGCGAATACCTTCGCACAGCGGTCGCCGCAGATCCTGATGCTCGAGTTCGTTTAGAAAGTTCAATACGAGAGCTTGACGTAGCCCTCGGATTAAGGCAAAAGCCGCGCCCGCAGATGTCGCAAGGCACGCTGCAACACGCAAAAATTGTCAGTATCGATGCCAAAAGTGGCATGCTGGTGATTAATGCAGGTGAAGATCAGTCCGTTCGACGCGGGATGAAATTTACCATCATGCGCGGTAACCGCAAACTAGCAGAGGCGATCGTCGCCGAGACCCGAAAGGATTTCAGTGGCGTTCTCCCGACCGAACTCGAATCATCAGAGGATGAGATTCGCCATGGCGACATCGCATCCGTTAAGACCGTAAAACGATAAAATTACACCCAACCTTTTCAACCACCTTTTCACCAACTAGACCGATGGAAGTTAAATCCACTTATAAATACGCCCGCATCTCGCCTAAAAAGGCCCGTGATGTCGCCCGTGCCATTCAAGGCATGCCTGTTTCCGAAGCCCTTGATGTGCTTGCTTACACCCCACGTAAGGCTGCTCAGATCGTTAGCAAAACGCTGAAAAGCGCCGTTGCGAATGCCGAGAACAACTTCGAGCTTGATGCCGAAGAGCTTACCGTCAAAGAGGCAACCGTCGGTGATGGTCCTACTTTCAAGCGCTTCAAGCCACGTGCTCGTGGTTCCGCAGGTGCTATCCGCAAGCGCACCAGCCACGTATTCATCGTTCTCACTGACGAGGTAGAAATTCCTGAGCCACGTGAGCGTTCATCCAAGCCAAAGAAGCGCACGCTCAAGCCAAAGAAGGCTGCTGCACCTAAGGCAGAGAAAAAAGTAGAAGCTCCTAAGGAGGCTGCAGAAGTAGTCGCCGAAGAAAGCCCCGCTGCTGAAACCGAATAATTCACCTTTTCCAACTTTTAAATAAATCTAATCATGGGCCAGAAAATCAATCCGATCTCGTTCCGTCTCGCCGTCAATAAAGACTGGCGCTCCAAGTGGTATGCCACAGGCAGTGACTACACAGACAAGCTTCACGAGGACCTCAAAATCCGCAAGTATCTCAAAAAGCGTCTTCACCTCTCCGGCGTTGCCAAGGTGTTCATTGAGCGCGCTTGGAACAGCGTTCGCGTTACTCTTCACACAGCTCGTCCAGGTCTCGTGATCGGACGTAAAGGATCTGAGATCGAAAAGCTCACCAATGACATCTCCAAACTTTGTGGTGGATGCCAGGTGAAAATCGACATCATAGAGATCCGTCAGCCTGAGCTTGATGCTCAACTTGTTTGTGAAAACATCGCCGTTCAGCTTGAGCGTCGTATTGCATTCCGCCGCGCCATGAAGCGTGCCATCTCTACTGCTATGGAATTCGGTGCTGAAGGCATCCGTGTTCGTTGCGCTGGCCGTCTCGGTGGTGCAGACATCGCACGTGCTGAGTGGTATCGCGAAGGCAAAGTGCCTCTTCAGACACTCCGTGTGCCTATCGACTATGGATTCGCAGAAGCCGCTACCGTTTACGGAATCATCGGCATCAAGTGCTGGATCAACAAGAAGGAAGAAAAACCACAAGCTGGTGGTGGACGCCCACGTGGTGGTCAACGCCGTGACCGTAATGATCGCAACGATCGTAACAACAACAGACGCTAGTCTCAAACTGAATACTAGCCCATCTAAAATTAACCAATTTAACTAGGAGGATAATACCATGCCATTAATGCCAAAAAGAGTGAAGTTCCGCAAGACCCAGCGCGGAAACCGTGGCGGAAACGCCCAGCGCGGAAACACCGTGAGCTTCGGTGAATTCGGACTTCAGTGTCTCGGTCGCGGATGGATGACCAACCGTCAGATTGAAGCCTGCCGTGTTGCCATCAACCGTAAACTTAAACGTAAAGGAAAAGTTTGGATCCGTGTGTTCCCTCACAAATCCGTTACCGGCCGCCCACCAGAAACTCGGATGGGTAAAGGTAAAGGTGCTGTTGAGGCATGGGTCGCTGTGATCCGCCCTGGCACTATGCTTTTCGAAGTAGCTGGTGTCTCTGAGACCTCTGCTAAGGAAGCTCTCCGTCTCGCATCTTACAAACTCGGCGTTCCTACCCGTTTCGTCGTCCGTGGAAATCACGGCTAAGCCCCCCAAAAATATTAACGATTAACTGTAACCACCATGGCCCAGACAAAAATCAAAGACATTCGCGAGCTCACTACTGAGGAGCTCACTCGCAGCCTGCGTGACCTCAAGCAAGAGGCACTCAACTTGCGCCTCCAGCAGGCCACCGGCCAGCTCGAGAATACCTCCCGCCGCCGCCTCGTTCGTCGTGAGACAGCACGTGTGCAAACCGTCCTTACCCAGCGTCGCCTCCAAGGTTAAGCTGATCAAACATCTAAATTACCACTTTAATCATGAGCGATACTCAAACTGAATCAACCGGTCTTCGTAAGACCCGTGTTGGCATCGTTATCTCTACATCCATGGATAAAACCATCGTTGTAGAATACGTCAACCGCGTGCCACACCCACGCTACAAAAAGATCGTTAAGCGATCCAAGAAATTCTACGCCCACGATGAAAAAGGCGAAGCCGCCGTTGGCGACAAAGTCAGCATCATCGAGACACGGCCTATTTCTAAGAAAAAGTGCTGGAAACTCCAAGAGATCCTCACTCACTAATTCATCCATTTGCTGCCCCCGGGCAGCACTAGTTATCCCAATAACTAATTCCCAATAACCAATAACTATCTAAAGCCATGATCCAGATGGAATCCAAAGTTCAGATCGCCGATAACACCGGTGCTCGTGTCGCCAAGATGATTGGCGTAATCGGCAAGCGCACCAAGGTGGCCCGCGTCGGTGATGTCATTACCTGCCACATTCGTGAGGCAATCCCAACTGCCAGCATTAAAAAAGGTGAAGTCGTTAAGGCTGTGGTCGTGCGTTCCGCATACCCCGTTCGCCGTGCAGACGGCTCCGTGCTTCGTTTCGATTCTAACGCTATCGTTATTATCGACAAGGACGGCAACCCAAAAGGCACTCGTATTTTCGGTCCTGTAGCTCGTGAGCTGCGCGACAGAAAGTATATGAAAATCGTTTCCCTCGCTCCTGAGGTTCTCTAATTAAAAATCAACCGAATCACACAATGCGTATTAAGACACACGTCCAAAAAGGTGACACCGTTAAGGTCATTGCCGGTAACCACAAAGGCAAAGAGGGCACAGTTCTCAATGTCAACGCCGTTAAAGGCCAGGTCATCGTCGAGGGTGCTAACATCATCAAAAAGGCAATCCGCAAGTCCGAAGAACATCCGGATGGAGGAATCCTCGAACAGGATGGCCCAATCGCCATCTCCAACGTAAAAAAAATCTAAGTGAAGGCGGTTTTCGAACCGCATTTCATAACTCCCTTGATTAAGCGGCGCCGCAATACGCGGACCGCTTTTCACGCCGAATGATTAAAGTGGTATAAACTGCTTTACAATTTGAACCTGGGGTGGTTACAAGCCGCCTCGCCCCCTGCAAAAAGAACCCCATCCGCGCTTAAGCGACTCAATAATCAAGCTGACCCGCTATTATGACACCCACACTACAAACCTATTATAAGGATAAGGTAATTCCCGCTCTCACTGAAGAGCTGGGCTACACCAACCCGCATCAGGTCCCGCGCCTGTTGAAAATCGTTGTTACCACACACGTTGGTAAAGCTGCCGACCGTAAGCAAGCTGTCGAAGACGCTATCGAAGATATCTGCAAGATCACCGGCCAGAAGCCAAGCATCTCCTACGCACGTAAGAGTGTGGCTACTTTCAAGGTGCGTGAAGGCGAGGCCGTTGGCGCACGCGTCACACTTCGTGGAAACCACATGTGGGAATTCCTCGATCGCTTCGTCAACATCACCGCACCCAACATCCGTGACTTCCGTGGAATCTCTCCTAAGAACTTCGATGGACGAGGCAACTATGCCTACGGTGTAAACGATCAATCCATTTTCCCCGAGATCGAGCTCGATAAAATCAAACGCCAACTCGGCTTTGACCTCATCTTCGTTACCTCTGCTAATACAGACGACGAAGGACGCGCGCTTCTCAAGGCACTCGGCATGCCATTTCGCGACATCAAGAAAGCCGAAGACGCTGCTTAATTCTGTAGCTTCAATTTTTAACCACTAACTTTATACAAGCATTATGGCAGTTTTAAGTGATCCCATTTCTGATTTTCTCACCCGCCTGAAAAACGCATCACGCGCAGGCAACGAGACATTCACCGCCCCTTACTCCAAGATGAAAGGCGAAATCGCCCGCATTCTTAAGGATGAAGGCTACATCTGGAACTACGAGGTAAAGACCGATGGTCAATTCCCCGTAATCGAGGTGAAAGTAAAATACTCTGACAGCGGCACCGCCGTTCTCACAGATCTCAAGCGCGTGTCCAAGCCTGGACTTCGCCGCTACGTTGGTGCGGGTGAAATCCCGCGTGTCCTCAATGGCCTCGGCATCTCCATTCTCTCTACCTCTAAAGGGTTGAAGACTGGCACACATGCCCGTAAGGAAAAGCTCGGCGGAGAACTCCTCGCCTACGTTTGGTAATCTTACCTCGTTAACTACTAACAACCAGAAAGGATAATACCATGTCACGTATTGGATTAAAAAATATCACTCTCCCAGAAAAAGTCAGCGTTAAGGCTGATTCCAACGGCAATGTCGTTGTGGAAGGACCTAAAGGAAAACTCGAGTGGACGATGCCTGAAGGCATCACTCTTGAGTCGGACGATAGCACCGTCACCGTTAAGCGTGCTACTGAGCACCGCAAGATGAAGGCACTTCACGGCACTTCCCGCTCCCTGATCAGCAACATGGTCGAAGGTGTGGATAAAGGTTACGTCAAGGAACTCGAAATTCAAGGTGTTGGTTTCCGTGCCAAAGTCGCAGGCAAAGCCCTCGACCTCAGCCTTGGAAAGTCTCACCCGATTCTTCACCCTATCCCAGAAGGCATCACTGTCACTGTGGAGAAGAACACCGCCATCAAGGTGGAGGGAATCGATAAGCAAATGGTCGGACAGTTCGCAGCAGAAGTGCGCCGCTACTATCCACCGGAGCCGTTCAAAGGAAAAGGTGTTCGCTATGTTGGCGAGCGTGTTCGCCGTAAGGCAGGTAAGAGCGTCCAGTAATCGCCAGTTACCCTAAATTATAACTACTAAATACTTTTACTTAAAATGAGCACTCTCAATCGTAAAGAAGTCCGCCGGCGCATTCACCGCCGCATCCGTAAGAAGGTTTCCGGCACTGCCGCATGTCCTCGTCTTGCTGTGAACTATTCCAACCAGCATATCTATGCTCAGCTTATCGATGATGTTGCAGGTGTCACACTTTGTGCCGCTTCCAGCCTCGATAAAGGAATCGAGAAATCAGCATCCAACCAAGCCACCGCCGCCAAGGTAGGGGCAATGGTCGCCAGCCGTGCCAAAGAGGCGAACATCGAAAAGGTCGTTTTCGACCGCGGTGGTCACCTCTACCACGGAAAAATCAAAGCACTCGCAGACTCCGCCCGTGAAGCCGGCCTTAACTTCTAATCTACTTATTTATCATGTCTGAAAATCAAACTGATACTCCAGCAACTGAGGCTCCTAAAACAGAAGCTCCAAAAACAGAAGCTCCAAAGACTGAAGCTCCTAAAACAGAAGCTCCTAAAACAGAAGGCGCAGCAGCACCTACTCAAGACAACCGTGACAACCGCGATGACCGTGGTGGTCCTGGCGGCTTCCGTGGACGTGGCGGCCGTGGCCGTGGCCGTGGCCGTGGACAACGCCAAGCTCCTCCCAAGCCAATGACGGACGATGGCAAAGAGCTCACTGAAAAAGTGGTCTTCATTAACCGTTGTGCCAAAGTGGTCAAAGGTGGACGTCGCTTCAGCTTCTCTGCCCTGATGGTCTCTGGTGACAAAGAAGGTCGCGTTGGAGTTGGATTCGGCAAAGCCAAAGAAGTTGCCGAGTGCATCCGCAAAGGCAGCGATGACGCCAAAGCATCTCTCGTTCGCATGAAGATCGTCAACGGAACCATCCCACACGCCGTTCAGGCTGAATTTGGTGGTGGTGTTGTTCTTCTCAAGCCAGCTTGCCCCGGAACCGGAATTATTTGCGGTGGTGGTATGCGTGCTGTTTGTGAAGCCGTTGGTATCACTGACGTGCTCGGTAAGAGCCTCGGCTCCAACAACCACGCCAACGTTGTCAAAGCGACAATGAAAGCTCTTTCCCAGCTCCGCACTCGTGAGGAAGTCCTCGCAAGCCGTGGCAAGAAGGTGCAAGAGAAAATGTAATTGGCTGTCGTTACTAGTAAACTAACCAACTCAAAAACTAAAATATTATGAATCTTCACAATCTCAAGCCAAACCGCGGTGCCAAGCATCGTGTAAAGCGTCTCGGTTGCGGTGAAAGCTCTGGCCTCGGCAAGACCTGTGGTCGTGGTCACAAGGGTCAGAAGTCCCGCTCCGGCGGTGGTGTTCGTCCCGGCTTCGAAGG
Organism: uncultured Verrucomicrobiales bacterium; assembly: GCA_964398555.1. GTDB lineage: Bacteria > Verrucomicrobiota > Verrucomicrobiia > Verrucomicrobiales > Akkermansiaceae > Oceaniferula. The sequence goes on from CAYNNY010000019.1 coordinate 14,163, forward strand.
TGGGCAGATGCCTCTGCATCGCCGTCTTCCTAAGCGTGGCTTCAACAACACTCGTTTCCAAGACAAGATCGCTGTCGTTAATGTCTCCGACCTCGAAGCTCGCTTCGAAGACGGCGCCACAGTGAACATGGAGTCCCTCAAGGCAGCACGCCTGGTCAAGGGAACCTACGTCACTGTTAAGGTGCTCGGCAATGGCGATATTGCTACCAAACTCACCGTGGAAGGCTGCAAAGTCAGTTCCTCTGCACGTGAGAAAATTGAGAAAGCCGGTGGATCTGTTGCCTAAGCAGCACCCCTCGTATTTCTTTATACACAAGAAATAATTATTTCTGGAGGGGAAGTGCTTGCGCGCTTCCTCTCTATGCGTATAAACCACGCACGCCAGACTAACTGGCAACCGATAACTGTTAACACATAATTAAAACTAATGATCTCCGCATTTGCGAGCACATGGAAAGTCCCGGAACTTCGGGAGCGTATCCTCTTTACCTTGGCGATGATTGTCATCATCCGTCTCGGCGTTCACGTCACTCTACCTGGAGTTGATGCTAGCGTCATTGCTGAATATCTTGCTGACAAGCAAAAAACCGGCGGCGACAGCGGTCCTGGCGCTGCTGTGGGAGCCATGCTTGGTTTCTTCTCCGGTGGTGGACTCCAGAAAATGGGTGTCTTCGCACTCGGTATCATGCCCTATATCTCTGCATCCATTATGATGCAGCTGATGACTGCTGTGGTGCCCAAGCTCTCCAAGCTCGCTCGCGAGGATGGAGGACGTGAGAAGATCAACTCCTACACTCGATACATCACCATCGTGATTGCTCTCGTGCAAGGATACCTTCTTGCGATTAGTTTGAAGAACCCAGGGAATATTCCCGGGCTCAGTGGTATTGAAAAATTTGGTGATGTGGTTCCTGGTCACGGGGCTCTCTTCATTTCCATGACGGTCTTGACGATCGTCACCGGCACACTTCTTCTGATGTGGCTCGGCGACCAGATCACCGAGCGTGGTCTTGGTAACGGAATCTCTCTGATCATTACCGTCAACATCATCTCCGCTCTTCCCGGAGCGCTCGTGATTACTTGGCAGACACTCGTTACCGGTCCTAATGCTGGTCCTGGTGCCGCCGCCTTCCTGGTATTCCTCGTTGCCTTCCTGCTGTTTGTTATCGCAGCCGTGATCGCCATTACGCAGGCGCAGCGCCGGATCGTGATCCAATACGCTAAGCGTGTGATGGGACGTAAGCAACTCGGGGGCCAGACTCAGTATCTGCCACTCAAAGTCAACTACGCTGGTGTGATGCCGATCATTTTCGCCACTGCGATTCTTTCCCTGCCGACTTTCGTTCTGCAGTCCGCCTTCCCTACGGCCCAATGGTCACGGAACATCCAAGATGCCTTGGCTGGTGGAGGACTGACTTACTACCTCGTCGCAGGTGTGATGATCTTCTTCTTCTCCTACTTCTGGGTCGCGACCATGTTCCAGCCTAGTGAGATCTCCGAGAACCTGAAAAAAAGCGGTGGATACATCCCCGGTGTGCGTCCCGGTAAGCCAACGGCTGACTTCCTCGACTTCACGATGACGCGCCTCACCTTTGCCGGTGCGATCTTCCTGACCATCATCTTCATCCTTCCGTGGGTTGTTTCCCAAATGCCTGTCGGTATCATTGGTAATTCACTGCCATTCTTAGTGACATCCTTCTTCGGAGGAACCAGTCTCCTGATTTTGGTGGGTGTGATTCTCGATATGATGCGCCAGATGGAAACTCACTTGCTCCAGCGCCACTACGATGGCTTCCTGCGTAAGGGAAAAATCAAGGGTCGCTATGACAAACTTCAGAACACAGGTGAGCGCGCCTCTAAGGGCACTCTGGTTTACCTCTGGGTCTTCATCGCCATCGTTGTGATTGTCGCCATGAGCTACTGGATGCTTCATGGTAAGATTACCTAAGGCTGAGTCCTATCTCTCATTTTTCAAGACGGCCCGAATCGCATCTCTGCGGTTCGGGCCTCTTTTTGGAGCGCCGAGCCCCAGCTCGGCGCATAGGGTGCAACTGAAACTTGTCCTAATTTCGTAAGCTCAAGTTTCAGTTGCAGCGCGGCGATGATAAAAAGTTTTACATTTTCAGCTTTCACTAACCTACTTTTTTCTGCTAGATTTCTGTTATGTCGTCCTACGGAGATCTATTAAACGAAGTGAGTGATGTGGTGGTGGGTGTGTATGAGGAAGCACCCTTGCCGTTGCCCCACGAACTTCAGTTACAGGCGCTTTGGTTTGCTGGGCAGATGGGACGGGAGTTTATAGCTGTGGATGGGCGGGCTGTGAAAATCGTGCAGTTCGGTCACTGGAACCACAGTGCGGGGCCGGATTTTTTGCATGTGGTCGTGGAGATCGCGGGTATCCGGCACAGTGGGGCTCTGGAGATTGACCACGGATTCTCAGATTGGGAAGCGCATGGACATGCCGTGAATGAGTCATTTAATAAGGTTGTTTTGCATGTGGTTTTTTCAGATGAGGGGAAGAGTCATTTCACACGCACGGCGGATCAGCGGGAGGTTCCTCAGGTCGTGGTGCCGGATTCTGTGTTGCGAGAGGCACTTGACTTGCCGCTTGTGGAGGTGGCCAATGCGCACCCAGGCAGGTGTTATAAGCCACTGGCTACGATGGATGTGGCGGATTTGGACGCTTTGATGCTGGGGGCGGCGGAGCATCGGGCCCGGTTGAAAGCTCGTAGAAGAAGTAGGACGGTTGCCGCATTGGGGGCGGATGAATGGCTCTGGCAGGTATTGGCGGAGACCTTGGGGTATCGGCCAAACCGCTTGGCGATGACGCTTTTGGCGCAGCGCTTGCCGATTCATGAGCTGGCAAAGATGACAGAGGTTTCGGAGTCGATCCTTTTTGGAGCTTCTGGATTTCTTTCGGCTAAAATCTACGATCAGGCTGCGGCTGAGAGTCGGGAGTATTTACGAGGGTTGTGGGAAAGCTGGTGGCGGCTACGCGGGGATTATGAACCTGTGCCAGAGCGTGCGATTCCTTGGACGCTTTCAGGGGTTCGCCCGGTGAATCACCCGCAACGACGGTTGAGTTGTCTCGCTGAGGTGGCACGGAATTGGACAGGGTTCAAGAAAGCCTGCCGGAGTCAATCTGGGCTGGAGGAGTTTTTTGCCGCACTTGGTCATTCATACTGGAGTCATCACTACACGGTGAAATCCAAACGAAGTGAGCGGAAGTTGGCATTGATCGGAGGAGATCGCATTCGTGATTTTCAGATCAATCATCTTTTACCCGAGCGCTTGGCCGCCGATGACCGTGTTGCCTGGGAGAGTTATTTGAAGATGCCCGCTCCCTCAATAAGTGAGAAAGTGGATAAGGCATCGGTGCGGTTGTTTGGGACTGACAACGGAAAGCGAAGAAAAACCTATTTGCGGAAGGCGTGGCAGCATCAGGCGCTATTGCAAATTTATCAGGATTTCTGTTTGCGGGATCTGAGTGATTGTGAGGATTGCCCGTTTCCTGAGCAATTGGCGCAGTGGAGAGGGTTAGATTCGAGTTGGCTGCAGAGTTTTTCCGCGTCTCTTTGAACGGTGGCGTTTGCTTTGAAGTCGGCAAGGAACTCCGCCCAGTAGGCGGCTTCCCAGGGCTGATTGGTTTCGAGCTCTTTGGTCCAAGTGCGAAATGATCCTGCTGTCTCTTCAGCCTGCACGGATGTGGTTTGAAGGAATGCCGTAACGAGGAGTGCGGTAAGGAGAGTCAGCCACGTCAGCAATGTTTTTTTTCTCATAAGGATGATTAGACTATGGGAGAACGAGAGAATAGGGCAAGCTCGATTTTTTATGGCTGAGGGTAATTTGGTGTGTATGCTAGTTCCTTTGCCTTGAGTTTTTCTTTTTATTAATGGTGTAATCTTTTGTATATCCACACACATCAGTTAGAACTTTAAATAGCAATATAGGAAATCCAATCAAAGGCACAGCCAACATTCTGGAGTGTATTTTTCGAACCGATCTACCAAGATTGCCTGGGCCAACTGATATATTTACTACCGCGTTAAATGTTCTTCCGCATTTTGGACAACGGTCAGCAATGTCGTCTGGCCATGGTTTCTGGAGATCCATTTTTAAGCAGAGCGTTAAAGGTCTCCGGTGACGAGAGCGATGTGGCGTTTTCCCCTGGCTGAGAGTGATGCCCGGTCTCCTGAACCCGTGAGAATTCCTTTGGTGTGGTATTCTTGTTTGGACTGGCAGGGTATGACGGCTGTCACGATCGGGGTGGTGACGCTCCGCTGGCTCGGGCTAACGGCGAGGGGGAAGCCGGATTGGCTGAAGGAGATTTCCCATGACGGGGTGCGTGTGCTGTGGTTTCCCCGGGCCATCCAGTTGTAGCGTTTAACGATTTCTAGGTTGCCTTTACGTGGCACAGTAACTTTGTAGTAAACGGGGACGGTGCTAAGGAACTGGGGGATGGTGAGAGTGGGTTTTTTTTCTTGGGCTAGCAGAAGTTTGGAGATGTCCAGCCCGGCCATGTTGAGTCCGTTGTGCAGGCCGTGGTGGTTTTTGCTGCCAAAGTTTTTGTTGTGCCAGAGGTCGAATCGGCTGGAGAGCATGATGTCAAACTCGAGGTGGACGTGCGCGCGTTCGCGGTTGATGCCTCTGCCGGTGTAGCCCATTTTTCCGAGTTTGGTGCCTTGGGTGACTCGTTGGCCGGCTTTGACGGTGGTGGTGGCGAGGTGGGCGTAGAGGCTGTAGATCGGGCCGCAGTCCCAGTTGTGTTTGATGACAACGTATTTGCCGTAGTTGCTATTGCCGGCGTAGGGGTTGACGTAGGCGACGGTGCCGGCGGCCATGGCATTGATGGCGTCGAGTGGGTTGCCGGCTCTGTCGCGTTTGATCGGTTTGATATCGATACCTTCGTGGAACTTGGTGCCGATGACGCCGTCCTGGGTGCGTCTGAGGGTGCGGACAAAGCCGTATTTTCCACCTGTCCACGGCCGGGAAGTGACGCCCTCGAACACGCGGGGCACATACATGTAGAATGCATTGCCGTCGTTACCGTAGAGATGGTTGTTGACGGTGGGGAGTGTGAGTTTGGTTTCAGCGGCCGTGACGGTGGCCGACGTGAAGAGGCCGAAAGCAGTGAGGGCGAGTGTAAGAATACGGGGCATGGCTGATCGATGATTTTTCGTAGAAACTCTAAAGAGCTAGGGGGAAGGGCTATTTTTTCTGCTCGTATTTAAGGCGTTTTTTCCAAATTTTAGGATCTTCGCCGATGCGGGGAGCGAGTGTGTCGTAGAGTTTGATTTCATTCGCCTTGATGCCGCTCCAGATCACGAGTTGGCCATCTTTCACGGGGCCGTCGATTCTCACCACGCCGATGGCCTGACCATTGACGTTGGCGAGGAGGAGTTTGCCTCGGTTGAGGTTGGTGGTGGCGTTAATGCGTTGTGCCGCTCTTTTATTGAGTTGGAAAACAATGCCGTAGGTGGAGTTGTCATCGGCTGGAAAGGGGGCAAATGCGATGATGTCTTTGGTGGTGACTTCGGGCACTTTACGGAAGAAATGCCTGCCAGCCAAGGTTTCCACTTCACGGGTGAATTTGGGTGCTTCCGCAGCCGTTCCCTGAAGGTGGAATGTGATTGCCGTTGGAGGGGCTTCTTTTCCGTTGGCCATGGCGGAGCCTGACAGCAGGGTGAGAACAAGGGGGAGGATGAGCAGGATGGCAGAGAATCTCATGCGCGGAGACTGCCGTTTATTCCGCGTCCCTAAAAGGAAAAAATCAAGATGTCGGGCTTGTTGCTTGTGAATCACTCGAAAAGCTATACGCTGTAGTGATGCGTATAGCTGTAGCTGTAATAACGATGACGATGATGGCCGTGATTCATAACTCTCGAGCTGAGGAGGGAAAGCTCAACCATCTTGTCGGTGAAAAGTCACCTTATCTCATTCAGCATGTGACTAATCCCGTCGATTGGTATCCGTGGGGTGAAGCGGCGTTTGCCAAGGCGAGGAAAGAGAATAAGCCGATCTTGCTGAGTATAGGTTACTCCACCTGTCATTGGTGCCATGTGATGGAGCGCGAGAGTTTTACCAATCAAGAAGTGGCGGATTTTTTAAACAAGCATTTTGTCTCGATCAAGGTGGACCGGGAGGAACGCCCGGATGTGGATAAAGTATATATGACCGCATATCAGGCGATGTATCAGGGCGGAGGCGGCTGGCCGTTGAATATGTTTTTGACCCCAGAGCTTAAGCCGTTTGCGGGGGGCACGTATTTTCCTCCAGAGAGTAGGCAGGGGCGGCCGAGCTTTCTGCACGTTTTAAAAACGCTGACCAAAGCCTGGAGCGAGCAAGGTGCTGAGGTGGTCAAGAGTGCCAATCAGATTCACAGCGCCATGAGTGAGACATTGGTCAATAAAAAGATGGATAGCGGAGTCGTGCAAATCAAGGATGTGGAGAATGCTGCCGCGGCTCTGCTGTCCGGCGCAGATACCACCCACGGGGGATGGGGGGCGGGACCGAAATTTCCGCAGGTGTCCCATCTGCGTTTTCTTCTGCGGCAGTGGCACAGGGCGAAGGATGCCAAGGCGCTTGAGGTGGTGCTGCTGACCTGTGATAAAATGATGCAGGGCGGGATTCACGATCATTTGGCCGGGGGCTTCCACCGCTATGCCGTAGATGGTGCGTGGTTGGTGCCTCATTTTGAGAAAATGCTCTATAATCAGGCGCAGTTGCTCGATCTCTATCTCGATGTTTGGCTGATTTCCGGCGACGTGCGGTATCGGGATGTGGCCCATGGGATTGCGGAATTTGTTTTGCGCGAGATGCAGCACCGTGAGGGGGGGCAACGTGGTGGCTTTTACTGCGCTCTGGATGCGCAGAGTGAAGGCAAGGAGGGGAAGTTTGTCTGCTGGACCCAGGCTGAACTAAAGTCATTACTTACTGCGAATGAATTCAAGTTGATCTCCCGGTTCTATGGCGTCACGGAGAAGGGGAACTTCATCGATCACAGCGATCCCAATCCGCTGCCCAATCAGAATATTTTGCATCTTGCCGATCTCAAATGGGAACCCACAGATAAAGAGCAGGTGACGCTGGGCTTGGCATTGATAAAAATGAAGGAGGTCCGCGCCAAACGCATCCCGGCGGCTACGGATGACAAGGTGCTGGCAGATTGGAATGGGATGATGATCGCCTCGCTGGCGAGGGCGGGGAAGGTGCTGAATCAGCCTAAGTATCTAATTTCTTCTGTTCAGGCGCACGCTTTCATCAAAGAGAAACTCTGGGATGGGAAGCTGTTGTATCACCGTTGGCGCGATGGCGAGAGGGATCAGAGTCAGCAGGCGTCGAGTTATTTGCAAATGATAGCTGGCTCGTTAGGTCTTTATCAAGCGACCCTTGATCCTGTGTATCTTGATTTTGCCATCCAGCTAGCCGAGGGTGCTCGGACTTTGTTTTACGATGAGAAACATGGTGGGTTTTTCATCGGCACACAGCGGCCTGATCTTGTTTTGCGGCTGAAGGATGACTTTGACGGAGCTGTGGCTACGGCGTCATCGGTGGCGGCCATGCAGTATCACGTATTAGCTGAAATAACAGGGCGGAAGGACTTTCGTGAAATCGTGGATAAAACGCTGGCCGCCCATGCGCAGGTTGTGCAGGGGTCGCCGTATGCGATGTCCGGTATGCTGAGCGTTGCCGATAGTACATTAGGTAAACATGCCCGCTTAGTCATCGCTGGAGAAAAAGGAATAAAAGGTGCGGAGGCCATGGTTTCAGCCAGATACCACCAATACGCTCCCCGCCTCATCATCATGGGGAATCGTGGCAAGGTGGACGATTTTACCCGAGGTCTGAAGTCGATCGATGGTAAAGCGGCCGCCTATTACTGTGAAGGTGAAACCTGCCAGCCGCCAGTGACTGATGTGATGAAGTTAGAAGGGCTGTTGAAGATACAGCGTTAGGCTTTAGTTTCTTCCCTGCTCTTTTTCAATATGCATGTCGTTGAACTTGATGGCTTCGATCCCGACGATGGCGGCGGTTCCTAGCAGTGTTTCTTCGGAGACGGTGCGGGGGACCTGCGCGGCAGGGCGGCTGAGTCCCATGATGAGCTGGCCGTAGTTTTGGGCACCACCGACATGTTGGAGAAGTTTGAGTGAGATGTGTCCGGCATCAAGGTTGGGGAAGACGAGGACATCGGCCGCGCTTTGGGCGGCGTTGTCTTTGACTTTGACTTCGGCAGCCGTGGCATCGAGAGCGACGTCGGCCTGGATCTCTCCATCGATTTTCATCTCAAGGTAGTTCTTCTCAATTTTTTGTTGGGCCAAGACCGTGGCGGCCGCCATTTTCTGGGCGGACTCTGTGTTAGCACTGCCATGGGTGGAGTGGCTGAGCATGGCGATTCTCGGGGGGCGTCCGAGGAAGTGGCGGGCAAGTTTACCCGTTTCCACCGCAATGGATGCAAGTTGTTTGACATCGGGCACCGGAATCACTCCGCAATCGGCGAGGAAAAGGATGCCGTCTTTACCGAAATTCTGTAAATGGGGTGGGGCGATCATGATCATGGCCCCGAAGACGGTAGGCACTTCTTTGATTGGTTTGATCATGGTCATGGCGGCGCGGAAGACCGTGGCGGGCATCGATTGATTACCTGCGACCATGCCGTCGGCGTGGCCATACTGCACCATCATGGCGGCGAAGTTGTGAGGTCGGCTAATAAGTTCGCAGGGGTTGGCGATTTCTTTGCCCTGATAGCGCGCGACCTTTTTGAGGCGTGAGCAGAAGAGATCGATCTCGGAAGATGTGGCGGGTTCGATCACGCGGATCAAATGCATCGAGAGGCCTTCTTTTTCGGCCATTTGGAGAATATTCTGCCGATTGCCTAGTAAGATAGGGACCATGATTTCCATTTCGACCATCCGTGCGGCAACACGGAGGACGCGGAGATCTTCACCATCGGCAAAGACGATCCGTTTGGGGTGGCGTTTGAGAGTTTGATAAAGCTTGGCTGTCAGGGCGTTGGCTTCTGGAAAGGTGAAAGTGGCGGACATGGTGAATGTGGAGGTGGATTCTTTTGTCTGAGGCAGCAGATTAGGTCTAATTCGCGGGTGAGGGCAAGTGCGAAGTCGTAATTCCTTTGTCACAATGACGATGCCGCACAGGTTTTCACCCCAGCACAGGAATTTCATGATTTCACCTTTGCTTCCTGCTGCTCTGGGGGGTAGACGGGGACATGCGCTTTATGGAATGTGATCTGACTGGAGTGAACCGCGAAGTCGAGGGGAGTATCTCTTCACCAGAAGAGATCTTATCCGAGGCCATTGGGGAGATTTACCGTGGACGTATGACGACGACATCGGGAGGGAATTTTTCATTGAGAGATCGCGACGATGCAGCTGTGCTGTGGATTACTCCAGCAGGGGTGGATAAGGGAAACCTGACACCCGAGGATATGATCCGAGTGCTTGCTGATGGGCGCTGGGAAGGTGGGGAGGGTGAGCATCGGCCCAGTTCGGAGTTTCCCATTCATCGGTCGATTTATCAAAAGCGTCCTGACGTGATGGCGGTGATTCATGCTCATCCACCGGCACTTGTTGCCTACGCTCTGGCGCGCAAATCTCTGGATTTGCAGGCGATTCCTCAGATTCAAGATTTGTGTGGCTCCGTGGGGTATGCTGATTATCGATTGCCTGGGAGTGCTGTGTTAGGTGATGTGATTGCGCTGGAATTTGAACGGGGGGCGAATGTGGTGGTGATGGAAAATCATGGTGTCGCTGTGGCCGGAAGATCGATGCGCGAAGCCTTTCTCCGCCTTACCGCCGCCGAGTTCTGCGCTCAGGCGATTATTGATGCGGCTAGACTTGGGCCGCCGAAGTCCGCTGGTGCTGAGGCGCAGCGGCGTGATCAAGAGCGTTTGGCTTCGGAGAAGATAGAGAAAGGGGCAGAGTGCATGGTGGAGAAAAAGGTGGAGGAGTTGCAGGCTGATGTGATCGCCGCAGCGGATGCTGTGCGGGTGAGTTTGGCAGAGTTAGTGCAGAGAGCTTGTCGGCAGGGGTTGATGCCTCGGAGCTACGGTTCGGTGTCCCAGCGTCTGGAGGGAGAGGATTTTATGATTACGGCCCATGCCATGCTCCGGCCGGGAGTGTGTGTTGAGGACATGGTTTGGATGAGAGGGAGGGCATGTGTGAATGTGGAGGATGATGCTTCTACCATGCCCAGTAGGAGCTGGGCCTTGCATGAGGAAATTTATCGAACGCATCCCGAGGTGAACTCGATTATCATCACTCAAGCGCCAGCGGTGATGGCGCACGCTGTGGCTCAGCAACGGCTCGATGTAACCTCGAATCCAGAGAGCTGGGTATTTGTGCGAGAGGTGGCTCAGCTGCCGTATGGCTCTCAAGTTGCCAATGAGGATGGTTCCAGTCGTGTGGCTCAAGCGCTTGGCCCCGAGTGTCCCGTTGTCTTGATCGATAACGAAGCGATTGTTGTGACCGGTGGCCCTTTGATGCAAACTTTTGATCGCCTTGAAGTCTCTGAGTTTACGGCAAAGTCGATCCTTCTGGCCAAGTCGATTGGCTCGGCTGTGGATATGGAATCTGAAAAAATCACAGAGCTTCGTGAGGCCTTTTGTTCAGAGTGAGGGATAAACGAATATTGCAATATCAGTAAGTCGTTCTCCAGCGGGCGGCAGTCCTTTTACGCTGGCCAAACACACCCCATTTAGATCGAACTCAAATACCAAGTTCTGACCATTTCAGAATGGAGCGGCTTCGGTAATGTAAATATGAAACTTATTTCACGTCTTCTCAGCACTATCGCGATTCGCATCTCTGGAGGCAGAGCTGAGGTGATCAAAGGGAAAATTGATGGTGGATTAGTTCGTGAGATATCATCTCTTTGCGCTCAAATAGGTTTGCAGCAATGTGAATTATGGATTGATGGAGCTGGGCGGATGAGTTTTTCTAGAGATGTTCCGTCTCAGCACCAGCAGAAGTTTCGGAATATTCTATCGGTCCATCGACACTAGACGGGTGGTGACAGTTTCTGCTTTATGGGCGTCGGGTCCTATGTTGAGGGGCTTTGATGCGGAGAATCATTGGCTGGGTCGATGTTGATGTGTGAAAAGTCGATTTGATTGGTTTGTGATTTTCTGCTTTTGTGCGCAGCATGCCCGAGATGATTGATGCAGCAAGTGAGGATGAGATGCCAACAAGGCGGAATTGGTTTTCGTTTTGGAGTTTGCTGACTTTGCAGACCCAAAATGGCTTTAATGATAAGGCGGCGCAATTTTTATTAATTCCGCTGGCAGGGGCGATCGTTTTTCAGGCGAACGCTCTGGGGCAGGATGTGGGGTTTCTGGGGGAGAATATGGCGCATGTGTTGGGGGCTTTGATTGTGTTGCCTTTTATTTTGTTTGCGCCGCTCTCTGGTTGGGTGTCGGATCGGTTTAGTAAAACGTATGTGATCCGCGGCACTTTGTGCATGCAGCTGGCGGTGCTGGCTTTGATTGTGGTGGCGGTGCAGATGAAGAGTTTGCCTTTGGCTGTGTTAGGATTTTTTCTTTTGTCGGTGGAGTCGGTTTTGTTGAGTCCTGCGAAGAAGGGAATTGTGAAGGAGTTGGTGGGGCATCGGCGCCTGGGGTTTGCGAGTGGTGTGCTTGAGATGGCTGTGATTTTGGCGGTGTGTTTTGGTCAGATTGTATCGGGATGGTGGTATGATATTCGTCGCGAGGATGGGTTGGGTATTTGGGAGGCTGCCTCGTTTCCGATGATGGTGATTGCGGTGGCGGCAACGACGAGTTTAATTTTGAGTTTTGGTGTTGAGCGGGTGAAGCCGATGGGGCGTCGGCCATTTTCCGGTAAGATCCTGTTTGAGCACATTGGGCAGCTCAAGGAGCTGTGGGAAGATCGGCGGATTCGGTTGAGTGGTGTGGGCATTGCTTTTTTCTGGGGTTTTGCCGGGTTTATCAATCTGGCGGCGATTCAGATTGGCTCTGACCTTTCCGGTGGTGGCGGGCAGGGGTTTGGCAGTGAGAACTCCTGGCTGATGCTGGCGGCGAGTGGAGGTATTGCGATTGGTGGCGTGATTGCTTCGTTGATTTGTAAAAAGAGAATTGAACTAGGGCTGGTTCCTGTGGGTGGATTGGTGATGGTGGTGGGTGCTGTGGCCTTAGCTCTGGGGCCCATTGAGAGGTATTGGCTAATGACCTGGATGGCGATTGCGGGGTCTGGTGGGGCGTTGCTTCTTGTGCCGCTGAATGCGTATTTACAGGATATTTGCCCGCCTGAAAAACGAGGTCGGATTTTGGCGGGTTTGAATTTACTCGATTGTCTGGCAGGGCTGTTTGCTGTGATTGCCCAGTTTGCTATGGCGCATTGGAAGTTGCCTTATGGTTTTCAGTTCGGTGCGCTCGCCGTGGTTGCCGTGTTGGTTACTTGCTATTCGGCGCGCTTGCTACCTCAGCATTTTGCGAGGTTTGTTTTGCTTTCGATGTTTCGCTCGATCTACCGCATCCGGACGTTGAATGAGGATCGTATTCCAGAGCAGGGCGGGGTGCTGATGACTCCTAACCATGTTTCTTTTATCGATGCCTTTATCCTGTCGGCGGCATGTCCGAGACCTATCCGGTTTTTACTTTTTGATGAGTATTTTTCACATCGATGGGTGGGCCGAGTGGTGAGGCTCTTTGATGCCATTCCTATTTCGCCAACGCGGGCTAAGGACGGGGTGCGTATCGCGGCAAAAGCTCTGGAAAATGGGGACGTTGTCTGCATTTTTCCCGAGGGGCAGTTGAGCAGGTCTGGCGGAATGAATGCTTTTCAGCGTGGGTTTGAAATGATTGCCCGCAAGGCGGATTGTCCAGTGCTGCCCATTGCGATGGATGGTGTGTGGGGGTCGATCTTTTCTTTTGAACGCAATAGGTTCCTTTCTAAAATACCGTATACGCTCCAGTATGGGGTGAGGGTGAATTTCGGGCAGGTGATTCTGGCTCGGGAGGCAAGCTCGCTTCGGGTGAGGCGCAGGGTTGAGGCTTTGCGTGCGGAGGCTTTTGCGGCGAGGTCCGTGTTGGAAAAGCCGATGTCTGTTTTGAGTCAGGATGTGAAGATTTTGGCAGGGGATGCTCAAATCTATCAAAAGTGTTTGGAGAAAGTGCGGCGGTTACCTGATGGTGAGCAAAGAGAGTTGCTTGCCAATGCGCTGCAAATGGGGGAACTCAATGCGATCCAGCGAGGCCAGACGGTGATGCTGGAGTGGGATGCGCTGAAGGAGTGCTGTGATGTTCTGGGTCTTGTTTTTGCCCAGTGTTTTGATCTTAAGCTGGTGCTTGTTTCGTCGTCAGTGAGTGAGGTCGATGTTTTGGCTCTGGCTGCTAATCATGATGTGGATCAATGGGTAGGAGGGGCGGCAGTGGCTAAAATCTGGCTGAGAAGTGAGTCGAGTGCCGGGTGTTATGATTTTTCCCCCGATGCCTTGGATCGAGTGGGGCTGGGGGGTGAAAGATCCGTCTTTCCGTGCCTTGCTGTGGATGGGCGTGTGGTGTCGATGTCGATGCCTGATCCCGCCGCGCAAACAAAAATTAACGATCATCAGGATGGTCACCGGAAAGGAACCTGGGGGAGGTTGCTGCCTGGATTCCATGTTGCGTGTGATGAGGGTGGTGTGACCCTCTCCGGAGCCTCGGCGAAAGAAAATCCGATTTGTGTAAAAGGGGCATCATTGGATGAGGATGGGATGTTGAAGGTTTAAGAGTCATTGAAGTGATGTTGTGCTGTTCTCGATTGGAGTTCGACAGAGTTTTGGCATTGGTGTGGGTGCTCCCATGTCAGCGAAGTTGAAAACGATAGACGCAGTGGTGGAAGTTGATGGTACTGTGCGGCTCAATCAGGAGATCCATTTGGATCATCCGGTCCAGGCCGTCGTGACTTTGCTTGTTGAGGATGCTGAGACAACTGAATCAAAAGAGGATGCTTTTGAAGCTGCTGCTGAGAAAGTATTTGGGCATCATGATGAGCTTTTTAGAAAATTGGCTCAATCAAACCGCCGATCTTTTTAACGCGGGAGCAAATTAAAAGTCTCCACGAGATGGGGCTGACTCGTCATGGTGGGGCTTCGGGGTTAGCTGCGCTGTTGCGGGAGTTATGTGGACGGTAGGTTGTTACGGCCCCACAAAAAAACGCAGCCCCGGAGGACTGCGTTGCAAAGTTTGAATGGAGTCGGCATTTACAACTCGGAGGCTGCTGTGGTATCGACGTAGAAGACGGCATTGGTGTGCTCCTGAAGGTAGGAGGCTGAAATGATGTCGTTGACCGGGCCTTGGACTGCTTTTTGAACGATCGATGCCTTGCCGGTTCCCCATGCCATGAGGACGATACGGCGGGCGGCGAGAATGGTGCCGCAGCCCATGGTGATGGCGGCGGTGGGTACGTTGTCGATGCCATCGAAGGAGGGGGCTGCATCTTCGCGGGTGATGGAGTTGAGTGTGATGGCGCGGGTCAGGGAGTCTTTCGGTGAACCGGGCTCGTTGAATCCGATGTGACCGGTGCGGCCAATGCCGAGAATTTGTTGGTCGATCCCACCAGCGGCGACGATGGCTTTTTCATATTCATCGCAGTGGGCTGGAATATCGGCATCAGCGACCATCCCGGAGGGAAGGTTAATATTTTCAGGTTTGATGTCGATGTGGTTAAACAGGTTCTGGTGCATGAAGTGCCAGTAGCTTTCCTTGTGCTCGGGTGGGAGGCCTGCGTATTCGTCGAGGTTGAAGGTGATGACGTTGGCGAAGCTGAGCCCTTCTTCTTTGTGGAGGCGGATGAGTTCCTTGTAGAAAAGAATGGGGGATGAGCCGGTGGCAAGGCCGAGCACGGTGGGTTTGCCAGCGGTATCGTTGTTGCGGATGAGTTCAGCGGTTTCCGCTGCGAGCTTGGCGACGGCGGCTTCGGGGGTGTCAAAGGTTTCGACTGGGATCTTGTTCATGCTGGGTGGTTATGTAGCTGGAAACAGAGGGTTTTCAACCATGATCTTTGAGTGGGGTGGGGATAAATTTTATTTTTCGGGGTTAGTTTTATGGAGTGGAGACTTCTAGTGCTCCGTAAGCCTATTAGAGATCAACCAAGAATAATACGCTACAGGAAGTCGGGGACTGCAAGTCTCCACTCCATATTAGTTCACCTTTGGAATCACCTTTTATAGCCATAACCGCGCTTCATATAGTTTAATGGGGCGGGTGCTCGTTTTTTTGTGAGCGGCCCGAGGCAAGCTTGATTTTATAGCTTGGGCGCGGAATTAGATGGGGAATGAACTTGATGATTTGGGCTGGCGCAGGCAGCTTGGCTCTGGCTGTGAAGCCTCTTTCAAAACATATGACTCTACAAGACC
>CAYNNY010000020.1:0-27919 GCA_964398555.1 uncultured Verrucomicrobiales bacterium
TCGGGGCAAGGTATGTGAAAGAACCATTTCCCGTCTTTAGTCTGGAGGAATACACGGATTTTCTGGCCGATTTTCTACCACGCCTCCGACCGGACATCGTGGTGCAGCGCCTCTTTGGTGTTGCTGGAAAAGAACACCTCATCGCTCCGGATTGGGAGATGCCCAAGGCGGCGGTGCAAAACCATCTGGATAAAAATCATCTGGATAAGGAACTCACTCAGCGCCGCGTGATTCAGGGGAGCGCAGTTCAGGATATTTGAGGGCCCGGTTTTCCGCTCTTGAATAATTTCATTTCCTGCCTATGTTCCGCCCGCCATGAGCGACCCGAATACTACGCAAGACGCCCCCCAATCCACCGAAGCCGAACTGATCGCCGTTCGCCGCGAGAAACTCGCCCAGATGCGCGAGCTCGGAATCGACCCCTTCGGTGCCCGATTCGATATCACGACCACTCCTGGGAAACTCAAGGCCAACTTCGAAAACGACCAGCCCGTGACCATCGCAGGTCGACTGCTCGCCATTCGCGACATGGGAAAATCCGTCTTTGCCACCCTCGGCGATGTCGAAGGGCGTATCCAAATTTACCTCAACAAAAAAGGTGTCAGTGAAGCCGATTGGGCCGCTTACCAGCTGCTCGATATGGGCGACTGGATTGGTATCGAAGGTGAAACATTCACTACCGGAAAAGGTGAGCCATCGGTGAAAGTCAACAAGCTCACCGTGCTTTCCAAGTCGCTCCGCCCGATGCCCGACAAGTGGCACGGCGTTTCTGATCGCGAAACGAAATACCGCAAACGTCACCTCGACCTGATGAGCAACGAGGACAGTGCGAACATTTTTCTCACACGCTCAAAAATGATTGCGGAGATTCGCAGCTTCCTGCACCAGCGTGATTTCCTCGAAGTGGAAACTCCGATGCTGCAAAGTGTGGCCGGAGGTGCCGCCGCCCGTCCATTTGAGACCTACCACAATGCGCTCGGTATGGATTTGACGCTGCGGATTGCTCCTGAGCTTTTCCTCAAGCGTCTGCTCGTCGGTGGATTCACCAAGGTTTTTGAACTCAACCGCAATTTCCGCAATGAGGGGATCTCCCGTCGTCATAATCCGGAGTTTACCATGCTCGAAGCCTATGCCGCTTATGGCGATTTTGAAACCATGGCTGACATGGTGGAGGAAATGACCTGTCACCTCGCGGAGAAATTCTGCGGCGGTCTCGAGATCGAGCACAAAGACGAGGACGGCAACGTGCTCCGCACCATCAACCTTCAGCGTCCATGGAAACGCGCCAATTACCACGACCTCATCAAAGCCGCGGCCGGTGATGATTTCTTCGATATCAGCCCTGAGGCACGTCGCGCCAAGTGCGGTGAACTCGGAGTGCAGATCTCTGAAAAGATGGAAGACTACGAGGTTGTCCAGCAGGTGTTTGAGAAAATGGTCGAAGAGCATACCTTTGACCCCTGTTTTGTCACCCGTGTGGCGAGTGAGCTCATCCCACTGGCAAAAGTCACTCCCGGCGGCAAAACCGTTGAGGTTTACGAACTGATCATCAATGGTCAGGAAATTTCCCCTGGCTACTCTGAGCTCAACGACCCCGACCTCCAGCGCGAGCGCCTCGAGCATCAGGCCGGTGGCGAGGAAGAGCAGGAGATCGACCACGATTTTGTCGAAACTCTCGAAAATGGCATGCCTCCCGCAGGAGGGATTGGCATCGGCATTGATCGTCTGATCATGATGCTCACCGGAGCCCCCACCATCCGCGACGTCGTCCTTTTCCCGCTGCTCAAAAAGAAGAGCTAAAAAAAACCACTTGCCGAACTTCAATCCTCGGCTATTTCTTCCCCGCTCTCAACTTGAGAGTGCACCTTAACTCATTTACTTAAAACTATCATGTCCGTTCTCGTAGGAAAACAAGCCCCGTCCTTCACTGCTAAAGCCGTGCAAGGAGCCCAGATCATCGAAGACTTCAGCCTCGACCAATACCTTGGCGAGAAATACGTCGTTTTCTTCTTTTACCCGAAAGACTTCACCTTCGTCTGCCCGACCGAACTTCACCGCTTCCAAGAGGAGCTTGGTGAGTTTGAAAAGCGTAATGTGGCCGTTGTCGGTTGTTCGACCGATTCCGAGTTCTCTCACCACGCATGGCTCCAGCAGCCACGTAACAAAGGTGGTATCAAAGAGGTCAGCTACCCACTTGTTGCCGATATTAACAAAACCATCTCTAATGACTACGATGTGCTCGCTGGCGAATACGTCGAAGACGACTACGGTGACCTTGTGGTCGAAGGTGAAATGGTCGCTTACCGCGGTCTCTTCCTCATCGATAAAAATGGCATCGTGCGCCACCAGGTGGTCAATGACATGCCTCTCGGCCGCTCCATCAATGAGTGCCTGCGCGTGATTGACGCCCTGCAGCACTTCGAAGAGCACGGTGAAGTCTGCCCCATGGACTGGCAAAAAGGCGACGACGCCATGGCCGCCACCCACGAAGGAGTCTCCGGCTACCTCGCGAAGTGATTTTGTAGGTGAGCACTTTTCAAAGATCCGCATGCCTTCCTGGTGTGCGGATTTTTTTGTGGAGCACGGGTTTCCAACCCGCATCTACCCAAGCCCTATCAGCCTTCCGTGTATTCCATGCCCCACTCCCTAAAATTCACTATTTCTACTGACTCCATACGCAGATTTTCGCAGATCGTTTGTGATGGGAAACGGAACAAGGTATTGAGTAAATCCTTTATTTTTTGATAAATCCGATCGCGGCCTCGGTGTATCGCCCTGCCAGGGACTCCGATGCCTTGATGTCTGAGGGTAGGTTTTTGGCGAGAATGGTGTAGCCTTTGATTGGAGTGGTCCCTTCTGGGTCGCTCTGAATATGCCGTTTTGAGCCCGGCCCGATCACCCAGCTCCCCAAGCCTGATCTACCTGGGTAGCGACCGGTCAGTAAGGCATAGCGTGAGGCACTACAGGCGGCGGTGCCCACATAAAACTGAGTGAAATTGGCTCCTTTTTGCGAGATTTTTGAGATATTGGGCGTGGAAATGGTCGGGTTTCCATGATGTGCGTAGTCGCCGTAGCCACTGTCATCGACAAAGAATATCACGATGCTCCAGCTCAACTTTCGACTTTTTTAATTAACCAAGCTTGATGAGTTGGTCTCCGAAGAGGATGACGATGACGAGAAGGAAAAAGAGGATAGCGGTGGCAAATTTGACGGTGGCTGTGTGTTTTTCCTGAAACTTGATGAGGGCTGAGCTGGTCATGCCACGGTAGGCGAGGATGAAGATCAAGATCAGCGGGGAGATGAAGGCGAGGTTGTAGTATAAGAGATACAGCACGGCATCCACCGACCCTTGTTGGATCTTAAATATGATGGGGGCGTAGACCTGGCCGGTGCAGGCAAGTTCGAGGAAGGAGATGATGATGCCACTGACAAAGGCAGCGATCACAAAGCTGCGTGACTTGGCTCCTTTGCGGATGACGCCACGGATGCGTTGTTTGAGAAAGGATGGCAACTGAAGGGTCATGTCCTGGATACGACCGCGTAGAGCCCGGATGCCATCACGCAAGCTCAGCACAGCAACGAGTAGGGCAAAGGAGGCAAACAGGTAGGTCATGCCCGTTTTGACCCAATGGAAACTTTCTTGTTCGTTCAGCCATTCCACAAGACTATGAAAGACGAGGCCGATCGAGAAATAGGCGATAAAGACGGCAGAAATAAAGGCGATTCCAACCATGAGGATCTCCTTGGGGCTTCGACGTGCTATTTGCAGGTAAGAGAGGAAAAAGATAATCGTCGCAAAGGCGCAGGGGTTCACTCCATCGAGAAGACCGGCTAAGATGACGATGGTCATCGTCATGTTTGAGAAGTTTTCATCGACATGTTCCTGGGCGACCTGAATTTCTTCGCTGCCAAACTGATTCCATTTTGCATCGTCGGGAAGTTCCATCGTGCTCTGCAGTAGATCGGCAATCGCTTCGGGTGCGGTGTCCGGGGCAACGAGACCACCGGCTTGGGTGAAAACTGCGGGAGCTTTACCGGCGCCATTGATTTGTAGTCGGTCACAGATCGCCTGATTTACTAACAAATCGCGTTGGTCTGTGATGTTTCTCCGCTCGACTTCCATCAGCGGGAAATCACTTTTCATGCCTTCGAGGTATTGCTCAACCTTCTCGCATTCCTTACATCCTGGCTTATTAAAGACCATGATGATAAGACGCTTACGTTTTTTTGCCATCGCCTCGGGGTCGACATCGGACTGCACGTGCTGGGGTTCGCCTGTCGATTCCGTTGCTTTGGCTAGGGCTGTAAATGAGGTGAATGAGCTCTCATTAGACCCTTTTGCAAAATGTTTGAGTACCAGTGGGAGTTTTGATTTGGAAATCGACTTCACATCGGCATACGCTAACAGTGGTTTCATCCCTTGTCCCATGCGGCGGTAGTTTTTCTCAAGGTGATCAGCAAGTCGGCTGGCGACATTTGATTCTTTAGGCTGTTGGGAAAGGAGGAGGATGAAGGCATTGAGATCGATCGATTTTCCATGTGCCAGGAGCGCAAACCATGATTCGAACCGGACCTCAGCTGATGAGTCACCTTCCGCTAAGTTAAGCAATGCTTCCGCTTGCTCAGAGGTGATCGATGACTTCCGGCTGGATGAGCTCCAGCTCCGATCTTTTTCAGTTTTGTTATCGGAGAAATAATACATCCACTTGCTCGATTTGGGATTGAGTGCCGATGCCAAAACGACGCGCACCTTGGGCGATCGGTCATCGAGAAGGGGCTGGATATGCTCACTCATCCATGACGGGCGGGATCGGCTCAAGGAATACCACGCGGCCCGGCGAATCCACTGATTGGCCGATTTGGTATAGTGCTCCATGGTTGCGACATCCGCAGCTGCCATCACTTGTCTCATGAGAATCAGGGCGAGAATCGAGGTTTGGTCGTCGATTTTCTTTCCAGCGTCCGGCGATAGCATCCGGCGGCACCATTTCAACACCACACGCTTAGATTTCCTGCTACGCACCAGGCTTTCGATGCTGTAACCATACAATTCAGATGCGGCGAGCTTGGTGTCGGGGATTTCGAGTTGTTTGAATGCCATCTCGATCATCTCGGTATTGTTGCCGCTTCCCAGTGCGCGGTTGGCGGCATCTTTTCGGATATCCGGCAGCTTATCTTGCATTAATGTCCGGAGCAGTGGAATGGCCTCCTTGGAATGGGCATTGTGTAAGCCGTCTGCAATGGCGGCGCGCTCGCTGACGGCAAGCTTTGTTACTCGGGCACTTAATGCATTGACACCTCTGGCATCTCCCACTTTGGCGAGTAATAGGGCGGCTTTAAAGGCTCGGCGGGGTTTTTTCCAGTCGGAGACAAATGTTGCTAATGCGTCCTTCAAAGCAGAAAGTCCACCTGTTGCAGCGGCGACTTGGGCAGGTGCCACTTTCACGGTTTTTCCTGATTCCCTGGGCACTTGGCCAGGTTTAATAAAGGCATCGTAGAGTGGGTCGAGCTTTGTGCCCGATTCGCTGGGCGCGAAATTGCTGCCGAAAGAGCTAGAAAACGGATTGCTCGAATTACTGGGAAGGCGTAAGTTGTCTAACACCGCCTCAATTTTCTCATTTTGTCCAGATTTAAGAGCGGAGGTCAGGTGGTTGGCGACAAAGTCGAATTTTAATTTATCGTCATCGTTAGCCAACCCACGGAGGGCGGCGCAAGCGATATCGAGGTCTTTGTTTGAGGCGTATCTGGCGATGATGTCGAGAAATGGTTTTTTATCGCGATCCATTGCTTTTAACGCCCCGACCACCACATCAGAGGAGCGGGTATCGAGGTGGGCAATGAGTTCAGGAGTAGGGACGATGCCCATGCCTGTCAGAGCTTTGGTTGCTGGCGCAATCATATCGTCATCGGTCAAAAACATCTTGCTGAGCCTAGTCTCCGCCTTTTTCAAGCTCAAGGCAACCGTTGCCCGAATCGCTTGGGCCTGGACAAACTCATCTTCATCCCCGAGTAGCTCAATCACCTTATCCTCGGCACTTTTATCTTTGCTTTTAGCGACATATTCCAGGGCTGCTGCGCGGATTCTCCAGCGTGGATCATCGAGCAAGGCATTGATCTTGGTGGTGATTTTGGGTGTCGCCTTTGCCCCGCCACCGGAAGATCTAGAGGATGATTTACCAGCGCAGAGTTTTGTCAGGGACTCGATGGCTGACACGAGTAAATCTTCATCATCGCTGCTGAGGTAGCTGGCGACAACATCGCGCACCTGGGTGCCACCAATTTCACGGAACCTGCGCAGAGCCGCATGGATTACATTGACATCTTTTTCATTTTTTAAGGGAGCTATGACCAAGGGCACAGCCTGTGAACCACCGAGCGAAAGGATGGTGTCCACGGCGGTTTCCCGCACCAGGGCATCATCGGATTCTAAAAAATCACGCACAATGGGGATCGCCAACAAACCGCTTTTTTTGAGAGCTGCAAGAGAATCTAACTTCTGATCTCGATTTCCTAATGTCAGGTCGCGAGCGAGTGCGGAAGCATTTTCACCTGCGGTGCGAGCGAGCACCAAGTGATACTGTGTTTCCTTAAGATTCGTGCGCGAGTTGCTGGGAAGTGCTTCTGTTACGCTTAAAAATTCCTGAATCGCCACCACACCTTTCAGTCCGTGTGGCTCTAGCATCCTGGTGGCTCTTCTTTTGCGTTCAGAATTTCCCGATATGATATCGCGGATATACGAGCGCATTTGCTCGTCGGAGAGTAGGTTTCCTACCGCTTTAATTTTCCCTGACTCGCCGGCCCACCGGAGCCAAAGTTGGATGGCATGTTCATTGGCGGGATCGGAACCCTGACCACTTGGGCTCACCCATGGGTTTAGCCCGTATCCGTCACCGGCGGCTTCTTCAAGGAGCTCCAGAGCACCTAGGCGGATAGCGAGTCGGTCATCGGTGAGTAGCTCAACGAGCTCCTTTTTCGGGTAGGGTTCCCGTTTTAAAATCGCAATGCGGATATCATTTCTTGCCTTTTTATCCGCCATCTGCCGCGCCGCCCACTGCCAATCGGCATCAGTGGCTTCGGATCCAGAGAGTCGACTCAGCCGCGCTGTATCATCACTGGCCTGCGCGATAGATAAGGTGAGAAAAAGGAGAAGTAGGTAACGTGTCACGATGAAATGCGAGTGTTGCTTGTGATGTTAGTGAAGTATGGCGTAGGCGAGGATGTTGGCGTTGACTCGGACCGAGCCAATAATTTCATTCCCTCCTCAACAACAACACCCTTCAGTATTTGAGGTGTCATTGAGACCATCAGAGGCGAAGGCGACAACGAGTTTTCCGTTGTGGGTGATGCCTTGAAGTTTACCCATGCCGCCGTGGCTTAATTTGAGCGACTTGACGGTGAAAATGGTTTTAAAAAGTGCGTGATTCATCGGGATGTCTTTGAGTGACTTTTTTCCAAAGATCCGTTTGATTTCGCGCTGAAAGGCGGATGCCCATGCTTTGTTTGAGCATCCGGGTGAGGCGAGCATAAAGCCGCCATTTTCGAGATATTTTTTCAGGTTGATACGCTCTTTTCGGGTGAGGTTAAAATCGTCCTCGCCGGTCATAATCACAAAGGGAAACTTAAATAGCTCATCGGAGCTGAGTTTTACGGGTTTGAAGCGTCGCTCGGTGGCGATGCTTGTTTTTTGCTGCACGGTGCTGAGGAATTCATCACTGAAGCAGCGCGATGTTTTGGTGCCGGCGTAGATGAGGTTTCCACACTGGACGGCGCCTTCTTTGGCGAAAGCCATGCCGGGAACGGCCAGGAGGGTTAGGATGAGAGCTAAGATGGATTTTTTCATGGTTTTTTTGGGTTGTTGCCTGCGGCGCTAGACAGAATTGACAGAATTTTCAGAATTTGGTTGAGGGCTTGGGTTGGGGATTTTTTTGAACCACGGATGACACAGATAACACGGATGGGCTTGGGTTGATGCCTACGGCGCTTGAAAGGATTTTTCAGAATTACTTAGGTTGAGGGGGTATGGAGCGTGGGCGTCTCGCCCGCATCTTCCTGTTGTGCGTTGTGCTGGTTTGGAATTTAGAGTTTAGAAATTAGAGTTTAAAGTGCCCCCCTACTCATCGGAGAAGTAGCGTTTTACGGCTGTTTTATATTTTGCTGGGACATTTTCTGGGAGGATTTTGGCGGAGGTTGATTTTTGTTGGGTGGTGGGTTTGATTTGGTTGCTGACGAGATCACTGCTGGGGCGTTTGTTTCGGCCACTGTTTCCGCCGCCGCGTCCAGCCATGCCGGTTGATTGGGAAAACATGAGTCGGTCCGGGCCATAGAGCGGGATATTGGTGCTGCTGCCGGCGACGGAAAATCCATCGCCTCCGCTACCACCACTCCCGCTACCGGCACCGCCGACGCCACCATTGCCGTTGCCACGCGGCACCCGACCCATCAGTGCCTGCATCATTTCGTCCATGGTTTGTTGCACGTCGGGTTTGATTTGGAATCGGGGGAGACCTCCCCCTTCTTTGGCCATTTGTCAGAACCCGTTGTTGGGTTTATTCACCAACTGCTCCATCAGCGATAGGGCTAACATTGCATTGGCTGAGGTATCTACCGATTTTCCTTTTTTTGAAAAATCCGCTGCGGCCTGCATAGGCTCCGGGATATCGAGTTGTTTCAGCGTATCTAAAAATTCCTGGGTATCTTGCTGCATCTTCTCGAATCCAGGAGGGAGGGCAGCGGCTCGTTTTTTGAGCTCTCCCGCCAGATCCATCAGCGCTTTTCTATTGAGCTCCTGTTGTCGGCCCAGGTTCGCCAACTGTGCGGTGTTCGTGGTATTGCCCTTTGATACCTCCTCAGCGATTGTGCCTATGCGTTCTACCAGTGATTTCTGGGTGCGATGGATCTTTTTAAATGTCGCCGCCATCTCCATCACCC
The DNA here is from genome assembly GCA_964398555.1 of uncultured Verrucomicrobiales bacterium. Classification (GTDB taxonomy): domain Bacteria; phylum Verrucomicrobiota; class Verrucomicrobiia; order Verrucomicrobiales; family Akkermansiaceae; genus Oceaniferula. The sequence goes on from CAYNNY010000020.1 coordinate 8,930, forward strand.
TGCCCACCTTCCGCACAATCTCAGCATCCACCAGCACTTGGTCTGATTTTTTCTGTACCTCGCCAAGACGTTTTTTCATCTCGGCAATGGCGCGCCGGGTGGAGGATTCTCCGGCGGAAAGATTTAATTTACTTAAGTCCTGTTTATTCTGGCCTAGCTTCCCGGCGGCCTTTTTGGCGGCATCGGCTAGGCGATCTTCCATGGCAAAGGCTTGAAAATCCTTAGCCATCTTTTCGGCTAGCTGTTTTGCTTTTTCGTGGGAGGATTGGGCTTTTTTAACTTCTTCGTTAAATGATTTTTTATCCCCGATGTCAGCGTGTTTATCTAGGTTATCAAGCGATTTTCGGGCAGCCCTGATGGCGTCCGATAAGGCTCGGTATCGGGCTGTAAATTCACGCAATTGGACTTTTGAGCGGAGTCGTTCGGCGTAGTCGTTTTCGCTGATGATTTTTACGCGCACCACCTCGGATACTCCTTGCCCGAGCAGAGATGGGTTCCGATCCATCGCTTCAAGATAGAACTCGAGGATTTGTCCTACCTCGACACCTATCTCTTCGAGCTTGAGCGGTTCTTTGAAGGTGAATTCTTTTTTTACCAAGGCATCTGCCAATGTCCGGCTGCGGTCCCGATAGCCCAAGAGTGAGCGCACGATTGAGACCTTTGCTAGTCCGTGATCGTCCTCGACCAATGCTTCAAAGGGCAACTCAGTGCGAGGTGTGGCGAGCACCATCTGCTCGGGAGAGGATAAATCGACTACCGGCACCTGGTCAGGCATCACCTTGACCTTCACTCTCAGGGGCATTTCGGAGGGCGTAGAGCGCACATCCTTGATGGTGGCGGATATTTGTGATGAGGCGTGGGCGATCCAGGTAAAGTTGACACTTTTGCCACTTACGTTGTCGCCCTGCACTTGTTTGGCCAATACATCGCGGGTATCGTTTAACGGCTTCAGCGAGAGGATGCCGCCAGAAAGTGGGCGGTTGCTTTGCACCTCCAGGGTGATGGTTGACCCTTCCAGTGCTTTGATTTCTCCACTTTCCAAAGGGAATACCTCCTTGGTTCTGCCGGTGTAGGCTGGGGGCTGCACGGTGACGATGGCTCCGGAAACTTTTGGCTGCAGTAAGACATCGAGCGAATGCCATGCGCTGCGGGCTCTACCAGTCGCAAAAGCGAACTCGACGGATGCCAGGGTGTTGGTAAATTTTCTGGCGTAGTGACCGGGGCTTTTCTGATAGGCCGTGGCCGTCTCGACCTTGCCGGTTTCTTTATTTCGGATCAAACAAACGACATCGTCGGTGATCTCGCCACCAGTGATGGTGACCTGCGCGACCGCTTCACCACCGTAGATCGCATTTAGTTCGTTAGGAGAAACCTCGAAGAGCAATGGGCTGTAGGGTGGGGTGTCTGAGCTGGGGTCGAAGACGCGGGCGGCTGTGACATTGAATGGCTCCGTGGCCCAGAATTTTAGGGCCATGACGATTGCGGCAACCAGCAGTAGGCCACAACAGGCCTTGGCGATGGCTCGGTAGGGCATCCGACTGCTCAGCGGCAAGTTTTTTAGTTCCTCAGCGGCATCATCCAGTGCGCGATCAAGGTGAAACTGCTGCATGGGGGTCTCCGCCTGGATACGTTCCAAGTGCGCTGCGGCGAGGACACGGCGGCGGGGGTCTGCGCATTGCTCATCGATCATAGCCGCCACTTTTTCGCGTGGTGTTTTAAAAATGCGAACGAAGCAAATCAAAGTCATGCCCCCGAGAATCACCCCCAGTGCGAGATTCAAGCGCTCGCGGGTCAGTGGGGAGAGCGCTAGTTTGTAATCTGCCCATCCGTGCAGCAGCATTCCGCAGATAAACAAAACAACGATCATCATCAGGGCAAAGAGAACCCGCCCGAACGACCATCGGCGATGGAAGCGGCTGAGTGAGCTGTGGAATGTTGACATGGTGGGTGTTTGAATAATTAAGGGATTCTATACTAGTCCGTTACGTCGGCGCAACCACCATTCTAAGGCGAGAAAAGACAGGAGCAGGATGGGCGAAAACCAGCGCATCCAGGATGAGTGCCACTCGACACCTCGGTCGAGGGTTTCTGGAGCGACAGGCTTGAGGACATCAGCCAGAAAGGTGGATAAGTCATCGCTTGGGGCGAGTTTTCCCCCGCTCATGGCGCAGAATTCACTGAGAAATTCGGGATCGGCACTGAGTTCATCCATTTCTCCCAGCGGAGGGGTAACGGTGATTGTGGCTTCGGGCATGGAGCTGGCTTTGGTCGATTCTTGACTCTCGCCCTCGGTTTTGGCCGCAATGAGTCTGAACTGATAGTTTCCAGGTTTTTCTGGTGTGAAACTGGCACCCCACTTTAGTCGACCATCGTCGGTCGGCACTTTGGCTGGGGCGAGTCTGAGTGGGGCGTCGAGCATGGGGGATGTCACCTCGATCTGAGGCACGCCGGGGAGACCCGTTCCCCGATACCCGATACGCAGTGCCACAGGAGTGCCGGGCTCGATGATGCTAGCAGAAAGGTTGAACGAATAATTCTGCCCTGGAAGAAACTCAGAGTAAGCGAGCATCCAGTGAATCATCTGAATCCAAAACTCGTGATACATATTTCCCAACTCGCGGGCCTCTGGGAAAAAGTCCCACTTCCAAAGTCCATCCGCGTTGACCAGCCCGGTGACCCCTTGCCCATAGCGCCGGACTAACAATAATGGAAGTCTGCCCTGGGTGTTGGCATTTTCCATCTCGCCATATGCCAGCACACGGGTGAATGGTTTCACCACATCGATCCGGTGCGCATCCTTGAGTTCAGGAAGCGACGACCATACCGAGGAGTCCGGAGCTGGAAGTGCCTGGCCAAATAATCCTGCCGCTTGGCCATCAGACGATGGCCGCATTTTAAACTTACCTGAGACTCCAGTCTTCCACGTCACCGGCTCAAGCGCCGCGAGATCTGGCAATGTGCCGGTGTAGGGTTTTGAGCGTGAGAAGAGCACTGCGCCACCTTGGTCTTTCACAAACGACCGCAGGTTAGCGATTCGTTGGGGGGTGAGGAAATGCTCTGAGTTTTTACCAAAAATAATCAGGTCATACTTCATCAGCTCCTCCTTGGTATCGGGAAAAACATCCACATTTGATTCATGAGGTTTGGACTCCCCGGAGTCGATCCTGAACCACCGAGTCTCACTCAATCGATGCACGGATACCACATCCATGTGCTTTTGCTTTCGGAGCAACTGGGTGAGAAACTTGCTATCCCAGTAAGGTGCGCCCTCAGCGATAAATACTTTCGCTTTGTCATCAAGAATGCGCAGACGGACATCGATCTTGTTATTGGATAGGCGCATTTCGCCAGCTTGAGCCGGTAATTTCAGAGTGAATATGGTGGATTTCTCTGGTGCTTTAAGAGAAAAAGTATGCATTGTTTGTGTGCCGGATTTTATTTTTAGTTTCGCTTGATCGATCGTTTTTCCATCGGCATCGATGACGCTCAAGTTTGTATCAAAAGCTCCCAGTTCTCGGGCGTCGATCACGGCGGTAATCTGAACATTCTGCCCGGGAAAGGCAGTGATGGTTTTGTGCGCAACTTGGAGGTCGAGGTCTTTGCTGATTTGGTTGCCTCCGATTGGGATGGCATAGAATGGCACCTGCATCGCTTGGGCGCGAAGCTTGAAGCTGGAATGGCGGGGCGTGTGGGTCTGCCTGCCATCGCTAAGCACAATGACGGCAGCTAAGGGCGCACCTTGGGCGCTGAGTTGGGTGAGTAAGGTGTCGGCTGCTGAAGTGAGATCGCTGATCGTGGCTGTGGCATCGATCTTAGATCCCGCCTCTATTTCTTGGATCGAGTCACTGTAGGCGTAGTAACGCACGGCGACGCCTGCTTTTTTAGCGCTTTTGGAAATCTGTTGTTGTAGCTTTTGCGCCACCTCAATCCGTGGAGTTTCAGCATTCTGCGTAGACATCGATTGTGAGTTATCAATCATCACCGCCCACACCCGCGTCACCTGATCCTGCACCGCTTGCCATTGGCCTGGGTTAATCAGGAAGATGCCTAGAGCGAACAAGGCAAGAAGACGTAGCAATAACAAAATCTTGCGCAACCTGCCCGGAGCCGCCTCTGACGACCGCCACGACATCCAAGCGGCAGCACCCATCACCGCTAGGATGAGCGGGATGAGGAGACTTAAGGGTAGGACTGGGTTCATTTAGGATTTTGTGATACTTTTCGGTTTCCAGATACTAACCAGGGATTCTAAGAGGAGAAATAGGATGGTGGCTCCGACCAGCCACGGCCAGAGTGGGATGCCATCGCCTAGGGCGGCTCGGCGGAGGAGGGCCTGGGTATCGACAACTTCGCCACCTTGGATAAGTGCGGGGTTCATCAGTCGAAGATCGGATTCTGTAACGGGGAAATTGACCACCTGTTGAAAGGCGACGCCATCGCCCATCTTCCACTGATAGATCCCGGGGGTGGCGGCGGACTCGCTGATCAGCCGGGCTCCTTGCGGGGTCATTTGAAGGATTGTTTTTTGTAACTCTCCGGCTCCATTGAAAAGGCTCACCGATGCGGGGGAGACTTCATCGCTAGGTGTCCAGGACAGCACGGAGCCTGGCATCACTTCTAAACCTAGGTCCCGGTTGAGTGCCCGACTATGAAGTAGCAACTCACCCATGAATGGGACAAATGGCGACTGCCCACTCCATGAACTTAACTTATGGGCCACGGGCAGATTCCACAAAAGAATGGGAGCCGAGGAATCGGACGTCTTGGAGCTGAGAATTCCGGGCACGCCATCTTCGTAATCGATTAATCGCAGCACGCTATCCGGCCATTCTTTTGGTAGCTTATGACGCTGATGAAATACTCCCGCTGCCGGATTTCCAAATTCACCGGATTTAAACAAAGCGAAGACTGGGGTGTTCGCTCCCGCCTTTTCAGAAATGGTCGCTTTCAGCTTCTGTTTACTATCCACCGGGATGACAGCTGATTGTCCAGTTGCGGGCAGCCCCATGAGTTTTTCACAAGCATCCAAGGTGCAGCCCACCGCAGGCATCACCATGAGCGTGGTTCCCGCAGCGGATAGCGCGTGAAGCTGGGCGATGTCCTTGCCGTCCCAGGCATGGATGAAAAGGTAGTCGGCCGAGCCTGGTGCAGGAAGTTCGCCGTCTTTTATTTCCCGATACTCCAACCAATCGAGAGCGCCGGAGAGGCGCTTGAAGACCTCTGGGCTCTGGGCGTGAGCGCTTTCTTTTTTCGGCAAAATCGACACCCATTTCAACGCCTCACGGACATTGACCAACGCGTGGCGGCGGTCATCAGCAGGGAAGATATCTTCGGCAATCGAGGCATTGATCGACAGCAATCCGGGCTGTGTGAAGCGGGTTTTAAAATTGATTTCTGCCTCACCCCAGGCGGGGATCTCAACATCACGCGATTGCCTACCGCCGTTGTATTCGAGATACAGTGTGCTTCGCCGCGGGGTGGCGGAGTAGTTTCGGAGCCGACACACCATCAATACATCCTGCCCAACCACGGGTGACGATGGCGAAGCAAAGAGCTCATGCACCGCGATATTTTCCACATCTTCGTTCCCCATTGGCACCTTCACCACCTTGATGTCGGATGGCAGATTCAGGGTGAAATCTTTCCATGCACTTGATTGAAAATCGGACAAAATCACCAATTCACGCTCGCCTTGCACTTGTTCTAATTGACTCGATGCAAGCTGCACCGCAGCGCTCAATGCCCCCAACTCATCATGCGCTTCACTTCTCTTTAACGCCTTGCTGATGTATTCGAGGTTTGGTCCGGGCTGGGGGAAGAGGGCGTCGGGCTCGGCATCGATCCAGATGACGTTGGCATCATCTGAGGAGTCGGCAGCCAATAATTCCGCAGCTTTAGAGCAAGCATTGGCAAACCGACTTGATGCGCCGTCTTTACACGCCATCGACGCTGATCGGTCGATGAGGTAGATGCTTGTCTTTTTTCCCCCCTGAGTTGGCGAGTCGCTGGTGAGCAGTGGCTGGAGGAAAATAAATAACAACGCCAGCACCGCCAGAGTGCGGAGTAACAGGAGCAACCAGTCTTGTGGCTTCCGCATCCGCGCCGTCTTTTTGATGATCCGGCGCAGGAACTCGGTATTGGAAAAAGCGTACTTCGGTGGGTTGCTCCTCGCAAACAAATGCACAAGCAGCGGTATAACTGCTAATGAAAGCAGCCAAAGCCATGCTGGGTTTGCTAGGAAAAATTGCATTTTTTTGAGTTTTTTTTAACCGCGAATCAGGCTAACCGGTCGAAGAGTTTGAACCAGTTGTCGGTGGTGGTGGTGAGGGCGTAATCGACTTGGCGGCCTGCGGCGAGTCGGCGGAGCGTTTGGGTGTGGCGGCGCATTTCTTGTTTCCATGCATCACGCATCGTTTGGGTGTGCACGATGAGTCGGTCGTTGGTTTCCATATCGACAAAGCGAGAGAGTCCCTGGTCGGGGAGGTTGAGTTCCGCTGGATCAAGGATGTGAAAGAGGTGGACGCGGAAGCCACGGTGCAGGTATGGATTCAGGGCTTTGAAAAGGGCTTCGGGTTCGTCAAAGAAATCGGAGAGAATCACCAGGGTGCCTTTGCGTTTGATCAAGGGCTGGGCACGATGCAAGGCTTCGGAAATGGATGTTCGATTGCCGGGTTGGTTGTGTTCCAGAGCGGTGAGGATTTGGTGCAAGTGGCGGCGCGTTGAGCCCGGCTCGAAAAACTCACGAATTTTATCGTCAAACATTTGCAGCGATACCCGGTCGTTTTTCGAAATCACTAACCATGCCAGACAAGCGGCAAAAAAGGAAGCATACTCAAGCTTGGTGATCGCCCCCTCATCCTGAAACCCCATCGATGCCGAACTATCAAGAAACAGGTGGCACTCCATGTTGGTTTCCTGTTCAAATGTTTTGAGATAATGGCGGTCGGTGCGGGCAAATACCCGCCAGTCGATCAATGAAAGGTCGTCGCCCGGCGCATACTGCCGGTATTCCTTAAATTCAATCGAGGCACCACGGTCACGCGACCGATGCCGCCCGGAAAGATACCCTTCCACCATCGCTTTGACGCCAAATTCATAATGGCTCAATCGACGGATATCTTCCGGTCGGATGTATTTGTATTGAGTCTCCACGGAATTACTTCAAAAGTTCCTTAATAATATCTTCTACCGTAATCCCTTCACCGGTTGCGTTGTAGTTGGGGATGATGCGGTGGCGGAGGATGGGTTTGGCGACGTCTCTGACTTCTTCGACCGAGGCGGTGCTGCGGCCACGAAGCAGGGCAAGGGCGCGGGAGGCGCGGGCGAGACACTGGGAAGCACGTGGGCCAGCGCCGTAATCGACGTAGTTGTTGACAAAATCACTGGCGGCCTCGGTTTTGGGGCGGGAGCTGTGTACGATTTTGAGAATGTATTTTACAACATTATCTGGCAGCGGCACATCGTGGGTGGCGTCTTGCAATGCCATCACGCCAGCGGCATCGAGAATGGTTTCGGCTTGATCCACTGACCGTCCGGTGGTGCGATGAATGATTTCCTCCTCTTCTTCGATCGTTGGGTAATCGATCATGATATTGAAAAAAAAGCGATCGAGCTGGGCTTCCGGAAGTGGGTATGTGCCTTCGTGTTCGATCGGGTTTTGCGTGGCAAACACGATAAATGGCTCTTCGAGCTTGCGGGTTTTTCCGGCGACGGTGACCTGCTTTTCCTGCATCGCTTCGAGTAGTGCGGCTTGGGTTTTGGGAGGTGTACGGTTGATTTCGTCAGCGAGGATGAGGTTGGCAAAAATGGGGCCATGTACGTATTCAAATTCACGGCCGGAAGCGCCACCTGTTTGGAGGATTTCAGATCCCACAATGTCCGTAGGCATCAGGTCCGGAGTGAACTGGATTCGGTTAAATTTCAGCCCTAGGATCTGCCCCAGTGTGGACACCAACAAAGTCTTGGCCAATCCCGGCACACCCGTCAGCAGGCAGTGACCTTTACACAGCAAGGAGACGAGCATTTCTTCGACAACAGCCTCTTGGCCAACGATGACGCGGGCCGTCTGGCGGCGGATTTCGGCCACGGATTCCTGGATTTTATCCCACTCTTGGGCTGGTTGATTGGTTTCACTCATAAGTTTGGTATTGGGTTGTTGGGTAATTGTTATTGATCATTCCGGAAGTAAGTCTTCGTCATCTTCCGCTTTTTTAGCCTCTGCATCTTTTGTTTTTTTGATGTTCTCTTCCGTTTCAGAGAAAAAGAGTAGGTTGGGGCTACTTTTATCGTCAATGGCAGTGAGCATTTCCTTAACGATCTTGGAAAGAACCTGCTTGGATTTTTCTTTATCTTTTTCCGAGGATGTCCGCATGGCAACGTCCTCAACATCAGCGGCAGTCATCAGGGTGACACCGGCGCATTTTTTTACTTGGCCATTTTCCATCACTTCCAATGCTGACTTCAATAAATACTTCTTTGTATTGGTCCAGCTCGGGCCACCCCAAACGTTCATTACTAATTGACGCCTCTCGTCAGAGCTAATCATGATGGCAAAGGAAACCGTTTCATCTGCATGCTCAAACATCAAATTCAAAATAGACTCCGCGAGTTTCTGATCGAGTATTTGATACTTCGCCAGTTCTGATAATTTCTGCTTTATCGAGGCGTCAATATTCGGGACGTCCGACCAATTGATTTGCATAATCATTTTTCTCATTCCATCAACCCCGTCCGGCACCTTGTCACCGAATCCATCTAGGATTTCAGGCCAGGCAAGCTTTTCATCCAATCCTAACTTTTCGTAATACTCGCCAATTTTCTGTGGCTTTAAAGGCGATATCTCTTTGCGGATTTTTTTTCGCGCGAGATCTGGAACATTATCGGAATGGGGAAACTCGGCATCAAATCCATCTTTCAAAACACAATTCACATGATCCACAAGGATCGGCCAGACGTCCCCACTCTCGACGATTTGCTGTAGTTGCTGTATGGTGCCCTGGTTTTCAGGGAAGTAAATAATCTCAATCACCCAAGCGACCATATCTGCTTGAGATGATGCATTCTGAAAAGAATCATTTTCTATGAGCGGCACGTCTTGAGCCATTAAACTCGCCCAATCGCTCTTTGATTTTTCGAACAAAGTTGGCAGCGATGCGTAATACTCTTTTTCTTTATTCTGATTACTGAAATGTCGCTCTTCCTTATAACTCAGAGTATAAATAGCCTGAAATAAAGCCAATAATTCTTTCTGATCCTTTTGCTTTCGGGCGATCGAGACTAATGCTGGAAGATGTTTGCTGAATGTCCCCGCATCCATGACGGAGGTAAACATCTCCATTCCTTCTTTCGCTTTCAGTTTCCCAGATCGGATGTCGGAGATGATTTTCTCCACCGAAACGTCATTGACGTAGATTTCAAACTTTTTCAGGTATTTGTCCACTCCGCCAGCTTGTTTAATTTGCCAGTTTTTATAATCGTCATCAGCGACCTCTCCGACTTCGTCTTTGAGAGCTTTCGAGTAGGCGGCAAAAAACGACTTCGCCTTGCTACGTCGGGCTTTCAAATACATTTCCACGGTGGAATGCTGCTGAGAGATATTTTCAGATCCAAGGATGTGGGTTTCCAGGATTTGGGCATCGATGTCGGTGTTGGATTTGATCAGTGCCATCACAGCGATCCTCTGCTGGCCAGAGTTTCCAGTTTCCAAAAAGTGTTTCGCGAGCGCTGATGGGGAGTCGGATCGATGTTTCAGCCACCACTGGTAAGCTACACTTTGCAGCTCAGCTGAGGGTAATGTTGAAAGTTCATTTTCGGAATCGGGTAAGGTTTTGAGAATTAGTTTACGGGCGATTTCGCCACGGGAGCAGGGCCGCGTCATCGCCGCATACTGGGACTGGGCTGGGGAGATTTTTTCATTGCCGTAGTAGTTTCTTTGACTGCGGTAGTAGTTCGGCATGCCCAAGCTGATGGTCGTGGCGATCAATGAGTCATCGGCTGCCGCTGCCGTCAGGGCAATAAAGCCGTCCATCCCTAGGCCTCCTAATGTGTTCATCCACTGCGGAGAATTTTCACTGGTTAGGCTGCCATCATAGGAATACGTGTTGGCTGGGGCAAGATCCATTCCCAACAGCCAGCACTGCGGTGGGTTGACAACAATGGGATCAGTCTGACTCAACCAACCATTCATGATTTTGAGAGCTTCGGGTTTGATCGTCACTCCCTTCAATGACTTTAACTGAGGCTTCACTCCCTTTAGTCGGTTATCGAGGTGAATGAGTAAAAGTTCAGCGCCTTCGCGTGATTTCCAGCCCCTGCTGAAGCGGTCAACCAATTGCTTTGTGCCTGTTTGATAGGCTTCCCAGTCTTTTTCTTTTAAAAAGGTGTCCGCTAATAATTGATATTCGGTGTTAGCCAGATGATTGACTACTTGATCGATCACAACGATGGGCTCGGGTGCCAAGCTGAAGATCCGATCTGCGATATGGTTAGCTTCATCGTGATGGCCTGCGCGATAGATTTGACATGCTGTGACTAAGACCCGTGCGCACCATTGAGCGTTGCTGTGGTCGTAACTCCATCTACTGGCTTCAAAAAATTTACCGTCTTTGCTTTTCTTCTCGATTTTGCTTAGAATTTTTTGCACATCGATTGAGATATCCACTTCATTCCACTCACCCAATACGGCATCGCCATCTCCCTTGGATGTTTTTTGTTTTCCTAGCAATAACCTGGCCAAGCCGCCTCGGGGGGCTTTTTTTTTCACACGTAATTTCTCGAAAGTTCGATAGATAAAAGTGGATAGTCCCTTTTGAGTTGCCGCTTCGGTTTCTTTGGTGCTGGGAAGCAACCAGGCATTGCCTTTGATTTTGAGTGGGGCACCCAAGCTTTCTCTCTGTAGTTGCCCTTTCGTCTCCAGCTCTTGTGCTCTTTTTCCGTGTAGGTAGAGCTTTACATAGGTTGCCCCCTTTGTATCAGGTAAGCCTAATTGAATTAAGCGTTCAAAGGCGGGGCCGTAGTCTGCTGTGGCTTTTTTTGATTGGGGAGCGTCCGTGGCATTGCTTAGAGGCGCTTCTATCTGATCGGTAGAATCGACGGCGAACCCTTGCAGCACAAGGCACGACCAGATAATTCCAAAACGCATAGAATGGCAACCTAACGCCCGTTTATTAATCGGCAAGCCAAAAAAAGACAGGCGCGGTCTCGGTCGTCCGCCTGAGCTACACGCCACGGCTTCTATATGAAGTTTTACTCCTTTTTCCTACGCTAAGGTTTCGGTGGCTTTTTTTCTCTGGCTCAGCAGCTTTTTCTGATAGCGGCCCTGGACGACATCTACGAGGACTAAGGTGGCGATGACGAAGTAGAAGGTGCCTTTGCTCATGTGTTCGACTGGGTGGCCCCAGAAGCTGAGGTGGGCGAGTTCGCCTCCTTCGGAGAGGAGCAGGATGCCTACTATGAAGAGGATGAAGAGTCCGAGGACTTCGTAGAGCCGGTTTTTCTGAAGGAAGCTGGATACGGTATCGGCCAGCGCGATCATCATGCCGCCGCTGATGATGATGGCGGTGACCATGATCCAGGTGACTTTGGTGATGGCCATGGCGCTGAGGATGGAGTCGAAGGAGAAAATAACGTTCATCATCACAATGAGAGCGATGGTTTTGGCCACGGAGGCTTTGTTTTTGGTGTCTTCATGAGAGTCATCCAGAGTCACCATGTGGGTGATTTCCTTGATGGCGGTGTAGATAATGAATGCTCCGCCAAAGAGGGTGATGGCGGCGGTAAAGTTCATTTCCACGTGCAGGATGTTGTTGTCGATGCTGAACCAGGCGGATTGGAATGAACTCATCATTTTCAAGAGGACAAAGAGAAGGACGATGCGCAGTAGCACCGCGAGGCCGATGCCCCAGATGCGGACCATGCGTTGTTTTTCCAGAGGGGCGCGTTTTGATTCCAGAGAGATGTAGAGCAGGTTATCAAAGCCGAGCACGGCTTGGAGCATGATCAGCATGAGGAGTGTGAAGAGGTTGGGTAGTAGGGCGTCCATGCCGTAATGAACTATCAGGAACGAGATTGCTTGCCAAGTCCCGTTGATCGAGCATGATAGGTTCATGAAGCAGAACCGACTTGGAGGAAGTGGCATTGTGGTCAGCGAGATATGTATGGGCACGATGACTTTTGGCACGCAGTGTGATAAAGCGATGAGTTTCCGGATCCTTGATAAGGCGGCTGAGGCGGGAATTGATTTTTTTGATACGGCTGAGGTGTATCCGGTTCCTCCGAAAAAGGAATTGGCGGGCCTCACCGAGGAGTGGCTCGGGGAATGGATGAAAACGCGGGACCGCAGCAGTATGATCATCGCCAGCAAGGTGGCCGGAGCCGCGCACGGTTGGTTTAATCCTCCGGTGCGTGGGGGTAAGGCGGCGTTGGACCGCATTCATATCCGCCAGGCCGTGGAGGGGAGTTTGCGCCGGTTGCAGACGGATTATCTGGATCTCTACCAGGTGCACTGGCCGGATCACGGGATGCGGCCTGAGGATACGCTGGAAACGCTCGATGAGCTGGTGCGCGAGGGCAAGGTGCGCACCATCGGGTGTAGTAATGAAGATAGCTATGGACTGATGAAGTCGCTCTGGAGCAGTGAGGCGAATGGGCTGGCTCGGTATGATACCATTCAGAATAATTTTTCCATTCTGCATCGGCGGTTTGAAGATGAAGTCGCGGAGGTTTGCCGACGTGAGAAGGTGAGTCTGTTACCTTACAGCCCATTGGCGGGCGGTGTGCTTTCAGGAAAATACAACGATGGAAAAACGCCGGAGGGGGCACGATTCAGCTATTATTTGAGTCAAGGTGAACGACGTCAGCGGGCGATGGCTGAGCGATTTGTCAACGAGAAGAGCCTGCAGACCACGGCGCGGATGATCGAGATCGCCAAGGAGGCGGATATGGATGTGGTGACGATGGCTACGGCGTGGAGCAAGCAACACGACTATGTGGCATCGACGATTGTGGGGGCTTCCCATGAAGATCAGCTCGATCCTATTTTCGCGGCTGCCGGTTTGACATTATCTGACGAAATGCTGGCAAAAATAGATCAAGTCAGTGCCGAGATTATGTATCCCATGGGGACGGAATTATGATAGCACCTAAAAAATATGACTGTCAACGAGTCGCGCAGCCGATCGAGCTGGATGGGTTTATGTCTGATCCTATTTGGGATTCTTTGCCATGGACGGATGATTTTACGGAGATCACGGGAGATCCAGCAATGAAACCACGTTTCCGCACGCGGGTGAAAATGGCGTGGGACGAGACCTATTTCTACATTGCGGCAGAGATGGAAGAGCCGCAAGTTTGGGGAACCATCACCAAGCAGAACGAAGTGATGTTTCACGATAACGACTTCGAGATCTTTATCGATCCTGATGGCGATTCAAAAAACTACTATGAGTTTGAAATGAATGCTCTAGGCACGATCTGGGAACTCAGCCTTCCCGTTCCTTACAGTGAGGGAGGGGTGCCGATTCTTGGATGTAACCTTCCTGGCCTGAAGAGCAAGAGCACCCCGAGGATAACTGGGTGTGGAGTCCTCAGGGTGTGGTGAATGTGCACATCCCCGCACGCTGGGGAGAGGTGATTTTTAAACGCTAATATTTGATTTTTATGTTCGAACCTAACACCATGGTCGCCTGGGTCATCTTTGGCAGCATCGGCATGATCTACGTCGGCTACGGTAAGTTGAAAGATCTCTGGCAGCCGAAAGCGCTGGGATTTGGCTTGATGTTCTATCCGTATGTGGTGCCGGGGTCCGCTTGGTTATGGGGGATTGGGGTGGTGCTGACGCTGGCTATCTTTTTTGCGCGGGACTGATGTGGTGATAGAGGCTTTAACACGAATGGTGCGTTGCAGGGTGAAGGTGGCCTCACCCATGACAAACTCATCAAAAGGGCTTCGATGCCACTTACAGCTTTAAACACAAACAATGATGAATTTTTGACTACTTCCTGCGGCGCAGGATGGGTGCGAGTCCAGCGAGTCCGAGATGATGGAAGATGTTTGGTGGTTTGTCTATTTCTTGTTCTTTTTCACCTGGATGGTGACTGGCCAGCCGGGGAACTGCTTGGCTTTCGGGTTCGTGACATCGACGAAGCGTGGCCAGCATTCCATGGTGATAGTGCGGGATTTTTTATTAAATCGAACGATGCCATGGCCGGCGGCTCCGCTGCTGACTCGTTTGTCGTGTCCCTCCAGCCCATCCATCCCTTTTCCGGGATTGGCGTAGGCGTGTATGGTGACTTTATTACCAAATCCATCGAAATAATCTCCTGTGTGCTCTAGGGCATCGGAGATGGATTTTTTGCCTTTTTCTAAGGGTAGCCACTTACGAGGATAGTAATTCACGATGGAGGGAACGCAGAATGAGTATCCGGCATCACGCCAGTCGTCGATGCCATGATGGATGACGGTGGCGAGGTGCTGGTCACCGGCAAGCATGAAAGCGTCCGCCTTCCGAATGACCCGGAGTGCTTTGTTACGGCCCGTTTGCGGCCATCCGTTAGAATCGAGATCGGCAAGGAGGCGTTTCCCATGGTGGATGTGCGCACCACCGGCAAAAATGGTTTGTGAGAGCACGGATTTCATTTCCACACCATCCCACTGGGTGGCCCAGTCCTCAAGAAACTTGAGCTGTCGTTCACCGAGAAGTTTGGCTTCTGGCACATCCACGGCTTTTCGTTGGTACTTGGGATTGTTGATATGATCCGGTCGTGGACCCATTTTTGGGATGATGCCTGCAGGGCCGGTTTTGAATTTGCGGTCTTCAATAATGGCGAAGTCAATGCCACCAATATTGAGCGCCGTGTAGTAAACGCCGATGCCGCGTTTGACGGGAGTGGGGTCGTAGGGATCGGGTAGGTTGGAGGTCTGGGCAAACTGAACTTCGTTGACGTATTGAGGAGACATTCTATAACCACCGTCCGAGGCACCTGAGAGCTTGGCGTGAACGCCCTCCTCACCCCAGAGGTTTCCCTGTCCGACATCGTGGTCGTCCGGAATACAAATGGTAGGGCGGTCCTTGATGATCTCACCGAACTGCCGACCGAAGAGTAACCACGCTGCAAGGTGTGTTTTGTGGTCGTAGGACTGGTCGCCGGAGAAAAACAAGAGGTCGGGGTCGTGCGCCTTGATGTTACGAATCATATCCGGCTTCATGCGGCGGTCCCGGTTTGAGTTTCCGGTGAAGGCGGCGACAACGATTTCGTTTTTATCTTTCGGATCCTTGCGGATGATGCCGGTGTAGGTGGCTTTTCCATCCAGAGCGCTGACGCGGTATTCCCAACTGCGGGAATGATCCCACTTTTCAACCCGGAAGAGTGCGTTCCAAGCTCTGGCATTGGCTGGGGAGGTGTATTTGTCCTCTCTCACTTTGGTTTCACTTACTGTTTTCCATTTTCCGGCGCTTTTGATTTCAAGCTGGATGGCGCGGCTGTCGCCCTTTTCCAATGGGTAGAGCTGCGCCGTCAATTTGAGGGTGTTGTTCTGCACGGTGTACATGGCAAAACAGATGGAGTCTTTTTTCTCAACAGATGGTATCTTGTTGGGAGCTGCCGCAAGATTGGCGACAGGAAGCAGGAGGATAAGAGTGAGGAGAAGGGTGGGGAAGTAGTGAGAGATGTTCATGTTCGTTTTATTGGTTAGGCTCTAATAGTTTGGGTGGTTTTACCTCGAGGGTGAAATGGTGGCTTGTCTATTTTTTCTTTGGCAAAGGGAAAAGTCAAATTTAGAATCGCGAACCTATGGCGGTCAGATGGATAGTTACGCAAATGATCAGCTCATTATTTCAGGTTTTTAAGAAAACTAGCCATCTGTGGGAGACCGTGTATGGTTGAGTTTCAGAAGGTATGAAATTATGGAATACATTGTGTCTTTGGTATGGTCACCTTTATAGGTCGGCTAAGATGTGGTGGCGGCACAAACATGCGGATGAGGCGGCGGCTTTGGCCTTTTATTCGTTGATCTCTTTAGTTCCTATTTTGATTATCGGGATTTTCATTGCCTCTCTGATCGTGGACGAAAAGACGGCCACTCAGATTTTGCTCTCGGAGACGGATCGTGTGGCGGGCTCAAAGGTTGGCGGCTATTTCGCCCAGATCCTCAAGTCGGATCTCAGCTTGACGGGATCAAGTGCCTCTCCCGTGATTGGTATGCTTTTTTTGTTTTTTTCGGCCACGAAGGTGATTGCGGAGCTTCGGAAGTCGCTGGGTAAGGTGTTTGGGGTGCCGAGAAGGAAAGGAAAAAAAGCGGCTTTGGCCGGATTGATCGGTCGCTTGGCAGCTGTGGTGATGCTTTTGGTTTTAGGCGTCTTCATTGCCAGTGCCGTGATTTTTGAGACCTTGATGGGGGTGATTGTCAATTCGTTGCAGGACTCGCCCTTTTTATTGCGAGTGGCCACGGCTGTTTCTCCATTGTTGTCCTTTTTTGCCATGACGCTACTGGCCGCTGTGGCCATGCGTTGGCTGCCCGCGCGGCCTCCTAAGTTCAAGGAAGCATTGATTGGAGGTGGTGTCAGTGCTTTGTTGTTAGTTGGTTTGAAGATTGGGTTGGCTAAGTTCCTTCAGCACTCTGACATCGGTAGTTTTTACGGCAGCGCGGTGACTTTGGTTTTGGTTTTGTTTTGGATTTACTTTGCCATGCAGGTCTTTTTGTATGGGGCGGAGCTCGCTGCAGAGCTGGCCTTGCAGCGGCGGAGGATTGAGGATGATGCCCTGTCTAAAATGCCTGAAATGTCTCAACCTGAGATCGCTATCGAGGTAGACGATTCAAGCGAGTCCGAGGAAAACATAGAGAATCAAATAGAATGAAAAGAGAGTGGCGAAAATGAAGGTGGCCTGGTTAGGTTGCTTTTTTTTTTGCTCTCGGGCGTTATAGAAAGCTTCTGGGCGGATCAGGGGAATGCTCGGCAGGCATTGGTGAGTCGAGTGAAGCAGGCGAAGACGCTGCGTGTTTTATATGATGCGCGAGTATCCCGCCCATCTCCAAAGGTGAAGGCGGCGGCAGTGCTCGCTAAGTCTGCTGAATTAGCGCGTCGTCTTTTTTGATTTACCGACCCACGACACTGGGTTTGCTGGTGGTGCCGTAGCGATCTACGGAACTCACGGCGATGGCATTGGGGCTGCCATTTAAGGCGATTGAGGTGCTGGCGGCGGGGACGATTTTCACCGTGAACCAGCTTTTTCCGTAGCGGGCTTGCACGGCGTATTTGGCTGCTCCGCGAACCGGTGTCCACCGGGCGGTGGTGGATTTCCCCTTTCCTTGAGCATGTAAGGTCGGTGTATTTGGCTGTTTCTGGCTGAGCCACGGCATGGGAGGAACCAGTGCGGGGTAGGCGTAGGTGGTTTTGCTGAGAGACGATGCGATGCCGCCCCGGTTCTGGCGTAGGGATTTCATGCTCCAGTGGACGTGGCCTGCGTAGTTGCGGCCGATGGTGCGGGAGAGGTTGACCTGATTGGTGATCTCAGAGGCGGGGCGTCCGGGGTCTTCCGTGCTTTTGATACGAGCGGTGGCGATGCCGGGCCAGACCGGGCGAGTTCCCTGGGCTCGCCACCAGCTGAGAAGTTTGGTGTAGCTCTGTGGGCTGGAAATCCGCCAGTAGAGTTGAGGGCTCATGTAGTCGCACCAGCCTTTTTGCAGCCATTTTCTGGAGTCGGCAGCGAGGTGTTCGTAGGCGTTGATGGAGGCGGTGGTCCCAGCTGGGACGCCGGGCTTCCAGATGCCAAACGGGCTGATGCCGACCCGCACCCAGGGTTTGGTTTTTTTTACCGTGCTATACATGTTACTGACAAATCCATCGACGTAGGAGCGGCGTTGGGAGGGTTTTTTACCATCGGGAAATTGCCGTTTGGGGTTGTCGTTATTATCGAGATCTGGGTAGGGGTAGAAGTAGTCGTCGATATGGATGCCGTCGATGTCGTAGCGGCGGGTGACATCGGCGATGACGGCGAGCGCCCGGCTGCGGGTGAAGCTTTTGGCTGGGTCCATCCACTTGTAGGTTTTGAATTTTCGCACCACGGACGGGTGGGTGCGGGTGATGTGGTTCCGCGCCGCAGAAATGCCCTCGCTGGGCATGGCGCGGAAGGGGTTGAACCAGGCGTGGACTTCGATTCCTCGTGCGTGGGCCTGGGAAATGCAGTAGGCGAGGGGATCGTAGCCTGGGGATTTGCCCATGGTGCCCGTCAGCCAGTGGCTCCAGGGCTCGATGTTGGATTGGTAGAGCGCGTCACCATTTGGGCGGACTTGAAACAGGATGGCATTGAGTTTGAGTAGGGCTGCTTGATCGAGTAGGGCGCGCATTTCGCTCTGCTGGGTGGCGGCTGAAAGGCCTTTGCGGCTCGGCCAGTCGATATTATACACACTGGCGACCCAAGCGGCGCGGAATTCGCGGGTGACCATGGGGGGCGTTTCTCGGCTGGGGCGGTAATTCTCAGCCAGTGCCGGAATGATCACAGTTAGAAGTGTTAGGGTGATAGCGAAAGCGTTCTTGATCATGGTGCTACGGTTGCAGAGGGTTGGGGAATAGCAAGGGGGAATCGGAATCGGGATTGGAATCGGGATTGGGAATGACAAACGGAATGATAAATACCTAGTGAGATGTGCTAAGCCCTTAAATTTTTCTCAATGACCTGTGTGATTTTCGATAAACGGGCGGTGGTATGGTGAAAATGAAAATTTCTCCTGCACTTTTGACGGAAAGCAGGTTGCCGGAGGCTCCCCTATTTTATTAGCCCCTCTCCTGTGGAATACCGAAACTGAAGATCTATTTGGTATCCCAGACAGAACAACAAAACAAAAACCAAATAATACCATGACAAAGCAAACAAGCATAAACCCAGAAACGAAGTCCTCACTACGCAAACTCGGAAGAGTTAATCGGCGAATGCTGGCCACGGGCGCAGCGGCGTTGCTAGCCCTACAAGCTGGCGCGCATGCAGATGAAGAGCA
>CAYNNY010000021.1:0-13067 GCA_964398555.1 uncultured Verrucomicrobiales bacterium
TCGGTGGTGTTGAGCAAGGTTGAGGTTGGGGCACTTCTGGCGGGATCTGAGGGGGGCGACGGGCTTAGGACTCAAGCCGATGTTCATTGGTATTACTTGGCCAGTTCTTTGAGTAGGGCTTGGTTCAGGCGAATTCCTCCTTCGAAGTTTTCGATCCAGTAGTTTTCGTTGGGGGCGTGGATTTGGCAATCGGGGAGGGCGAGACCTAGCATGAGTGACTCGACGCCGAGGATTTCTTTCATGTCCTGGATGATGGGGATCGAGCCGCCTTCGCGGATGAGCACGGGGTCAGCACCAAAGGCTTCTTTGAGAGCTGCTTGTCCGGCTTTGCCATTGGCGGAGTTGGGATCGGCAAAAAAGGGTTTGCCATCGTGGCCGACTTCCACTTCCACCGTCACTCCGGCTGGTGCGTGTTTTTGGAGGTGGGTCTGGACTTTTTCCATGATGTCGGCGGGGTCTTGGTCGGGGACGAGGCGGAAGGAGAACTTGGCCATGGCTTCGGCGGGGATGACGGTTTTGGATCCTTCTCCTTGATAGCCTCCACCGATGCCGTTGACCTCAGCGGTGGGGCGTGCCCAGAGTCTTTCGGCGGAGCTGTAGCCGGGCTCGCCGAAGGTTTCTGGGGAGCCCGTGATGGCGAGGGTATCGGCATCGCTGACGCCGGGGACTTTGGCCCACATTTCGCGTTCCCATTGTTCGAGTGGGCGGACGTCATCGTAAAATCCTTCAATGGCGACCTTGCCATCAGCATCGTGGAGGGAGGCGACGAGCTGGGCCACGGCGGTGGCGGGGTTCGCTACGGCACCACCGTAAACGCCGGAGTGGAGATCGCCGCTTGGGCCTTTGACGGTGACTTCGCAGCAGGCGATGCCGCGCAGTCCGTAGCCCATGGTGGGCACGCCCTTGGCGACCATGCCGGTGTCTGAGACGGCGATGGCATCACAGGCGAGCTGGTCTTTGTGTTCTTGGATAAAGGGGACGAGGTTGGGGCTGCCGATTTCTTCTTCACCTTCGAAGAGGAAGATTAGGTTGACGGGGAGTTCTCCGTCAGCTTGCAGGGTTTCTTCGACACCTAAGATGTGGGCGAGCATCTGGCCTTTGTTATCGGTAGAGCCACGGCCCCAGACCCGGCCGTCTTTGATGACGGGTTCAAAGGGATCGGTGTCCCAGAGCTCGATGGGGTCGACGGGTTGGACATCGTAGTGGCCGTAGATGAGGAGCGTTTTTTTATCGGGCTGGTGCTCGTTGCGGGCGATAACAATCGGGTGTCCCGGGGTTTGGTGGAGCTCTGTGGTGAGGTCCATGCTGTTGAGCTTTTGAATCAGCCAGTCGGCACAGGCGCGGACATCGCCACTGTGGGTGGAGTCGGTAGAGATGCTGGGGAAACGGAGAAAGGCGAAAAGGTCTTCGAGCTGCGGAGTCATGCCCTATCATTGGCGGGAGGATCGAGTCTGGACAAGAAGATAATCGATGGATCAGAGGGGGCTTGGCAGAAATTTGAATTACCGCTTGAAAGAGGGGCTTGGGTTGCTGTGTATTGTAGCGAAGTCATGTTCGAAGACGGTCATTGATATGAAAGTAGGAGAAAGTAAAAGACGTTATTTTGGTTGGCGAAAGATGAAGCAATGGATTATCGGCTGCTCGGTGGTCAGTGTGCTGCTGCTTTTGATGCTTGTGTTTAAGCAATCGTGGGAAAACCCAGCGCAGACGTTGATTTTTGTAGGGAAGTTTCACCCTTTGTTTTTACACCTGCCGATTGGGATGTTGGTGATTGTGGTGATGATGGAGGCATTGGCCAAATTTCAGGAGCGGAAATCTCATGCCTCGATGCCGCTGGCGATGGCCACTTTGACCTCGGTGCTGGCGGTGGTGTTTGGCTATATATTGATGCGCTCCAATACCTACCCGGAGGATGCCATTGATTCCCACCTCTACAGCGGTGTGATTTTTACAGTCTGCTTGATCTGGACATTGTTTTTCAAGTTGCGCTTCAACGAAACGGGTCGTGGGCAAAGCTCCTACTGGACGCTTTTGATCGTAAGCACGGCCCTGATGTTTGCCGCTGGGCACTACGGCGGTGTGATTACCCATGGTGATCCTTTGGATGAGGCCCCTTGGAATAAGGATGAGGATGCGGAAGGGCGAAAAAGAGGCGTTCATGTCCATGCGGGCGACGACCAGCTCGGGCAACGGATGGTTTATGAAGATCTGATCGTTCCTATTCTCGAAGAGAGGTGTTACAAGTGCCATGGCCCGAAGAAAAAGAAAGGGAAGCTGCGCCTAGACACTTATGAGGCCATGCTCAAAGGTGGTGATGAGGGGCCTAGCCTGGTGCCCGGGGATGTGGCGAAGAGTCTGATGGTGGAATTTATCCGTTTGCCGATGGATGATGAATACCGGATGCCGCCCGAAGATAAACCCCAGCTGACGGAGGCTGAGACCGAGGTGATCGAGTGGTGGGTGAAAATCGGGGCTCCGCGCGAGACCCCACTGGCGAGTTTGGAGGTCCCTGCTGAGGTGAAGTCCGCACTGGGGCTGATCGGTGGTGTCAAAAGATCTTCAACGGATTCTCCAAAGAGCCAATCTGGGGGGAAGTGAGCCGAAGTCGGAGGCTGATGCGGAGAAAGATGCGGCCGAAGTTCATGCGGCGCACTCTGCGGAGGTGAGCAAGCTTCAAGCGAAGTATCCCGGTGTGTTGACTTGGGTTTCCCAGAGTGATGGCAGGTTGTCCATCAGCACGGCGGGGATGCGCGCTGACTTTAAGGATGCTGATGAGAGAAAATCTCTGCGAATCTAAGGCACTCTATTTATTTCCGTGACCCTTAGCGGCACTGCCTCAGCTCAGTCACTTTATCTGTGGAATAGCAAGGTGACGCCTGTAGGTGTGAAAGCTCTCCAAGTCAAGCTTCCCGACTGTGAAATCAACATGGGAGCCAAGGACCAATAACCTACTTTATCGATCGTATCAGTTTATGACGGCTCCCACTTTAAAAACATTGCGCCTGATCCGAGGTTGGGGTCCGTGTTTTACGAAATTCAGTCATCCTATCAAGGCGGGTCAGTGGAGTATCATCGGTCCTACAGATTGAGTATAGACTGAGCCGCGGTGAAATAAATGACCATGCCAAAGATATCGACTAAGGTGGTGATGGCGGGGGCGGCGACCACGGCGGGGTCGAGTTTGATGGCGCGCGCGCCCATGGGCAGAATGGCGCCGGAAAGAGTGGATATCGTAATTTGAATGGCGAGGGACAGTGAAACCGCTAAGGCGAAATAAGGGAGGGTGACTGTGGGTGGGATTTCAGGATTAAACAGTGGCAGGATGAGTAGGGTGACCGCCGCGATGCTGATCCCCATGATGACTCCTAGCATGGCTCCCAATCTGAGTTCTTTGAGGATTACCTTGAGGGCGGAGCCTTGCTCGAGCTCACCGAGTGACATCGCGCGGATGACCATGGTGGCTGCTTGGCCGCCTGTATTTCCGCCCGCCGCTACGACCATGGGAAGGTAGAGGGCTAAAAGGAAAATACTGCTGAGCACGTCTTCGAACCTGAGCATGACGTATCCAGATGAAATCGCCAATAGGGCAAGGCCGAAGAGCCATGGGAAGCGCCGTTTGAAGTGGGTGAGGACGGGCGTGTTGAGGTAGGTTTCCTCAGATTGCTCGCCTGCAATACCTGACATTTTTTCGATGTCTTCGGTGGATTCTTCTTCTAAAATCTCCAGGATGTCATCGTGGGTGATGATACCGAGAAGCCGACCGTATTCGTCCACGACGGGGAGAACCGTCATGTCGTATTTTGAGAATATCAGAGCGGCTTCCTCCTGATCGGCGGTGGCGAGGATGGTGATATCTACCTCTTGCACGAGTTCTTCCACAGGGGTGTCCCATTTGCTAAAGGCGAGATGGCGCAGGCGCACTTTGCCGATGAGTCGGTCATCGTCCGCCACGACATAAATGCGGGCAAGGGACTCGGTGGAGTTCTGATCTTTGCGGAGAATATCCAAGACCTCTTTCACCGACATGTCTGAGGTGATTCGGGCAACGTTGGTGGTCATGCGGCCACCGGCGGTGTCTTCATCGTAGCGCATCAGGCTACGGGTGGCCTCCATCTCCTCTGGTTGGAGGAGGGCGAGGTAGCGTTGTCTGGCTTCGGCGCTGACGTCTTGAAGGATGTCAGCCCGGTCGTCGTCGAGCAGTTGACTCAGGATTTTTTGTTGAGCTGTGGTGTCGAAGCGCTCTAGGGTTTCCTCGATCAGGGTGTCGGGGAGTTCAGCCAGGATATCGGGGAATTGCTCTAATTTAATGTGGGCGGTGAAAAATGACCGTTCTTCATCGTCGAGGTTCTCGAAAATCGCAGCGAGGTCTGCGTAGTGCAGTTCTTCGGCATGCTCTAGAAAGGTGCTGGTATTCTTTGCCTTAATGGCAGCCTCCAAAGCTTCGATATCCAATATGATGCTTTCCTCTGGCATGGCGGTAGTTTGCTATGAATTTAGCGAACTAGCAAGAGAGTAGTGTGGAGCGGAGGAGTTGATACTTCCTAAGCCTGTCGACAAGTTACAAACTTGTCCTACTTTATTCGGCTAGCGCGGAGCTGGCGGTTCTATAGGCTGGCGAGCCAGGTGAGAAAATCCTCATGTCTGTCGTCCCTGTAAGTGTGGCAGATAAAGCCGGCTTTTTTTCCTCCTGCGATGTTGGCAGGCAGGTCATCGATGTAAGCGGTGGTTTCCGGGGTGAGATCGTATTGTTCAATGGCGATTTGATAGATCTCAGCTTCGGGTTTGATGTGGCCGGTTTGGTAGGAGAAAATGCCACCTGAAAACTTTTTAAAAATCGGATAATGCCCTCGGAGGTATTCAATGTGGGCGCTTTGAATATTAGAGAAGAGGATGAGGCGGTGTCCCTCGGCATGCAGGGATGTGATGCTGTCCCACATCGCTTGATTTGGGCTGAAGATATCGGTCCACGCCTTCATGAAGGTCTGCATTTCACCTTCAAATCCTAGGGTTTTGGCCGCCCATGGGAAATAGACATCGGGATGAATGCGCCCGGCTTCAAATTCGTCTTTGCGTTCGATGACGGCATCGAGTCGGGAGTCGACGTCTGAGGCGTCATCGGGGATGAGTCGTTTCAGCGACGGTAGAAAGTCTACGCCAACGATGACGCTGCCGATATCGAAGAGGAAGTTCATTTTAGTCGATTTTGAAAGGGGGCATAGAAAACGCGCCGACTTCGAAAAGTCGGCGCGGAAACAAACGCGTCATGAAAAACGCACAAGAAAATGATTAGGCTTCAGCCTGCATGGCTGCTTTGCGAGCCTTTTTGATGATGCTGCGAACGGTGTCGGATGGTTGGGCTCCTTTGGAGATCCAGGCGTCAGCTTTGTCAACGTCGATGGTGAAGTTAACACCTTCTTCCATTGGGTTGTAGGTGCCGAGTTGCTCGATATAACGGCCATCACGGCGTTTACGGCTGTCAACGGCAACGATCTTGTAAAAAGGACGATCCTTGGTGCCTTGGCGGTTGAGTCTAAGAGTAAGCATGGTAAAAAGTGGGTTAAGCCTGTGCGGCGGGGCGGGAAATTGTACGATGCTTGGCGATTTGCCAAGCTTAAAATAGCCTTTTTATCGATTTCCTGTTTTCATCCACCAAATTGCTGCTATGAACAGCGTTCAGCCCGACGGGCATAGTCAGCATGTTTATCGATCATATCAGGATAATCGCCTCAGCAGGCGACGGTGGAAATGGAGTGGTTCATTTCCGAAGAGAGAAGTTTAGACCGAAAGGTGGGCCGGACGGCGGCGATGGCGGGAATGGCGGAAGTGTCATTCTCAGAGTGGATCCCGCCGTGGATAACCTCAAGGCGTATTCGTATGACCCTAAGTTGATTTCCAAACCGGGTCAGCATGGTGCGGGGAACCGTAAACATGGAAAAAGTTCCAGTGACAAGATCGGCAAGGTGCCTCCAGGCACAGTGGTTTACCGCAGCAATGCCTCCACGGTGATGGAAGCTGTGGAAATGGAGCGCAGCGGGCAAGGGGTCGATCTCGAGCCGATCGCTGACTTGACTGAGTATGGTGAGGAATTTGTCCTTTGCACAGGAGGCAAGGGCGGCAAAGGAAACTGGCACTATAAAACATCCACCAACCAATCGCCAGAAGAGCACACGCTGGGCACTGAGGCTGAACTGGGGGTGTTTTACCTTGAATTGCGACGCATTGCGGACGCTGGCATGGTTGGCTTTCCCAATGCGGGAAAATCTACTTTGGTGAGCAAGCTTTCCCACGCCACACCTAAAATTGCAAATTACCCGTTCACCACGCTGAATCCGATGGTGGGTGTTGTGGAGTTACCGAAATATCGCCGCTGCACGGTGGCGGATATCCCCGGACTTATCGAGGGGGCGCATGAAAACCGTGGCTTGGGTCACGAATTTTTACGCCACATCACCCGCTGCCGTTTGTTGCTCTTTGTCATCGATATGGCGGGCAGTGAGGGGCGTGATCCCATTGAGGATCTTGAAACTCTCCGTATGGAGATCAAGATGTATGATGAGGATGTCTCGAAATTTGAATGGCTTGTTGTGGCGAACAAAATGGACCTCGAAGGAGCCGATGAAAACTTGGAGTTATTCCAGCAGCGATTCCCTAAGGTCACAATTGTGCCGCTTTCCGCAGATACTGAGGAAGGTCTCGATGGGCTTTTCAAGGAGCTGGATGAGCGTGTTGGCTATCGCAAAGATACCAAGGCGTAAAGAAGTTGGCGTGGCGTGAGATCACGCCATGTCACATTGGCCGAGAGTCTGCGTATGGAAGAAAGTATTCTAGTCTTTATGGCCGCACTGCCGGTGTATTTGATTGTCCTGCTGGGGCCGATCCTCCGGCGCACTGGGACCTTGACTCCTGAGATGGATAAGGGGATCATGTCGATGGCGGTGCATTTGTTTTTCCCCTGTCTGATTCTCGATAAGTTACTGGGCGCAGAGGTTTTGCGCGATGCTGGCGTGGTGGCGACATCGATGGGGATTGGGTTTTGTCTGATCTTAGCTGCCACTGGGATCGCTTGGGCTGTTGGCCCCTTGCTTGGGTTGAAAAAGGGGAGTGGTCGCCGCACCTTTGCGGTGGCGGGAGGTTTGCAAAACTACGGCTATATCGCGATTCCCCTGGTGGCGTATTTATTCCCGAGTGACGATGTCATGGCGGTGCTTTTCATCCACAATCTTGGAGTAGAATTGGCGATGTGGACTTTGGGTTTGATGCTGCTCTCCGGCATTGCTTCACCATCTCCGAAGGTGTTGCTGAAAGGGCCGATCATTGCCGTAGTGATCGGTATTTTCTTATTGCAGACAGGGCTGGATCATTGGGTGCCATCGGTGTTGAGCATGTCCTTTTCTATGCTGGGGGCCTGCGCGGTGCCCGTTTCTTTGTTGCTGGTGGGAACCGTGGTCTATGATCTGATGGGCAAGGTGAAGTTTGATTGGAAAATTGGCATCGGTGGCATTGTCGTGCGCTTGGGAGTGGTGACCGTTCTTTTTTTGCTGGTGGCGAAGTTTGTGCCGATGCCCGTTGAGCTTCAGCAAGTCCTCGTCGTGCAGGCGGCGTTACCTTCAGCGATGTTTCCCATCGTTTTATCCCGCCATTACGGCGGTCGCACGGATGTGGCGATGATTGTGGTGCTGGCCACCACGATTGCCAGTCTGCTGACCATGCCGTTGGTGATTAGCTTTGGCCAACGATGGGTGGGCGTTTGAAGTTTTTGCCACTCCCTGCTTGGAATATTAATGTGAACAGCTAATTTCTTTTTGATGTCTTTAATCACATCCATTTTTATCACGGATAAATAGAACGATGTAAATGCCTATGGAAACTTCAGAACTCACATCCATCCTCGCCCGCGGCGAAGACAGCAAACATCAGTTTTAATCCAACAACATCAATCCTCCCATTTATCCAACGTGTGAAATTATTGAACATGATGGGGCGCTGTTGCTTGTCGTTGAGGTCGCAAAGGGGATCAGAAAGCCATACATGAGTGATCAAGGAATCATCACGGTGAAGTCTGACTCAGACAAGCGTAGAGTAATCAACCCGGAGGAAATCCAGCGTATGCTTCAGGTGTCTCGCTTGTTTCATGGTGATGAAGTGCCCGTCACAGGAGCTAAGGTCTCTGATATTGATCTCGATTACTTTGATCGGTTTCTCAAAAAAGAATTTGACTCATCCGTGGATGAGTTGCCTTTAGAAAAAATTCTGGAGAACATGAATCTTGCCAAAGAGGGTATTCCCAACACGGCGGCAACCTTGCTTTTTGCGAAGCAGCCACAGTTCAAGCTCCCTGCATTTATCACAAAGGCCGTCGCTTACCCTGGTGTCGACGTTGATATTGAAAACTACCTCGACAGTCGCGATATCACGGGGAAGCTCGCTAATGCTTTGATTCACCGCGATTATTTCATCTCAGCACCGATCCGGGTGTTTGTTTTTTGTGATCGAATCGAAATTATCAATCCTGGTCACTTGCCCAACAATCTCACCATTGAGTATATTAAAAATGGTAACTCAAACATGAGAAATCCGATTTTGGCATCATTCGCCACCAAGCTCCTTCCTTATCGGGGCCTCGGCAGCGGTATCAAGCGAGCTCTTGCCGCTTACCCTCATATTGATCTTGAGGATAATCGAGAGGAGAATTGGTTTAAAGCGACTGTGTCGTTATCAGATTGATGCTGAACTTTTACTCCCGTGAAAGTGCGGGGATGCCGCGTTTGAGGAGTTGGGCGTCGATGGTGTCTGCGGCGGCGGCATCGAGGTAGATGGTTTTGGGTTGGCCGTTGAGAAACTCGATGGTGTGCAGTCCGTCTGCGCTGGGCTGTTGGAAAGCTTTGATGAGGGTTGAGATATCAGCGATGGGTTGGCCGTTGATTTTGCTGATGATGAGGTTGTTGATGCGCTCGTAGCCAGTGGTGGCTGGTGTGGGGATGGTGGCGCTGAGAAAGACGAGCTTGTTCCGGCCTTCTTGGTAATCCTCAGGTGAGGACAGCACATCGAGCAGGTTGAGTGGCGCAGTGCTTTGCCAATCCTTGCCAAAGGCGCTGAGGTAGGTGGCGGAGAGCTCTTGGAAGATAAAGCCACCTTTGACGAGGTAGTTGGGCGCTTGATCGAAGGTGTACTGAGGGACGAGCCGTTTGCCGCTGCGGGCGAGGGTGGCGGTGATGTTCTTTTCCTTTCCCTCCCTGAGCACGGTGAGGGTGATTTTGTCTCCGACTTTGTGGTTGCCACGCACCAGATGACTCCAGAAAATACGACCGTAGCTAGGGTGGCTGTAGTAGCCACGACGGCCGATCTGATGCTCGCCAATGGAAACCATGACATCTCCTTTTTTGAGGCCAGCTTGATCGGCTGCGCTATCTTTGCGGATACGGGTGATGTAGAGGCCACCGACGTCATCGGGGAGCTTGAGCCATTTGCGGAAGCTGGGGTCCACGGTGCTACTGACTCCGATGCCTAGTGATGGGACGCCAGTGAATGTGCCGTCTTTGGTATCGGCGAGGAAGGCTGAAATGATCTCGGGAGCCATGACGTCGATGATCTGATCTTTGGCATTGTAGCTGGAGAGAAGTCCGAGCAGTTTGCCGTTGCGCACGACGGGGAGAGTGAAGCTGCTAGAGGCACTTTGCATCGAGCCTTTGGCTTTGTAGGTGAGGAAAAAGTGGCCGGCTGCGAAGCTGGAAAGAACATCCACGCTCTGGATAGTGGCATGGGTGACGAGAGACATGCCGTTGTCCTCAAGCTGCCAGACGTCGACCTTGTCGCCGATCTTGGCGGGGTCGCCGAGCGTGAGAGGCTGGAGGCCTTTGAAAAACCCTTCGGTGTCGCCATTGTCGGGGGCGAGCAAGGCAAGGTTGGTTTCGTAGTCGATGGCGACCACTTTGGCGGGGATTGTGCGTGTGCTGTCGGCGCTTTCCAGCTCGATATAGGTGACATTGGCCGCCATTTCGGCGGTGGTGAGCACGCGGTTGCCGCTGAGCAGGGCTCCGAGGGCGCGGCGTTTCCCAGGTGCGGATTTATCCCAGGGTTGGGAGTTGTTCCAGGTTTGGATGGTGGAGTTGATGCGGATGACTGAGGTTTCGACCGATTGGGCCGTGGCTGGAATGACGGCGGCGATGCTGAGAAGTGCGAGCGCTGAAAGAATGGATTTCATAGCAGGTGGTAAATTGGGAAGGTGGGGAGTTGAAATTTAGTTTTTAAAACTTAGAGTTTGGCGTTTTTTACAAGCGGTTGCTGATGCTGATGCCGTAGTTGCTCTGCGTGCGCTGGCTGGCGGTGGCGGCCTTATCGCCAGGGATGATGATGGGGCGTTCGATGCCTTCGCATTTGATGACAAAAAACTCGGGCGGGGTATTTGGGTGCAGGAGTGCGTGCGCTTGTTTGAGGGATTTTACTTTCTCACCATTGATCGACTCGATGGCGGTGCCGACGTGGCCACTGACGTGGGTGTTCACGGGGTCGGCGAGGATGCGGGTGAGGATGACGATGTCTTCCCGCTCTTTGAAAATAGCTTCGTCAAGGTAGTGGGCAAAAAGCCTGCGCACTCGGGTGTTGGTGAAGCTGTGAGCTGCGTAGAGATTGCGATCGAGCGGCTGCATGACCAGTCCGGCGAAGGTGGTGAAGCGGGGTTTGACTCCGTATTGCACAGAGTACATTCGCGCAGGCGGGAAGGGTTTGAGCGTGATCGTTTTTTCAATGGCCTTGCCATCGCGGATGAGGCGCAAGGTGATGGTGTCGCCTGCAAATTTGCGTTCGACGATTTCATTCATGTTGACCTTTTCGCCATCGATTAGGATGTTTCCTGCCGCGTCCACGGCGTGGCCGTTGATGGAGGTGAGGATGTCATTGACCTCAAGCAAGCCATCGCAGGGGCCGTCCGGGGTGACTCTGGCCACCAGAACTCCAGGTGCGTTTTGGCTGAGTCCCAGCTTTTTCCGCATGGCGGGATTGAAGAGCGGAAAATCGCTGATGCCGAGATCGACGTAATGGTCATAGCTGCCGTCCTCAATATCTTTGAGAAAGCGTCTGATGACGGGAGTGGGGATCATGTAGCCGGTATTGTCCGCTGAGCGCAGGCCTTGGAAGGCGACGCCGACAACATGGCCGTTTTGAAGGACGGGGCCGCCCGAGTTTCCGGGGTTGATGGCGGCATCGATCTGGACGACGAGGTGCTGATCGGAGCGGGTGTGGCTGTAGGCGTTGAAGTCAATGCGGGAGACGACGCCTCGAGTGACGGAAATCCGGTTGCCGCCCACGGGATAGCCGATCACGCGGACCTGACTTTCTAGTTGAGGAACCTCACCGATGTTGAGAGGCTGCATGGCGAGAAATGGGGTGGGGTCGACCACTTCGAGTAGGGCGAGATCGCAGTCGTGCGCGATGTAGAGGATGCGGGCCGGGTGTTTGCGGGGTGATCCGTGCACGGTGATCAGCAGACGGCGGGCGTTCGAGACGACGTGGGCATTGGTGAGAAATTTATTGGGACCGATCAAGAATCCGGTGCCGATACCGCCGCTGAAGCGACCAGCTTTCCATGGCTCGCGGTAGTCGGGAACCTGGGTGGCGGCCTCGATACGGACGATCGAGCCGTAGATGCTCTGGGCCTGATTGAGCTGGGGGGCAGGGGCAGGGGCATTACGCAGCGGTGCTGGAGGGGTAGGGAGCTGCGCCGCAAGGGGAAGAGTAAGGCACGTGAGAGTGAAAAGGCTACTGAAGAGGGTGCCGATGGGCTTGATCATAGAAGTGAAATTAGTGGAATGTGAGGGTAATGGAAGGGAGAAAGTGTGGAAAACAAACAGGGGGGGGCTTTCTTCGTCTGTATGTATGGTTGTAGCGAGTCAGGATGAATTGTTTTTTCATTTAATGCTATCGCCTTTTTTAAAGGGCAAGTTAGCATGCTGCATGCCAAGCCTTCTCGAAGCCGCGCCTCTTCCCGATGGTCCACCGTTGCACTTGAAAGGTGGCTGTCTGTTGGTGGCCTCTCCCGTGGATTTTAGCGAGGCCTGTTTTTCGGTGCCTTCCATCCGGGCCTTGAAGAGATTCCGGCCGATGGGGACCTTGGTTGTGCTTTGTCCTGAGTCGTTGAAGTCTCTATGGGGGACTGTTTCTCAAGTGGATGAGGTGATTGTTTATTCCGATCAATGTGCGGCTCGAAAAATAGTGCCTTTGCTGAAGGATGGGGAATTAAAATTTGATTCAGCTATTCTTTTGGAGGCTGGAGATGCTGCCAAGGCCATTGCCCGGGCCGGAGTGTCCCAACGTTTGGGTTATCCAGTGAAAGGGTTGGTGAAACTTCTTACCGATCCCGTGGAGCGCATTCTCGAACCTGGCCCGATTGAGCACAGGGTGAGATATTATCTTGGACTGGTGCAGGAGTTAGGTGGCGATGCTTTTGTGCGTGAAAATTTTCAGACGAGCGCGGTGTTAAAGACGCCAGAGAATCTCCGTGTCGCCTTGGCGAGATATTCTGAATACGGTCCGTCTTACGAGTGGTCTGAGGAGAAGTTCGATCAACTCAAACTCGCCGTGGAGGAAAAGCATGGAGCTATCGAGTGGGTGGATGTGTCCGGAGAGAACGATGTTGCTGAGGTGTTGGCCTCATGTTCTGCGTTAGTTGCTTGTGATGGTGAGGTGGCGCATTGGGCGGCACACATTGGGCTGCCAGCCGTGGTCATCTTTGGACCGAATGAGTCGGAGTGGAAGCGGCCCTTAGGTAAGCAGAGCAGGGTGGTGCGTGCGCGCGTGGCTTGCAGTCCGTGTTATTTGGCGAACTGCCCATTAGATCACCGATGCCTTAATGAGGTGACGGTGGAGGCTGTGGCTGAGGTTTTGAATAATTGTTTGACTGGTGATGAGGCGGAATAAAAAAGACCAACACTCCGAGCGGAGGTGGGTCTTTTGATGAATCGTGGTGGTGTCCGCAATTATAATTTTTCAATGCCGTGCGTACGCATATATCAGACTACGCATATATCAGACAGTCTAATATGAAGAAAATGCTTGTGAATTAAGGGGTGGGG
>CAYNNY010000021.1:13167-16059 GCA_964398555.1 uncultured Verrucomicrobiales bacterium
CGCATATATCAGACAGTCTAATATGAAGAAAATGCTTGTGAATTAAGGGGTGGGGTGGTAATGGTTTGTCCATGGCTAAGGCAAGAATACTGGCACCGTGGGTTGGAGAAGGGGGTGATGGGGTGGAAGATGAGAGGTCGGCGGTTTATCACTGCGTTTCTCGGGTCGTTGATCGGCAGTTTCGCTTTGGAAAGGTGGAAAAGGAGGAGTTTGTGAAGGTGATGCGAATTTATGAGAGGTTTTGTGGGGTAAAGGTGCTGAGCTTTTGTGTGATGTCGAATCACTTTCATATTCTTGTCGAGGTGCCGTCTAGGCCCGTAGGGGGAATCTGCGATGATGAGATTCTGGATCGATTGTCTTTGGTGCAGCAGCCTGGAAATGTGGCGGTGGTGCGTGAGCTCTTTGAGTCCTATCAGGGAGAGGATGTAACGGAGATAGGGCGTGAGGCGCATGAGGTATTGAGGGAGCAATACCTTGCGAGGATGTGGGATTTGGGGAAGTTTATGAAGTTTCTTAAGCAGCGGTTTAGCCGGTGGTTTAATGTGAAACACCAGCGGAAAGGGACGCTGTGGGAAGAGCGTTATAGCAGCTCTCTTGTGGAGGATTCTTATGCTGCCCTCGTGGTGGCTGCTTATATTGATCTGAATCCCGTGAGGGCTGGAATGGTAAGTGATCCCAAGGATTATCGGTGGTCGTCTTACTCGGAAGCTGTGGCGGGAGGGCGTTTGGCGAGGGCGGCTATTGCGTCCGTTCTTTTGAAAAAGGACGGCGTGGACTGTAGCGGCAGTGGAGATGGGCTTGTGCGGGAAGAAGACTTAAAAGGTTATGGCTGGAGAAGTATTGCGGGAAGGTATCGCGTTTTTCTTTTTGAAGAAGGCCAAGCGCCTGAGCAATGTGAGCAAGGGAGGGCTGTGCCGGGTGAGGTGGCAAGTTGCCGAAAGGGGTTTAGCGATGCGCTGATTGATGCGGAGAAGACGCGGGGCGGGGAGTTGAGCGTGGTTTCTCAATTACATAGCCGAACGCGGTCTCTAATCGATGGTGCCGTGATTGGCAGTCGTGGATTTGTGGAAGGGGTGATTGGGCAGCTAAATGCGCAAAATTACTGGAGTAATCCCCGTAAATCTGGAGGCCAACGGTTGAACTTTCCAAGAGTGGTCGATCAACGAAAGCGTCAACGCGAGGCTGACCTAAGCGGTGGTCCTGAGGAGGTAAGCGGATCCGAGCCGTTGTGGAGTTTACGCCATTTGAAGAAAGAGTAGGCTGATTCCTCTGTAGGTGCTCTGGCACTTACGCAGCTACGAAATCAAATTGGCTATTCTCCCACTTGGATTCTTGGGAAAACGGGCTTGGGTTTACCTATTTCGTGGCCGGCTGGGATGAGTCCCCATTGCAGGTCTGCGATGGTTTTTTCTCCGAGCTCGGGGAGGCGAAGTTGATTTTGGATCTTTGCACAAGCCTGAGGCGTGACCGGTGAAAGGAGGACGCTGATGTGGGCGCAGCTTTCGACCATGTGGTAGAGCACTGTGGCGAGTTTGTCGCGTTGGGCGTCGTCTTTGGCAAGTTCCCAGGGGCGATTGCGTTCGGCGTAGCCGTTGCAGTAGCTGACATGCTTGTTGAGAGCTTCGAGGGCAGCTGAGGTGTTGTAGCTGTCCATCGCTTTCTGATAGGCGGCGGTGGCGTCTGCGAGGGATTGGCGGAGCGCGGTGCTGTCGTCGTCGTCGAAGTCAGAGGTCTCCATGATGGCTCCGAGGAAGCGCTTGCTCATGTTGAGTGCGCGGTTGCAGAGGTTGCCAAGGTCGTTGGCGAGCTCGGTGTTGTAGAGCATGACGAGGCGGTCGGCATCGAAATTGGCGTCTTTGCCCGTGGTGATATCGCGCACGAGGTAGTAGCGCAGGGTTTCTGCTCCGAATTGATCGGCTAGGGCATTGGGATCGACGACGTTGCCGATGGACTTGGACATTTTTTCGCCTTTGATATTCCACCATCCGTGGACGAGGAGCGAGGGCATTTGCTCATCGGTGAAGCCGATGGCGTGCAGCATGGCTGGCCAGTAGATGGAGTGGGAGGGGACGAGGATGTCTTTTCCCAGAACGTGAATGTTGGCAGGCCAGAGTTTTTCAAAATCGGGCAGGTCGGAACCTTCCTCAGAGAGGTATCCGGCGAAGGAGATGTAGTTGATCAGGGCATCAAACCAGACGTAGGTGACGTAGTCGGTATCGAATGGCAGCTCGATTCCCCAGCGGAGGCGGGTCTTCGGGCGGGAAATGCAGAGATCGGTGTCGGAGGCGCGTTCGATGGCGTTAAGCACTTCGACTTTGCGGAACGAGGGAATGACAAAGTCGTCGTTCGCTTCGACATAGGATCGTAGCCACTCGGCTTGGTCGCTGAGGCGGAAGTAGTAGTTTTCTTCGTCGCGTTCTTCCACTTCTCCCCACTCGGGGCCGAAGTTGCCGTCTTCACCACGTTCTTTATCGGTGAGGAACTGCTCTTGGCGGACGGAGTAAAATCCTTTGTATTGTTTTTTGTAGATCAGTCCTTCGTCGTGGAGACGGGTGAGGATCTTTTGGACGCAGACTTTGTGACGTGGGTCGACGGTTTCGGCCCAGCCGTCGTATTGGACATCGAGCTTTTCCCAAAGTTTGATAAACTTCTTGGTGTTGCGCTTGGCGAAGGTGGCGGGGTTAACGCCTTCTTTTTCTGCCGTTTGCTGGACTTTTTGCCCGTGCTGATCGACTCCTGTGAGGTAGTAGACCTCATCGCCAGAGAGACGGCGATAGCGGGTGATCACATCGGCGAGCACTTTTTCGTAGGCGTGACCAATGTGCGGGGCACCATTGGTGTAGTCGATGGCTGTGGTGATGAAGAACATGGGTGGTAATTCAGTGAGTCAGT
>CAYNNY010000021.1:16159-27389 GCA_964398555.1 uncultured Verrucomicrobiales bacterium
GTAATTCAGTGAGTCAGTCAGAAAGTCAGGAAGCCTACTGTTGTTCGGTGGCGCTGCCTTTGACGTCGGCAGCGGTGTATTGCTGGTTGAGCCAGTTGAGGTAGGTGCGGAGCATGAACTCGATTTTTGAGCCTTGGACGGCGTTGTCGAGGGCGAGTTTATTTTGCTCGGTGTCCTCGAGTTCGCGTTTGGCTACGTAGAGGAAGACGGCGCGATCGGTGAATTGGCTCTTGTAACGTGAGTTTTCCTGGGGAGTGCCAAAGTTGGTATCGGCATCGATGGTTTCGGAGACGTCGCCGGGGTTGAGTCCGCTGGCTATTTTGTGCAGGTAGGTGAAGGAAGGCTCGTCTTTGGGTGGGGTGCCGTTGAGTGAGAATGGGCCGACTTGAACGGGGGTGAGGCCTTTTTCTTTGGCTGCGGCATCGAAGTCTTTACCGTCTTTCATGAGCTCAAGGATGGCGGTGCGCTGGTCCTTGGCAGCTTGTTTGACTTTCTTGGTGGCGTTTTCACCGATGAGGTTGGCGCGAGCTTTGTTGCGGGCTGTGGTGTAGTCGAGCAGCTCAGGTGTAATGGTTTCTTCGAGGACGAAGATGATCCAGCCGTGCTCTCCCACAGGAAGGGGATCTGAGACGCGGTCGTAATCGTTTTCGGAGGTGAGCTGGCTGAAGATGTCTTGGCCGAGTGGGCGATTGCGGTTGGATGATCCTCGGAGGTTGAGTCCGGAGAGTTCTTTGGGAAGAGTCGAGCGGGTGAAGAGTTCTGTCTTTACCATGGTGTGTTCGCGGGCCGTGGCGATGGCATTGAAGTCGAGTGGGCGTTTGGCGGACTCGCTATCGAGGATGTCCTGATAGGTTTCTGTGATTTTTTTGGTGAGTGTTTTGGCTGCAACGCGGCGGGCTTCAGCTTTCTCTGCTTTGGCTTTGAGTTCGGCTGCCTTTTTTTCTTTTTGTGCGGCTTTTTCAGCGTCGGTGGTTGCGGTTGCTTCAGCGTCGTCCTTTTTCTGCTCTGCTTCTTTCGGGAGATCGATCAGGATGTAGGAAATGCTGCGTTGTTCGTCGGTGGTGTAGGCGTCTTGGTGGGCTTCCCAGTAGGCTTTGATTTCTTCCTCGGTGGGTTTTTCTTTTTCGACGAAGTCATCGCGGTTGAAGACGACCTTGGCGAGGGTGATGGTTTGGTTGCGGGCTTCGAGTTGGTCCTCGGTAGCTCTACGAGATGGGATCAGTCCGCCGCCGACGATGCTGACGAGCTTGTTCAGGCAGAGGCTTTCGAGGATGATGGCGCGGAGGTCTTTTTCTGTCATTCCGAGACGACCTAGGCGTTTTTCAACAAAGAGGGTGTAGGCGGCTTGGTCGAATTGGCCATCGCGGGTGGAGAATGATGGGGATGACTTGAGTGCCTCAGTCACTTCTTCTTCATTGGCGTAGATGCCCATGTCGAGCATGGCTTTCTGGAGGATGATGCGGTTGGCGACAAAGCGGGTGATGTCTTGGTTACTCAGGTTTCTCTGAGAGATGCTGTAGTAGTTCATCCCGTATCTTCCGAGTTGGACCGCCTGTTGCAGGGCCTGGGCATCGGGTGCCATCAGGAAGTTGATGTAGCTGTGGAGGCCGGCTTCGTTAGCAAGCTGAAGTGTGGTCGCGCCCATTCTCTGGTAGGCCATCTGATCATAGGAGTTTCCATAGACTTCAAGGGCTGTGGGGCCGCTGCCGCCACCTCCACCACCACTTGATGGTCCCATGGTGAAGAGGAATCCTGCGCCAAGCAGGACGAAGACGATAGCCATGAGGCCAGTGTATTTGCGCATGTTTTCGATCATATCAAAAAAAAATGAGTGGTTGGGATAACCCGAGGTGTTCGGGTCGGCGCGGGAACTTAGGGAGAGAATGCCCGCGTAGCAACACTAAACCCGCGGGAATCCGCGGGTTTTTGAGGTGGGTGGGGTGGCGCTTTGGTTGATGCCTGCGGCGCTCGACAGAATTAACAGAATTTTTCAGAATTACTTGGGTTGAACTACTTAGAATTTAGAGTTTTTATGCGGTTGGTTGGGGCGAGGCGGTTGGAAACCGCCGCCACGGTGGATTAGCGATAGGGAGATGACAGGTCGGGACGGGGGGTGGTGTTCTGCTTTCTTGGCTCTTGATTCTAGGCACGACAGTGAGTCGACAGGCCGGGAGGCCTATCCTACTGGGGGATGATCTCGAAGCGGTAGGTGTTTTTTGCGGCGAGGTATTTTTTGGCGAGGGCGTTGATTTCTGAGAGTGTGATGTTGGCGTAGTCTTTTTCCCTGTCTCGGGCCCATGTTAGGCGGTGGGGCTGCTCTTGGGATTGGGACATGACGGTGCTGAGCCAGTAGGAGTTTTCGCGTAGGGATTTTTCCAGCATGCTTAGGCGTGGTGTTAGTGCGCGTTTGAGCTCGTCTTCCGTCGCACCTTCGGTGGCAAGTTTTTGGCCGATTTCGACGATGAGTTTACCGACGCGTTCTGCCTGCTCGGGTTTTCCTGGGCTGACGGCGATGAGGTAGCCGAGGTCTTTGTAGGCATCTTCGGACTGGAATCCGGAGTAGGGGCTGTAGGCTTCGCCTAGTTCTTCGCGGATTTTTTCGCGCATGCGGTTGGAGAAGATGGAGCTGAGGACTCCCATGCGGCGTGTGATGCCGATGGTTTCTCCATCTAGCCCGGGGCCTTTCCATACAACCATGGCTGAGCCTGTGGGGATGCGGCTTTCAAAGGTGTAGCGTTTTTCGAGGGGCGGGGAGGGGAGGTTGGCCAGGGTGCGCTCGGCGGCGTAGGCTGGCTTGGTGGTGGCGCGCTTGGGGAGTGCTCCGATGGTGCGGGCGAGGATCGGGATGATGGCGGCTTCATCGAAATCACCGACGATGGAGAGTTCTAAGGCGTCGTTTTTGAGCGCGGGTAGCACCCATTTGCGGACGTCGTCGAGTGTGAGCGACTTGGCTTGTTCTTCGGTGGGGAAGATAAAGCGGGGGTCGTTGCCGTGGAGGTAGGCGCTTATTTTTGACTGGGCTCCTGCCTGGGTGTGTTTCATCTGGGAGTAGATGGCGGGGAGTTGGGCTTTGAAGAGTCGGGCGGCTTCGGGGCGGAGTCCGGGGTCGGTGAGGTAGGCGCAGAGGAGTTGCAGTTGCAGTTCGAGGTCTTCCGGCGTGGTTGCTCCGCTGAGGGTGAAGGCGTCTTCTCCAATGCCGAAGGCGACTCTAGCATTGCGTCCGGCGAGGATGCTGCGAAGGTCATCGGTGCTGTGTTTTCCCAGTCCACCAGCGATGAAGGTGGCGGAGGCGAAGGTGTCCAAGCCGAGTTTGTCTTTGGGCATGGTGAGTTTTCCGGCCCCGATGCGGGTGGTCATGGAAATCGAATTCTTGACGAAGTCGGTTTTTTTGATGTTGCAGGTGCAGCCGTTGTGGAAGTGGAGTTGGGTGATATCGAGGTCCTTGATGCGTTCTTTTTTGACAAGGCTGCCTTCTTTGCCGAAGTCAGTGTAGGCGAAGCTGATGGCAGCTTTTTTCTCAGGGGCCTCGAGTGCGATTTTTTGGCTGTTTTTGTAGATGGATTTGAGGGTGGAATCGGCATCTTCGGACGAGGCATTGGATGTTAGCACCAAGGTGATGTCCTGGGTGTCCCAGAGTTTTTTGAAGGCTTGATGGCAGGACTCGGTGGTGATGTCTTTAAGTGTTTCTTTCAGGATGGCGAGGTCGGCTTCAGGTGTGGAGAAGACGGCTTGCTTGTGCACGTGTTTGGCGAGCGATGAGGCGAGTGCCGGGCTCTTGCGGCTTGGAGCGGATTGGACTGCGCGTTTGTAGGCATTGGCGAGATTGGCTTTGACCTCGGTGAGTTCGCTTTCGGTGAATCCGTAGAGGATGGCGCGGCGGAGTTCTTGCTCCATGACGGGAAGGGCGGCTTTCCAGTCGTGATTTTTGGCATCGACGGAGATTCCGCCCATTTGCACGAAGTCGAAGAGGTCGTCTTTAAATGCGCCGCCGCTTGTGATTGTGGCTCCTTCTTTCTTGGCGAGAACGGAGAATCGGCGGTCGATGATGGCATTGGCGAGAGAGATGGGAAGTTTTTCGGCGCGAGTGGCTTTGGTGTCGGGTTTGCTCTCGAAGGGTTTAAGTGTCAGCAGGGTGAGGTCGGTGGTGGCCACTTCTTTGTCGCTTAACACGAGGGTTTTGAATCCTTGGCCGGAGGGGATCGTTCCTTGGTTGGGATTCGCGCCTTGAGAGCTGGGGTTTTTCATGCTGCCGAAGCTTTTGATAATGCGCTGCTCGGCTTTTTTGGCATCAAAATCACCGACGTAGATGAATGTCATGCGATTGGGGGTGTAGTATTCGCTGTAGAAATCAGTGAAGGCGCTGCGTGGGGCGGATTTGATGATTTGTTCGGTGCCGATCGGAAAGCGTTTAGCGAGTAGTCCATCGGGAAGGAGTCCTTTGAATTGCTGTTCCATGAGGCGCATCCGCACGGAGTCACGGGAGGTTTTTTCGGAAAGGATCACGCCGCGCTCTTTGTCGATCTCTTCATTGCGCAGGAAGGCTCCGTCACCAAAGTCGCGCATGATATCAAAGCCGAGGGTGAGGGTGTCCGCTTCGTTATTGGGTAAGTCCAGCATGTAAACCGTTTCGTCAAAGGAGGTGTAGGCATTGGCGTGGGCTCCGAAGGCGATGCCGAGACGCTGCATTTTGGGGATCAACTTGCTGGCGTCCGGGAAGTGTTCGGAGCCATTGAAGACCATGTGTTCGAGGAAATGGGCGACGCCTCGCTGGTCGTCACGCTCCATCAGTGAGCCGGCGGCGATGTGGAGGCGCATGCTGACGCGGCCTTCTGGCTGGGCGTTTGGCATGAGGATATATTTCATGCCATTGGAGAGTTGTCCGTAGGTGACTTTGGCATCGGCTGGGATGTCACTTGCCTTTTGCGCCCATGGGACTGGTGTGTGTGTGGATTTGCCCGGAGAGTTTTTAGTGTTTTCTTTGGCTGTTGCCAGGGGGGACAGGAGGGTGGCGAGCAATAGAGGCGCGATGAGGTGGCTAGTAGCTTTCATGTGATTTGGATTGTGTCTTTTTAGCGTCGTCTGCCAAGGGGATTGTTTTTTTTGTTGTTCCTTTTGAAGAAATGCTTATTGTTTTGTCAAAATTCAGGGGAGGTGTTGACCGGGTGGTTATCATTTTTACAGTCGGCAGGGTAAAGCTGTTGGGCAGGGTAAAGCTGTTGATATCCTGAATGGAACCTTACGTGAATATTCATGTTTGCCAGAGTCGATAGAACCGAATTTAAATTTCTCATACCTTTAGCGGTGAGAGATGAGGTGATCCGTGAGGTTGAGCAGCACACGGGCTATGATGAGGACGCGGGAGGCAGTGCGCAGTATCCGATCATTTCGCAGTATTATGATAATGCTTACCGAGATTGCTACTGGGAAAAGCAGCGCGGGCAGAAAAGCAGACGCAAGCTCAGAATCCGTGTGTATGGATCCAATGACGGAAAAGTGACGCCGACCACATTTATCGAGGTGAAGCATAAATGCGATGGTCGAGGAGTGAAGCGGCGGTTGCGTCTTCCGATGGAAGATGCTCTGGATTTGGCTGAAGGAAAGGTGGCCAAGATGTTGACTGATGGGGGAAGGTTATCCCGATATGAAAGGATGGTCGTCGCGGAAATCATGAATCTGGTGGAGCAGCGCGAGTTTAAATTCCTTTGCACGATGCGTTATGATCGGCAGGCTTTTGTGGGTGGGAATGAGGCGCCGGACTTACGTATAACTTTTGATACTGGCATTGCTTGTCGCTTTGAAGAGCTCGACTTGCGCGCTAATGATCAAAGGTTTGAGCATTACCTGATTCCCAACGACCAGTGTATCATGGAGGTGAAAACTTGCTCGGTGATCCCGACATGGCTGCGTGACCTTGTGGGTGCTCAGTCTCTGGTGAGGCGTAGTTTCAGTAAATTTTGCACCGCTTTGGAAAATCATGACCCTGTCATTCGAGAGGCAATTTACGGCCCGAATGCGATTCCCTTTCCTTCCTCTGATCTGGTATTACCCTCAGAGGGACCCTCAGTAATCTCGCGAAGTGATCCTCAGCAAAACAGGTTGCGGATTGATGCTTGAGTGTTGACAGATTGATTTTACTTTTTTGCACCTTTTCCCACGCTTAACATTACATGACAACTACGCTCGCTTTCCTCGATACCTTATTTACCGAGACTCCATCATCTCCCGGCCCCGCTGAAATCATCATCGCGGTCACCGTGAGTCTCTTTTTAAACCTCGTGGTGGCTTTGCTTTATAAAAGCACTTACCGGGGGAAGCGTTATTCTCAGGACTATGCGCACACCTTGGTGATTATTGGCACGGTGGTGACGATCATCATCCTTATCGTGCGTGGTGAAGGCGGTGGGCAAATTGCTTTTGGTATGTTTGCTGCCTTTTCCATTATCCGGTTCCGTAGAAATCTGAGTCAGGCAAGGGATCTGGCCTTCATCTTTGTTTCAATGGCTACGGGATTGTCGGTGGGGGCGTTGCCTCTTCACCAGCTGTGGTTGGCGGTTGTTGTGCTAGGGATTGTCGCGGTGGCGGTTGTTATTCTTTCGAAAGGGGATCTCTTTGCGCCCACTCGCGTAAGTCATAATCTCCGTGTTAGGGTGACCAACGATATCAATTACGATGAAGCCTTTGCTCCTATTTTTGCACAGTTTGCTGATGAGGCAAATCTTCGCAGTGTCGAGTCGTCCCAAGCTGGGATGATGACAGAGCTTCGATACGGGGTCACTTTAACAGATCAATCAAAGGTCGCTGATTTCATGGAGAAGATGCAAGTCGCCTGTGGGAACAACCGTGTGCTTCTGACCACTCTGCAGGGTAACGATCTGGGAGTGTGAAAATGCTGTCAGCATTCGAGATTTCACCTTGACCTCTCGATGTCGTCTACCTAGCTTCCCGTCGTTGACGCCAGATGGCGTCCCATGTCTATGAATATCCATGAGTATCAGGCGAAGGAGCTGTTCGATAAATTTGGTGTCCCGAGCCCACAAGGGCAGGTCGCCGCGACAGCAGAAGAAGCAGAAACCGCAGCGCGTTCTCTGGGAGGAAATCAAATAGTGGTGAAAGCCCAGGTCCACGCAGGTGGGCGAGGCAAAGGCACTTTTAAAAATGGCTTCCAAGGCGGGGTTCATTTGGTGGAATCTCCCGAGAAAGCCGGTGAGTTCGCTGGAAAAATGCTCGGCCAAACGCTGGTCACCAAGCAAACCGGAGAAGAAGGTAAGCTGGTGAACAAGGTGATGATCGGCGAGGCCGTGGATATCGAGCGTGAGCTCTATCTTGCGATTCTGATGGATCGTGACACTTGCCGCCCCGTGATCGTTGCCAGCACCGAAGGTGGAATGGACATCGAGGAGGTAGCCGAGAGCTCACCGGAGAAGATTGTCCGCCAATTCATCCACCCGCTCGCAGGGCTTCAAGGGTATGAGGTGCGTAAGCTTGCCCAAGCACTTGAACTCACCGGTGATCAGGCCAAGCAATTTCGCAAGCTCATTGCTAATCTTTACAAGTTATTCATCAAGTGCGACTGCTCGATGCTTGAGATCAACCCGCTGGTGGTGACTCCTGATGGCCAGGTGCTGGCTCTCGATGCCAAGTTTGGTTTCGACGACAATGCGCTTTACCGTCATCCAGAGATCATGGCTTATCGCGATACTGATGAAGAAGATCCCCGTGAAGTCGAGGCGTCTGAGCACGACTTGAACTACATTGGACTCGATGGAAACATCGCTTGTCTTGTGAATGGTGCCGGACTTGCCATGGCAACCATGGACATCATCAAGCACTACGGTGGAGATCCCGCTAACTTCCTCGATGTGGGAGGTGGGGCGACCAAAGAGCAGGTGACCGCCGCTTTCAAAATTATTCTCGGCGATCCTAACGTAAAAGGCATTCTCGTGAATATCTTCGGTGGTATTATGCAGTGTGATATTATTGCAGAAGGCATTCTCGCCGCTGCGAAAGAAACCTCATTGAGCATCCCGCTGATCGTTCGCCTCGAAGGCACCAACGTCGATCTCGGCCGGAAGATCATCGCTGATTCCGATCTCGATGTCATTCCTGCCGAAAGCCTCAACGATGCCGCCCAGAAAGCGGTGGCCGCAGTGGCCGCGTTTACCGCCTAAAACTTAAAACTTTAATACTTCAAAATTATGTCAATTTTAGTAGATGAAAATACCAAGGTGCTCGTGCAGGGCATCACCGGAGGATTTGGTGGCAAACATGCCCAACTGAGCCTCGACTACGGAACTCAAATCGTCGCTGGTGTGACTCCTGGAAAAGGTGGTCAGATCTTTGGCGAGAAAACGCCTATTTTCGACACGGTGGCCGATGCCGCACGTGAGTCTGGCGCTACCGTTTCCGCGATCTTTGTGCCGCCTCCATTTGCAGCCGATGCCATTTTGGAAGCCGTCGATGCCGAGCTCGATCTCGTTATTTGTATCACCGAGGGGATTCCCGTGGCTGATATGATGCGTGTCAAAGAAATCATGAGGGGGAGTAAAACTCGCCTGATTGGACCTAACTGCCCAGGTGTCGTGACTCCGGGCCGTGGTGAAAACTCCAATGGTGGTTGCCGGATCGGTATTGCTCCTGGTTACATCCACAAGCGGGGTAATGTTGGTGTGGTTTCCCGTTCGGGCACACTGACCTACGAGGCGGTTTATCAGCTCACTGAGCTCGGCTATGGCCAGAGCACCTGTGTCGGAATCGGAGGAGATCCGATCAACGGCACATCACACCTCGACGTCCTGAAGATGTTTAACGACGACCCAGAGACTGAAGCTATCATCATGATTGGTGAGATCGGTGGAAATGCCGAAGCTGAGGCCGCGCGTTGGGCGAAAGACAATTGTTCGAAGCCTATCGCCGGATTTATTGCCGGTGCTACAGCGCCTCCGGGACGCCGCATGGGTCACGCCGGTGCGATTGTCGGGGGCGAAGAGGATACGGCCGAAGCCAAGAAGCGCATCCTGCGCGAGTGTGGAATCGCCGTTTCCGAAACGCCATCGGACATGGGTAAGACCTTGGTTGGGATGCTCTAAGGGGCTTTATCCAAACGGTTTAAATTTAACGGTGTCTCTGGTTTTTCCGGAGGCATCTTTTTTATGACCCTGCGGTTTGAAGGGTGGGAGGTTGGCTGAGCTTTTTTTAATTTACTCGGCCAGCTCTATGGTGATTTCTCCGTCGCGGACTTGGATATTTTTGATGCCCGGTGTGGAGTGATCTTCGGAGACATTGAATCCGAGATCTTCGACGAGGTTCTTTCCCTTGAACTCGGCGAGCCATGCGTTCGGAAGTGAGATCCCCCAGACGGTGACATCATCGAGAATGATGGCGGGGTGGCCATCCGCATTTTTCAGTAAGAAGCGGGCTTTCATCTTGAGGGTTCGCCCCCCAACCACGGGGATGTCTTCATCGAGCTCTGTTCGGATTCTGGCGTGGATGGCATCGTTCGCTAATTCAAACTTCACCTTGTCGCCTAGCCCAGTGTTGCTGTGAATCAGGGCATTGACTTCGCGCTCGGTGAGCGTGATGGATTTATCGCCAGATTGATAGGTTCGCTTTTGGGTGACCTCCAATTTTTGATTCAGCGATTGCTGCTCGATGGCGTCGAGAAGTGTCGGCGTGATCGGTCGGTTATTCCACCAGTAGGCTGCGA
The DNA here is from genome assembly GCA_964398555.1 of uncultured Verrucomicrobiales bacterium. Lineage (GTDB taxonomy): Bacteria > Verrucomicrobiota > Verrucomicrobiia > Verrucomicrobiales > Akkermansiaceae > Oceaniferula. The sequence goes on from CAYNNY010000021.1 coordinate 25,863, forward strand.
CGCCAGCAGAGACGAGAAGGAGGGAAAAAATGGCGAAGATGAGGAGTATTTTCCGGCCTCGGTGGCGAGGGCTGATCTTTGTGTCAGAGGGGTTGCTCATAGGATCGGGTGATGTGGTTTTTTGACTATAAATCAGTTCAGCGATTTCTCAAATCTTATCCTAAGCCCTCGAGGTCTGCAGTGATCGATGATGGCGTTGACTTATTGCGTTTTAGGAATGGTGGTTTGTAAGATTTTGGTATTTCCCATGGAGGTGAGCGGCGCTGCATGGCACGGTTGGAGGATGAAGTCTCCGGCCGTGTGTGTGCGTCCATCTGCGGATTGAATTTCGCCGCTGACGACGGTGACGATGGAAAATCGTTCGGGATCTGGGTTGCCGATACTAGCTCCGGGTTGGAGGTCGAGTTGATCGACTTTGAAATACGGGCAGGTGGCGAGGGTGTCCCCGACTGGGGTGTCCATGCTGGGTTCGACGTCGTCGAAATCAATACAGCGCATGGACTCTTCGATGTGGAGTTCGCGAGGTGAGCCATCGAGTCCTACGCGATTCCAGTCGAACACCCGGTAAGTGGTGTCTGAGTTCTGTTGGATTTCATATATAAGAAACCCTGCGCCGATAGCGTGGAGTCGGCCCGAGGGGATAAAAATGGAGTCTCCGGATTTGGGCGTGATGGCATGCACAACTTGGTCGACGGTGCCGGAGTTGATCGCTTGATCAAAATCGTCACGGGTGACGTCTTTTTTGAGTCCGACGTAAAGTTGGGCGCCGGGAGACGCGTCGGCAATATACCACATCTCAGTTTTTGGTTCGCCACCGAGGTCGGGGGCGATGTTTGCTGGTGGGTGGACTTGAATGGAAAGTTCATCGCGGGCATCGAGGATCTTGATGAGCAGCGGGAATCGGCCGCTACTTTCGAAGCCCTCCCCAAAGATTTCTTTCCGTTTTTCTTTCCAGAGTTCGCTCAGAGTCATGCCTTTGAAGTTTCCGGAATCGACAACCGATTGTTCGTCGGGGCGGTCAGTCATTTCCCAAGACTCGCCGTAGGGTGAGGAGGGGTTCGGCAGCGTGCGGCCGTAGATGGTTTCGAGTTCGCGTCCTCCCCAGATGCGTTCCATGTAGAGTGGGGTGAAAGTAATAGTGTTCATGGAAATGATTCATACAGGACAAGGCTGGATTTTCGATGATTATATCTCACATTCCGGCGATAATTTTGTGAGGTTTTCAGGCTATTTGGCCTAGATCCTCGGCGGCTTGCAAGCAGTCCATGTGCTTGTCTGTCATATGGAAGGCCTCGTTCAAGAATTTTGCAACCTCATGGTCAATAGCCATAGTTAGTTTCTGAACCATTTTTCCGCCAAGACCTTTGATTCTTTCCTAAAAAATAAAGGTATGTCCCTTTATAAATATTAACCGCTTGAAATCAATGACTTACAGATCTCTCTTTCGCCTGTTTTAGACTTTTGTCGGTGGCGCCATAGTTAGTTTCTGAACCATTTTTCCGCCAAGACCTTTGATTCTTTCCTAAA
>CAYNNY010000022.1:0-24620 GCA_964398555.1 uncultured Verrucomicrobiales bacterium
GCTTCGATGTGCTTGAGCACGTCACCGAGGTCTTGAAGAATGAAGTTGTCGGTTTGCTGGGCTCCTTTTTTAGCCAGTGAACTAAACAACTCGCTGGGGGAGAGGAAGTAACCAAGTCGCTCCAGAGCCTCTTCACGGATATCACCGAGCATTTCTTTACCACTTTTTGACGCTTCATCGATCTTGGCAAAATCGGTAACGTCTTCACCCTCTAGTAACTCATTGGCATAGAGGTAGATCTTTTCGGACAGGTATTTGTAGAAAATGAATCCGAGGATGTAATCACGGAATCCAGCAGCATCCATGTTCCCCCGAAGGTCGTTTGCGATGTTCCAGAGCTGGGTTTCAAGTTGGCGTTTATGGTCTTCTGACATGGAGTGGGTGACTTTGAATAAGTAGACACAAACTAAATATCTTATCTTGTGCCGTCCATGTTAATTCTAGGAATTGGTGAAATACATGGATGCTGACTTAGGATAACTCTCAAATAAATAGTAAAAAGACGAATTTTCTATGTCAGAGCCTTGTGAAACCGTTGATTAATCTCCGTATTTCTATGTCAAAATTATGGCAGATGATTTATGTTAGGTGAAATTTAGAGCGAAAAAATCCCCCTAAGTCATTGACTTAGGGGGAGATACCGGCGATGGGAATCGAACCCATACTTCCGAAGAAACGTGATTTTGAATCACGCGTGTCTACCAATTCCACCACGCCGGCGTGTCGTGTGTGACGGGCGCGAATTTGCTCGATTCTTAGCATTTGTCAAGTCGATGAGTGGTATGAAGTGGAGTTTTTTTTATTTTTGCCTGCATGCACTTAGCGCAAAAGAGGTTCAAGTCATCTGTTTGTAAAATGAACATCGAAGAATAAAAGAAATTGCTAGCGATGAAAAGAACTACCAGAAGCCAATTGATTCGGTGGCTCCGCCCGCCTCCTCACCCCTACGAGACCCGTGGAGCCTCAACCCAACGAAGGGCTGAACCTAGTATGACGAGCCGGCCAGATCTCCCATCCATGGCTGTGGAACCGACAGGTTTCGGAAGGCATGGGTATCGGGGGGTGGTAGATTCTGAGGAACGAAGGGTAATAGGCGTCCTTGCTGATACGAGCTGGAATAATAGCAGCCACGAATCTTAATTTCCGACTTGTTTACTATTCTTCGTAATCCAACCAGCTTCGAGGAAGGCGTTGTGAAGCATTGTTTCTGTTGCGGACGCATCCAGCGCCCAGTCCATCAACCTTCATCCGAAACCATAGTGAGTTGAAGACCGGACATCAGGATCTACATCGAGATCGTTGATGCGCACGGTAGGACTCCCAGTGAATCGGTTTTTCTGAACGTCCCTTTCGGTCTTGATCACAATTCGATCCACCACAAGCTCAACGCCGATTTTTTTCGCGTAATCTTCTATGAAAGCGACCGCTTTCGGCGTGTTGGCTCATCCGCTAGATTGTAGAACGGTAACAATCTGTTTGACCTCCACAGATGGAACTTGGTCGTTGAGAGTTTGCGCACTTTCGTCTTTTTTACAGGAAGGTAAGATTACTAGTGCAAGGAGAACTGTTAGCCAGAGATGTGTTGTCATGATGACTTTTTTGATGGTGTGATATCAGATTTTGTGTAATTTGCGAGATATACATCCTTTTCAGGAGGCGTTATCAACTCTATGCCTTGCTCAGCAAAAGGTCAAATATACAACCTGCGTTAAACATCATATAGTCTTCCCCCTAGTGCACTCGCGCCGCAAAAAAAATGTATATTATTCTGGAATAAGTAATCGTTCACCATACTCTTATTCCTTGAAGACAAAAAACCATTCCTTTTTCTGAGAAAAACCTCAGCGATCTGATAGCCACTCAAACATGATTCCATGTTAATTCTCCGCAACATATTATCGCTACTTCTAGCAATTCAGGTGATCAACCCGATGTGTACTTGCGCTAGTGAACCCAGTGGCGATTCATGCGCACCCCAACCAGCGGAGCCAGCATCATCCTGCTGTTCCTCCATGATGCCTAAGCATCAGGATCAAAAATCCGATAAGTCAACCAGTCAGGAGGAGGATTCATCAGACGATGAGAAGCATCTGTGCATGTGCCCATCCGATCCCAATAATACTCAGGATGGAAAAATAGACCTCCCCACCGGTCCCTCACTCATCGATCTTCCAGAGCTCTCGATTGTAGAACTTCCAGCCCCACTCAAAGGGCACCCCCTCATGAGTCCGCTTCGTTTCCACGAATCAGACCCACCCCCGCCTCGGCAATCGTTCCGAGTCACTTATTCTGTTTTCCGGCTTTGATAGCTCGGACCCCATTTGCACCGACACCGCTCCGGCATTGGCTTTACTAAGCCAGCCCAGCTTCTCATGTCCGCTTGCAATACAGCTGCCCTGCATGACCCAGAACAAGGCTGAAACTTCAGCCCAGAAAACCTGCTAGATCAGGCGATCATGCACTCCCTTCCAGTTCAAAAGACGCAAACCTTGAAAGCGTAGTCATTCGTTTGAATCGACTCCTTGCCTAGGTTTACCATCGACTTTTTTTAAGAAAAACACCCCCTTCATTCCCCATGGGTCTCGATGAGGTGCACTTGTCTTCGGACACCTGAGCCTTTCGCCCTAAACTGAAAAACGAATTAAACCCATCACATTCATAGCATTCATGAAACTCTCATCCATCCTCAAACCTCTGGCATTTGTTATCCAGAAACCCATCGCCATTCTCCTGCCCGTCACCCTTTTTTTCGCAGGTTGGTGGTTTGGACTTGCCCCCAAAGAGCACGATCACTCCGCAGGCGGAGACACCGCGGCCGAAACCTCCACCGAGTGGACCTGCTCCATGCACCCGCAAATTCGCCAACCTAACTTCGGACTCTGCCCGATCTGTAACATGGATCTCATCCCGCTCGTCGCAGGCAATGAAGACGGAGGACTCCGCGAGGTGAGTATCAGTAGCGAAGCCGCCTCCCTTCTCGACCTCCGAGTTTCCCCCGTCATCCAAGCTCCCGCGCAAGTCGAGGTGAAGATGTTTGGAAAAATCGATTTTGATGAACGAAGCACCGTCACCACCACCGCCCGCATGAGTGGCCGCCTCGACCGACTCTACGCCGATTTCACCGGAACCACCGTCAGCAAAGGCGATGCCATTGCCGAGATCTACTCCCCCGAACTCATTGTAGCCCAACACACCTTGATTCGCGCCCGCCTCGATTGGCTCAATGCAAAATCCCCCACAGAACGCACATCCATGCTTCAAATGCTTGAATCTGCCCGCGAAAAAATGCGCCTCCTCAACCTCAGCGACAAACAAGTGGCCACCATCGAAAAACAAAAAAAGCCCAGCGACCACATCACCCTGCTTGCGCCCCAGTCCGGCATCATCGTCAATCTCAATGTCAAGGAAGGTCAATACGTCAAAACTGGCGACCCCCTCTTTGGCATCGCCAACCTCAACTCGCTATGGCTGCGAATGGAAGCGTTTGAATCCGACCTCCCGTGGCTCCGCTACGCCCAAGATGTTTCATTCACCGTCGAAGCCATCCCTGAAAAAACCTTCCACGGCCCCATCGCCTTTATCGACCCTCAACTCGATCCGGCACGCCGCATCATCAAAGTGCGGGTGAATGTCAAAAACAAAGACCTCCTACTGAAGCCAGGCATGTTTGCCAATGCCACCGTGCACGCCAAAGTCGCTCTCAATGGTCAGGTCCTCAGCGCCGACCTCGCCGGAAAATGGATCAGCCCCATGCACCCTGAGATCGTCAAAGATGGCCCCGGTGAGTGTGATATCTGCGGTATGCCCCTTGTTAAAGCCGAAGATTTTGGCTTTGTCGCACCCAGCGGCCCGATTGAAAATCCACTCCAAATCCCCGTCAGTGCCGTCCTCCGTACGGGCGAACGCGCCGTCGTCTATGTCCGACTCCCCGATCAACTCGAACCGATTTTTGAAGGACGTGAAATCGTCTTAGGGCCACGTGCCGGACAATATTTCATCGTGAATAGCGGACTTACAGCAGGTGAACTCGTCGTTACCAAAGGTGCCTACAAACTCGATAGCGAACTTCAGATCAAAGCCCAACCATCGATGATGAATCCGAATGCCGGACTCAAAGAACGTGCCGCCATCGATGCCCCAGGACAAATCGCCGGACAGTGGTCACAAGTTCTTCGATCCTACGGAAAACTCGCCCCCGCACTGGAAACAGGCGATCGCGAAACGGCCGAAGCTGAGATCGCCAACATGAAAACGGCTATCAGCACCATCAAACATGACCAACTCCAACCGAAGGAACTTGCCCTATGGAATGAATTTTCCATGCGACTCGACAACATCCTCACCGAAGCCGCCTCTATGCCAGCCAACGCATCCACCCTCGCACTCATCCGTCACCAGATGGAAGAAACCCGACGCTTCGTAGGACTCTCCGCCACCCCGATTGCCCCAATTAAAAACGATGCCGCATGGATCACCTCACTTCAACAAACAAGCGACGCCTACCTCACCATCGCCAAAGCACTCAGCAAAGATCAATTTGAGACCGCCAGCCAAGGAATCTCCGCGCTCAAAAGTGCAACCTCCACCCTCCCTGAGAGTTCCGAAAAAACCGGAATCCTCAAAGCACTCAAACATTTTAAAATGCAAAAAGACATCGCTGGACTCCGCAGTGCCCTGAAACCACTCAGCAACGCCATCATCGCCGCCGTCCGCAAGCACGGCATGGACCACCTCGGTAACCTCTACGTCGTCCACTGCCCCATGGCCGACAACAACAAAGGTGCCGATTGGCTCTCCAACAAAAACATCGTCGAAAACCCCTACTTCGGCAGTGGTATGTTCGGCTGCGGCGACGTCACAGATACGCTGTCGAAGGAAGTAGAGAGTAGAGAGTAGAGAGTAGAGAGTAGTTAGTAGTTAGTAGAAATCTAAAAAATCAAACCCATATCCAAACCATCTATAATTCAAACTTCCAGTCCACACAACGCACGACAGAAAGCCGGAGGCTGCAAGCCTCCGCTCCATATTAACTTCCGTGTATTCAGCGTGTTCCGTGGTTCCCTAATTGAAGTGTCAACCCAAGCAAAAAAAGATCCGTAAGATTCGTAAGATCCGTGGTTCCAAAATGAAGTATCAACCCACTTGTCCTCCGTAGCCTTGGCGAAGGGGGAAGCCATATCAACTTCGCGTATTTCGCTCCCTTTCGCAGACAGCCCCGCAGGGCACAACCAAAGCCCTCATCCCAAGTAATTCTGTTAATTCTGTCGAGCGCCGCAGGCATCAACCAAAGCCCACTCAACCAATGACCAATGACTAATCAACCAGTCAACCAATCAACCACCCCATGAACAAACTCATCCATTTCTGCCTCAACCAAAAACTGGTTGTCCTCATCCTCCTCACCTTTGTGGCTGGTTGGGGTGCCCGCGTGGCACCCTTCGATTGGGACACTGGCGACTTCCCACGCGACCCTGTCGCAGTCGATGCCATCCCTGACCTTGGGGACAACCAACAAATCATCTTTACCGAGTACATGGGACGTTCGCCTCAGGACGTAGAGGACCAAATCAGTTACCCACTCACCGTTTCCCTACTCGGTATTCCCGGCGTGAAGGAGGTTCGTTCGTATTCCATGTTCGGATTTTCCTATGTCTATCTGATCTTTGAGGAGGACGTCGATTACTACTGGAGCCGGAGTCGGATTCTGGAAAAACTAAACTCACTGCCCGCCGGACTTCTCCCCGATGGCGTCATCCCCGCACTAGGGCCCGATGCCACAGGCTTAGGCCAAGTCTATCAATATTTCCTCGAAGGACAAGACCCCAATGGCAAGCCCACCCCAGGGTGGAACCCCGAGGAACTTCGTTCACTTCAGGACTGGTATGTCCGATACTCCCTACTCGGTGCCGAAGGCGTTGCCGAGGTCGCATCTGTCGGCGGATTTGTTAAACAGTACCAAGTCGAGGTCGATCCCATTAAACTTCAGGCATGGAATGTCACGCTTGCCCAAGTCGCCGATGCTGTGCGTAAAAGTAACATGGAAACCGGCGCGCGAAACCTCGCCATCAATGGTGTAGAATACATCCTCCGGGGCACCGGCTACATCAAGACTCTCGAAGACCTCGAAGATGCCGTCGTTACCGTTCGCGATAACACACCCATCACCGTTTCCCAGGTCGCCACCGTTCAGCTGGGACCAGCACCTCGTCGTGGTGCAATCGATGTGAATGGTGCCGATGCCGCAGGAGGAATCGTTGTCGCCCGCTATGGTGCCAACCCACTTCAAACCATCAAAAATGCAAAAGCAAAAGTAAAAGAAGTCTCAGCCGCACTTCCCATCAAGGGCGTGATCGATTGGGGGCAAACGTCCCGTAAAGAGGTCGTTGCCTTCGCTGAGAAAAATAACATTTCACCCATCTTTGCCAGCGATGACCCAGCCGATACCGAACTCAATCATGACACCTGGACACACTGGGGAAATACTCATGACATGGAAAACTGGCCGTCATGGTTCAACACCTCCAAGGTCACGATCGTTCCTTTCTACGATCGCTCAGCTCTCATCAACGAAACACTCAATACTCTCGACGAAGCTCTCTATCAACAGATCCTCGTCACCATCATCGTGGTGGTCATCATGGTGCTTCACCTCCGAAGCAGTATCCTTATTTCTGCGATGCTTCCGCTTGCCGTGCTGCTCACCTTCATTGCGATGAAGCTCTTCGGCGTCGATGCCAATATCGTGGCTCTCTCAGGTATCGCCATTGCTATAGGAACGGTGGTGGATGTCGGGATCGTTCTCACCGAAAATATCATTAAACATGTTAAGGAGGCTCAGGAAAACGAGCCGGACAAACCCTCCGCCACCGTCATTTATGAGGCCGTCACCGAGGTGGCTGGCGCAGTTACCACATCCGTGATGACCACCGTGGTGAGTTTTCTCCCCGTTTTTACCATGACTGGGGAAGCGGGCCGACTCTACAAGCCTCTAGCTTACACCAAGTCGTTTGCCCTGATCGCCTCGATCATCGTCGCCCTCACCATCATCCCACCCATCGCACACTTCCTGCTTGGTATCCTTCCTCGTTGGTTTAAACGCGACCCAAACGAAGCCAAATATGGCAACACCAAGTTCAGTGCACGCACCATCATTATCACCTCATTGCTTGGAATTAGTGCAGGCGTTGCCCTGGGCTTCTCCACCATGCTCGCCCTCGCCCTACTGGTGCTCGCGGTCTTCTTTGCTTTCCAGTCAAAAATCCCTGAGAAATTTGAAAAAGCCGGTGTGTTTGTTATCAATGTAGGCACGGCCCTCGTTATTGGTTGGCTGCTGGCTAAAAATTGGATGCCACTGGGATTAGATTCATCCGTCACGAAGAACTTCCTCTTTGTGCTCATCATTCTCGGCGGTCTCCTCCTTACCTTTAAGGTCTTTGAAGTCGCCTATCCCCACATCCTACGCTGGTGCCTGCACCACAAAGCGATGTTCCTCAGCCTCCCCGTCATGATGCTCGCAGGTGCGGCTTGTATCTGGATGGGCTTTGGTGAAGTCACTAAAAGCTTCCCCCAGTTCGCCAAAGACTCCGATCTCTATCAGGCGATTGAAAAGCGATTCCCTGGCCTCGGAAAAGAATTCCGCCCCGCCTTAGATGAAGGATCCTTCCTAGTGATGCCGACCGTAAGTCCGCACGCCTCCATCGAGGAAGCCAACGATGCCCTACGCACCCTCGATGCCGCCATCGCCGCCATTCCGGAGGTGAAACAGGTCGTCGGGAAAATTGGTCGGGCCGAGTCTGCGCTCGACCCCGCGCCGATCTCGATGATCGAAACCATCGTTAACTATAAATCCGAATACCGCACCGACGACAAAGGAGATGTGCTTACCTTTAAAATCAACGACAAAGAAGATTACGTTTACGATAAACGCGGCAATCTCATCGAAGACCCCGATGGCAAACCATTCCGTCAGTGGCGTCCAGAAATCAAAACCGTCGATGATATTTGGCAGGAAATCAGCAAGGTCACGAAGGTTCCCGGCGTAACGGGGGCCCCCAAACTTCAACCGATCGAAACGCGCCTCGTGATGCTCCGCACCGGGATGCGTGCCCCAATGGGTATTAAGGTCAAAGCGCCTACGCTGGAGTCGCTCGAAGAATTTGGCCTTCAACTCGAACGACTGATGCGCGAAAGCGATATCCCAGGGCTCGATAAATCCAGTATCAATGCCGACCGGATCGTCGGGAAACCTTACCTCGAAATCAACCCCGACCGCGAAGCCGCTAAACGATACGGACTCAACGTCGTCGATATCCACAGCACCATCCAAACCGCCATCGGTGGTGAGATTGTCTCTACAACCGTGGAAGGCCGGGAGCGCTACGGCATCCAAGTCCGCTACGCCCGCGAGGCACGTGACAACATCGAGAGCATCAAAAAGATCCTTATTCAAACCAAAGGAGGTGCGCAGGTGCCACTGGGACAAGTCGTCAGCATCGACTACGTTCGCGGCCCTCAGGTCATTAAAAGTGAAGACACCTTCCTCACCGGTTACGTCACCTTTGGTTCTAAACCAGGATTCGCTGAGGTAGATGTCGTGGAATCCATCCAAGAATACCTACTCAAAATGGAGGACAATGGCGAACTCAAACGCACTGGCGGCATCCGATACGAGTTTGCAGGCAATTACCAATCTGCTCTCGAGTTTGATAAAAACATGGCCATCATCATGCCTCTGGCACTGCTCGCTATTTTCCTCATCCTCTATCTCGAAAACCGCTCAGTCGCCAACACCTTCATCATCTTCAGTGGTATTGCCGTTGCGTTCTCAGGAGGATTCCTCCTCCTCTGGCTCTACGCCCAACCTGGCTTTTTGAATGTCGTTATCTTCGGTCACGATCTTCGAGAACTCTTCCAGATCCACCCGATCAACCTATCCACCGCCGTCTGGGTCGGATTCATCGCCCTCTTCGGTATCGCGACCGATGATGGAGTCGTTATCTCCACCTACCTCCGCCAGAGGTTTAAAAAAGATAATCCGCAAACCATCGAAGCAATCCGCGCCACAGCTGTCCTAGCGGGACAACGCCGATGCCGCCCCTGCCTGATGACCACCGCCACCACCCTGTTGGCCCTCCTCCCCGTGCTCACCAGCACCGGTCGCGGAGCCGACATCATGGGTCCTATGGCAGTCCCCATTTTCGGAGGTATGATGGTAGAGCTCCTCACCATGTTTGTCGTACCCACCCTCTTCTGTGCGATGCAGGAGATTAAGAATAAAGTAGGTAGTAGAGAGTAGTTAGTAGTTAGCCAAATCAACCTTCCGTGTCGTACGTGGTTCTAAAATGAAGTATCAACCCAAGCCATATCAACTTCGCGCATTTCGCTCCCTTTCGCGGTAAGCGCCGCAGGCATCATCCAAGTAATCAAACTCCAAGATCTAAAATCCATCCCAGCACGACGCACATTATCCAGTCGGAGACTAGAAGTTTCCACTCCATATTCTGTCTAGCCCCGCAGGGCACATCCCAAACCCCCAACCCAAACAAAAAAATCTCATCGGAACACTTCCGATCAAGAAAAAAAGAAACCAAGAACCCACAACTAAGTATGAAAACTACACTAATAACCACACTAAGCCTAGCCATCTTTGGCATCGCCCTGATCTCAGCCCCCATCGCCACAGCCTGTGGCGGCAGTGGATGTGCAGCCGGATCAGATAAACAAGCCTCCGGCAAAGACACCAAAAATGTCAAATCCTGGACCTGCTCTATGCACCCGGATGTCAAATCCGACAAACCAGGCAAATGCCCAAAATGCGGCATGAAGCTCGTCCCTGCAAAAAAATAATCCCACTCAACAAAACCAACCATCTCGCCGAATTATTCGGCCCGAAATCAAAAACCAAGAAACCATAACTAAGTATGAAAAACACACTAGTAACCACAGTTAGCATCGCCATCTTCGGATTTGCGATGACCGCCGCGCCTCTCTCTGCCGCCGACCACGATCACGATCATGGCGGGCACTCGCATAAAGAAGCCCACGCCGATCACATGCTCGAAGGCTATGTTGCCGTCGCCAACGCCCTCTACAAAGACGACCTCGCCAGCGCAAAAAAAATCGCTGGCGGCATCGTAAAACACGATAAAAAAAGCACTCTTGCCGCACCCGCCACAGAGATATCCAAAGCCAAAACCATCGAAGCCGCACGCAAGAGCTTTAACGCCCTCAGCGCAGCAGCCATCGAAATTTCCAAAAAGGAAAAAGGTTACAAAGTAGCCCACTGCCCTATGGCTAATGGCAACAAAGGCGGTGACTGGCTCCAGAAAACAAGCGATGCCAAAGTAAACAACCCGTATTTCGGTGCTAAAATGCCACACTGCGGAAGCTTTAAAAAATAAGCGTCCTACAAATCTTCTCCGGGAGTTGGTGAACGGAACGCACCGAGTCCTTGGAAAGCTAGGCAGTTGTAAAATCAGGTTTGCAACTGCCTAATCTCCCCCCATTCGTTCCAACCACAAAGAAACCCTAACCCACATCGAAAACCCAAAATCATACACCGAAGATTTCCTCCCGATTCTACTCGATATCAAGCAGCTCGAAAAACACCTCCTGTCGTCAATCGCTATAGAACGGCAGAAAAATCATCAAGAATCCATTTCTATTTCTAGATTTCACCATTCATAATGCTCCCTAAAAAATGAGGAATGAAATTTCTCAACTTGACAATGGTTTACTTAGAATTATTTTGTTTCTGCCTTGAGACGAGCTCTACAGATTTTGATGTTCTTTTTACTGACGCTTTCGAGCTTTGGTAACGTGCAGTGTGTGGAGCCGGGAAATGAGACGAGTTCGGCGCCTGTGGTTTTTCAGCTCTCAGGTTTGCTGAGTGGCTTGATGTCCCATGATGCGGACACTTGCTCCGATGATTTTTGTCCATGCGATTGTGATTCGGAAGAATGTCCCAATGACATTGTGATTCAACCCAGTCACATTCACAGTGATGTGCATGCCCCGGCTGAACCTCATTTTACCCTTTTGGAGTCGGATGGTTTATACACCGCAGTGGCTTCGTTTCAGCAGATTTCATCCTCTCCTCATTCTTATTTACGACGCAGCACATGGGTCGTTTATTTGGGGCGGATGCATGGGCGATCGCCCGACCTGTCATCCATTGTTTTAAGGATTTGATAGAGTTTTCTGAGCCTAGTCATCCGTGAGGCAGCATGCCTTAGGGTTGTTTTTATGGGGCTCAGCTTGATTAACGTAACCGCTCATGGGGATATTGAGTTCCCGACTCTGAGCTGTCATTTAATACAGAGTTTTTTGTGATGATTTTTATCATGCACTCTGCCCGTTCCCCCGTCTTGTCTCTATTTCCTTACTCGATCCTTCTATTCTTGGGCGAATGATCTCTCGCCCTGTAACTCCAATTATTTATGAAAAACACGATATTATCACTTATTTCTACGGCGGCATTAGCGGCCATCCTCCTTGTTGTCGCATGCAAATCTAAGTCAGCAAGCGCTCCTCCCGGCTCGGAATCGGCCTCAACTTCAGAACATGCACACTCGGGCCGCAGTCACGACTCCGAGAAGTCTAATGGGGTTTTGTTGCATGCTCAAGCTGATTGCCCGACCGGTAAGGCTTGTTTTCTTTGCGATCCTAGCCAGCGTGAAAAAGGTCGGCTTTGGTGTAAAGAGCACAACCGTTACGAAGACCGATGCTGGATTTGCCACAGAGATTTGGAAGACAAATCCCGGCCGTTTTGCTCAGAGCATGGAGTTTACGAAGATGAGTGTCTTCTTTGCCATCCAGAAGTGGGGGCGGGGGGGAAGACTGGCTCGCCCCCCAGTGAAAAAGTCCTGATGTGTAACGAACATGGAGTGCCAGAGCACGAGTGTGCGATTTGTCACCCGGATCTCGCATCGGGGCTGAAACCTGGCGAAGCGTTGAAGGTGAATTTAACTTCGAAAAATTCTGCCAAAAAAGCAGGCGTAGTGACCGCGATGCCGACTCAATCGTCCGCGACACCCAGCATCACCGCTTACTGCGTGGTGGATTATAATCAAGATCAAGTGACCATGGTAACTCCTTTGGTGCAAGGTGTGGTGCGTCAGATCAAAGCCACCTTTGGACAAAAAGTGAAACAGGGTGATGTGCTTGCGATATTAAACTCACCCGAGCTGGCGGAACAAAAAAATGATTACTTGGCTGCGCTCGCCATGGAAAAGGTGACAAAGTTGAATTACGATCGAAAAAAACGACCGGAAGTCAGAAAAGTCACGGCAGCTCAAGCGCTTGAAAATGCAGAGGCGGCTTGGCAGGTTGCAAAAGTGAAGGTGTCGGCAACCCGACAAAAATTACTCAATTTTGACCTCACCGAAGCCGATATTCAAGAGCTGGAAGAAACGCAAAAACCCACCTCACTTTTGCCTATCCGTGCGCCATTTGGCGGAACCATTGTTAATCGAAAAGCCTCCGTAGGGAAGCTGGCCACCCCTGGTTCTAATTTATTCACTCTCGCCGATCTCTGCTCGATGTGGCTGGAGCTATCCATCCCCGCATCTCACGCCTCAAAGCTCGCCGTAGGCATGAAGGTAGAAGCTCAGTTCGATAGTATCCCGGAGGAAATGTTCACGGCGGAACTTATTTGGATCGATAGCGAAATTAATCCTAAAACTCGACTGGCTAGAGCGCGAGCCTTGATTGAGCTACCCCCTAGCCGTCTACGGAAAGGTCTTTTTGGGAAAGCTAAAATTCACCTCGATGAATCGCAAGATTCTCTGAGCGTTCCCTTATCCTCGATTCAGCGTATTGATGATACTTCCTTTGTTTTTATCCAGAAATCCCAGACTCTCTTTGCGGCGACGCGAGTGACTTTAGCGGAAGGGAGTGACACGGTAGGGCGTGTGGCTGTTGTGGATGGTCTGAAGAAGAGCGACCGTATCGTCGTTGTAGGGAGCTATATCATGCGGTCGGAATTTCTCAAATCTCAACTCGGCGCAGGATGCGTGGATGATTAATTTTCACCAACGAGTAACTTCTCTTTTTTGTTTTTCATCTCTCACCTTTTTTGTCTTACCATGAACAAACTCATCGACTTCGGCTTAAACAACCGACTTCTCATCCTCTGTCTCACCTTAGGTCTTATCTTCGGTGGCTTATGGGCGTCCCAGCAAATTGCTGTCGATGCCTTTCCCGATACCACACCCGTCCAGGTTCAAATCAACACCGTCGCTCCTTCTCTTAACCCAGAGGAAGTGGAGCAACAAATTACGCTTCAGGTTGAACTTTCCATTTCCGGACTCCCCGGACTCCAGAGTGTGAGATCGGTATCCAAATTTGGATTGTCGCAGGTGGTTGCGACGTTTGATGATGGCACCTCGATCACTGATGCTCGTCAATACCTCTCTGAGCGATTGGCTACTGTGGAGCTTCCCGACGACATCGACTCTCCACAGATGGGGCCGATTTCCACTGGACTAGGTGAAATTTTTCACTACACGATCCGGAGTAAAAAAGGAAAACATTCACTCGAACAGCTCCGCACGCTACACGATTGGATTATCAAACCAGAGCTTCGCAAAGTCCCAGGTGTGGCTGAGGTTAACTCGTGGGGTGGACTCGAAAAACAATTTCACGTCGTCATCGATCCTCAACGTCTCGTTGAACATTCGATCAGCTTGGGTGCAGCTATCGAAGCCTTGGAAAAAAATAACCGGAATGTCGGAGGCGGGCGAATCACCGTGAGTGGGCAGGATTTTCTTGTGCATGGCATTGGCCGAGTCTCTTCGATTTTCGAGATTGAAAACATCGTTGTCGATTCCATTGAAGGGTCGCCAATTTTGATTAAAGATCTCGTTCGTGAAGTGAAAATTGGATATGAAGTGCGCCGCGGAGCTGTGACGGCCGATGGGGGGGGCGAGGTCGTTTTAGGACTCGCCTTTATGCTAATGGGCGAGAATGCTCAACAAGTTACTAAAGATCTTAAAGTAGCTCTTGAGGCGGTTAAAAAATCACTCCCAGACGATGTGGAGGTGATTGTGGTGTATGATCGGACAGAACTCACCGATGAAGTGCTAGGCACTGTTCAGCACAACCTCATCGCAGGTGCTGTGTTAGTGGTCATTACCTTGCTGGTGCTCTTAGGCAATATTCGAGCCGGGTTACTCGTCGCCATCGTGATTCCGCTTGCGATGCTCTTCGCTTTGCTTGGGATGGCTCATTTCTCCATTGCCGCGAGCTTACTTAGCCTCGGAGCCATCGACTTCGGACTCGTCGTTGACGGTTCGGTGGTGATGACAGAATCCAACATGCGTCACTTGGCCATAAGGAGTCGGGAGTTGGGCCGAGCTCTCACGCCCGTCGAGAGGCTTAAGATCATCGTTACCTCTAGCCGAGATGTAGCTCGGCCTATTCTATTTGGCATGGGGATCATCATTGTTGTCTTTCTTCCCGTGCTTACGTTGGAGGGAACAGAGGGGAAAATGTTTCAGCCGATGGCGCTCACATTTATCTTGGCTCTCTTTGGTGCTCTGATTATCGCGCTCTTGTTATCGCCAGTGTTAGGGTATTATTTTTTGCCTAAATCTTACAAAAAAGAAGAAGGTTGGTTTGGCCGAAAATTGACGGGCTCCTACCGGATCTTTTTAAATGGTGTCTTCCGTATTCGATGGGTCATATTACCTGCTGCTGCATTTGTCCTCGTGGGAGGTGGTGCCCTATCGCTGCGGCTCGGTGGTGAGTTTATCCCACGTCTGAGTGAAGGTGCCATTGTCGCAAATACGATCCGTCTCGCTGGAGCCTCGCTTGAGAGTTCCACCGCTTACAACACCAAGATCGAAGAGCATCTTAAAAATAGTTTTCCTGATGAAATTCGCCACGTGTGGAGTCGGATAGGAACAGCTGAAATTGCTACCGACCCGATGGGCACGGAACTCACAGATATTTTTATCACACTTCACCCACGCGACCAATGGAAACGAGCTTCTAACCAAGCTGAACTTGTCGCCAAGATGCAAGAAGAAGTCAGCGATATGCCCGGGGTAAATATCCTTTTCACGCAACCCATCGAAATGCGGCTCAATGAAATGGAATCGGGTATCCGATCAGACGTCGGGATCCTTATTTACGGCGATGATTTTGACACCTTAATTGGACTGAGCGATCAGATTCAAAAAGTCCTCACCGGCATCGATGGCGCTTCTGATATCTCAGGTGATCAGATCACAGGGCAGCCGAAGTTGCAGATAAAGCTTAAAACGGATCGATTGGCGCAGCTTGGTATTGCTGCCGACGAAATCCTTCCATTTATCGAAAGTATCGGAGTGCTTAAAGTGGGTGATATTTATGAAGGTCAGCGATCTTTCCCGCTGGCGATCACCCTTCCCGAAGATGACACCCAAAGCCCTGAAACGATTCGAAACATCCTCATTCCTACAAAAAACAAGATGCAGATTCTACTTGGTGAGGTGGCTGAAATCACAGAGACCTCAGGAGCGGCGACCATTAACCGTGAGTGGGGGCGGAGACTTATTCGCGTGCAGTGCAACGTGGATGGTCGGGATGTGCAGTCCTTTGTCGATGAGGCCAAGGCGCGTATCGCTCAAGAGGTAACCCTGCCGGAAGGCTATGTCGTAGGTTGGGGCGGACAGTTTAAGAATTTGGAACGAGCTAAAAGCAGGTTGGGTATGGTGATTCCTCTTACCCTGTGTCTCGTCTTTTTCCTGCTCTATTTTAGTTTGAAAAGTATCAAAGATGTGATGCTCATTTACCTTGGTATTCCGTTCGCGATGGTGGGTGGGATAGTGGCTCTTACGCTTCGTGGTATCCCATTCAGCGTCAGTGCCGCCATTGGGTTTATTGCGCTACTTGGGATCGCTGTGCTGAATGGGCAAATTCTCATTGAGGCCATTCGTAATAACCTCAAGTCGGGGATGGAAACGCTTGATGCCGTCAAAGGGGCCTCGGTGCAGCGCCTCCGACCGGTGCTCGCTACCGCCATCACGGATGCTGTTGGATTTCTTCCGATGGCCCTTTCCTCCGGCGTCGGTGCCGAGGTGCAAAAGCCGTTGGCTACCGTCGTAATCGGAGGAGTCATCACCTCCACCATCCTCACGCTCGTGGTGCTGCCCTTGCTTTATTTTTTATGGCGTAAAAAGTGACTGAAAATCACATAAACTGGCCTTGCTGAGTGGAACAGCAAGGCTGTTAAGCATTATTTCTGAGGCTGACGAGGCTCAGGCGTTTGGGCAGAGGCCCTTCCTCAAAGGTTTCGGTGGCGATGCGTTCGTCGTTATGGGTCAGGGCATCGATATCGCTGGGGGAGGTGAAGTGGGTCTCGATCCCTAAGGTTTTTGCCTGCTCGGAGATTTGCTCCAAGCTCGATGACGCGTAATCGACAGCGTGCACCTGAAATCCTTCCTTTAAGAAAAAGAGGGTATCTCGACCATCTCCGCTACCGAGTTCGAGGATTTTCTTGCAGCCGTGGTTTTGAAATGTTCTTTGAGCCGTTTGAGCTGCGTAGCTGGGATCGTGGCTGTATTCCGGATGTGTCTGATCCCAAACCGACTGCAAGTGCTGGTGCTGGTACTGGTGATCGAGAACGGCAGACTGTTCTGGAGAGGCTAGCTTTTCCATAGTGGCTCTATAGGGTCGTAAACATCGAGCTTTTGTTTGAAGTAGCCAGGCTTGCCATCTTGGTTGAGGAAATCGCGGAGGGTAGTGCCTCCTTGGTCGATCGAATCGTAGCCTTTCCAATAAATCGTTCGTTTTGTAATTGATAAAGTGGCTGAGATACTTGTTAATCGCGCCAGTATGAAACGTAAGTATATTCTGATTCCTTTGCTTTCAGGTGCTGTCGCATTGACCGCCTGTAAAGATAAGCCCTCCACGACCTCTCCTGATGCCTCGGCACCGACCGAGCAGTCCGCTGATGTTGCCAAGCCCGACCCGATCAAAGCCACCTCCACTCCTGAGGCGCGTGCTGAGAAGCTCGGATTTGCTAAAAACCTGCCCAAAGACATAGCCTACTTCGGAGCGATCTATAATGGACGTAAGGCATTTGATCAATTCATCAAGTCTCCCATGGGGGCTTTCATTCTCCAGCGTTTAGCGGAGGAAGAGCTATCCATGGATGATCTTATGGATAACGAGGAGGTGATGAACCAGATCGCCGCCTACAGTGAGGAGTATTTTTCAGCTTACGGCAAGGGTAGTGGCAAGGGCATTGACCTTGCGGTGAAATTCTACGAGCGATTGGTCTATTACGGTGCCCGCACGGGTGTTTTTGTCGGGGATGAAATGGTGAAGTCCGATGGAGACTTTGATCCAGGCTCACCCAAAGTTTTCACTGATGGGCCGCTGAAAGGCGCTCCGAAGGAGGTGATTAAGATGCTGGCCGATTTCGAAATGCCCTCATTCTATCAGGGTTCGAAAATTTCCGACACGGATACTCGCGCTGCGGTGGCGGCTCAAATGGAGCAGAGTTTTTCCATGATGGGTATGATGTTTGACGATGCTGTGGAGCCGATCACGATCAAACGTGGTGATGCCGAGTTTAAGGGTTTCAAATTGAACGGTAAGGTGATTGCCGACAAAATTGGCGACGACGAGATCGAAGAAATGCAGGAGGTTTTTGAGATTGCTGATATTAAGGCATTTAAAGAGACGATTGCCACCAAGAGCCTAGTGGCTGTGTCTGGGGTGATGGGCGATTACGTGATTTTCTTCCTCGGTCAAACCGAAGACGATTTGGTATTTGTCGATAATGCGGCTGACTCTGTTTGCGCTAATGAAAAGATGACCTTTATCGATCAATACATCGATAAGGATATTCTTTACGCTGGATACTATGATTCCGAGCTGACAAAAAGCAGGGCAAGTCTGGGTGCCATCGGCTACCGCATGGTGGGTTCTTTGGCCAAGGGGTTGAAGGACGGCTTGGGTGACGCTTCATCACTGGGGGATACCCAGGATGTGGAAGTGCTTCTTGAGAGCCTTGAAAAGCAAGGGACTCAGCTGGCAAGCATGTTCAGTGTCACGGATGCCGGCTATGTGGGATACCTTGAGGACGGTTTGAAATTTGAGCTGTTTGGTGGTTCCAATATTCCGGCTCTGGATCTCGGAAAGACCAATACTCTTTCGCCACTTGAGCAGGGCGAGGGCACGGTGCTGTTTGCGAACTGGACTCAGGACAAGGACTACAATGAGAAGGTCATGGAGTATGTTGATACTCTCGGAGAAACCAGTTACATGGTGACCAAGCGTATCGCCGCTCTTGATCTCGACGATGCAGACTTCAAGCAGTTTAAACAAGGCGTCGGCATGTTCGACCAGTCATTCCGTGCGGATGTGCTTGATGTTTGGCAAGCCTTGCGCGGCGATATGTGCGCTGGACTCGGTGCGGAGTCCGCTCTGGTTATCGATGTGAATGGAGTGTTACCCAAGGTTCCAGGTGTGCCGGCGGCCATTTTGAAAGAAGGAAAATCTCCACGCATTAGCTACGTGAGCACGGTGGCTGATCGATCCAAGTTACAAGCCTCATGGAAACGTATCAATGGCTCTGCTGAAAACATCCTTAAAACGGTCAGTAAGATGGTTGGTAATGAAATTCCCATGCAGGTGCCGATGAGCAGTGAGAAAGACGGTCTCAAAACTTGGTTTGTGCCTGTTCCTCTTCAGAACGACGACTTCGTGGCGTCTGTCTCTGTGAGCGATGAGCTTTTCTTTGCCTCCACATCAAAGACCTTCTCTGAAGGGCTGGCTGCGCAATTTAAGAAAGGTGGCGGAGAGTCTCGCCAGGGTGCGTGGTTACACGTCGATTTCAAGGTGCTGAACCAGTATGCCTCCCAGTGGCTTGAGTTGGTCAGTAAAAATGCAGACCAGATTCTTCCCAGCGAAAGTGCCCGTGAGGACTTCACTGAAAATAAGCCGATGATTGAGGACGCTTTGAAGGCCTTGGGCTCTCTGGATAGCTTGACGACGCACACTCGCAACGAGGGTGGACGCAGCCGTGTTTCATTCCATTTGAAGGTGAAGTAATTATTTTATAAAAAATCGACACGGTCGGGGTTGCTTTCTCTTGCATCCTCGGCCGATTTTTTTTATACAGACCGCTCATGCCTACTTCTAAAACGGTTCTTTTCATTTGCACAGGGAATACCTGCCGTAGCCCGATGGCGGAAGGTCTTCTCCGCGCCGCTCTTCAGGCGTCGAGCTTGGGTGGTGATGTTGATGTCATTTCCGCAGGCGTCGCGGCGATGCCTGGGCAGGCAGTCAGTCGAGAGACGCAGGAGATTCTCAAAGAAAAGGGAGCTGCGCTGAGTGGGTTTAGAAGCCAACCCGTGGATGATGATCTTCTCAGCCAGGCTGACCTGGTGATCGCGATGACGGATTCCCATGCGGATGTGGTGCGGCGTTATTTTTCAGCCCATGCTGGGGAGGTGTACTTGCTCTGCGATTTCATTGATCCTGCTGAAGGCCTAGCTGGAGCTGATATCCCGGACCCGATAGGAATGGGTGCGGAGGCGTATGAGGAAGTGGCAGAGGTGATGGAGTTAGCTCTTTCTGGCATCATTACTGCTGTAAAAAATATTAAGAAGTAAAAAGACTCAACCCAACATCCCCATGATTGAAGACGAACATAATATCAAAGACATCGCCCATGAATTTGCCATTGCCGGCGAATTTGTATCCGGTGAAGAAATCCATAGTGGACTGATCAACTGCACTTATATTGCAACCTTTGAGAAGCCGAATGGAAAACACTCGCGCTATATTTTGCAGCGTATCAATGAGGAGGTATTTAAAGATCCTCATGCCGTGATGCGTAATGTGGAGATGGTCACTCGTCACATCAACTGGAAAGTGCTCCGGGTGAAGCGCGATCTCGGTGGTCAGACACTGAATCTTTACCCCGCGCGTGGTGGCCGATTTTATGCATCTGGTGAAGGTGGTGGTATCTGGCGTTGTTATAATTACATCGAAGGGTGCCGGACGTATGACATCGTGGAAAATTCCCGTCAGGCCTATCAGGCAGCTCGGGCATTTGGTTCTTTTCAAGATCTGGTCAGTGATATTCCCGTGGAGGATATTGAGGAGACGATCCCTGATTTTCATAACACTCCCAAACGCTACACCCGCCTCATGGAAGTGGTGGCTGAAGATCCATTGGGCCGAGTTGCTTCAGCGCAAAAAGAGATCGATTTTATCAAGGCTCGCGAAGGGATTGTTTCGAAACTCATCGACTTGCGCGATGCCGGGGTGTTGCCCGAACGCATCACACACAATGACACGAAAATCAACAATGTGATGATCGATGTCGAGACGGATGAAGCCGTTTGCGTGATTGATCTCGATACCGTGATGCCGGGTCTTTCGCTCTATGACTTTGGCGACATGGTGAGGACGGCGGTCAGCCCTGCTGCTGAGGACGAAACGGATCTTTCCAAAGTAGAAGTCAGGATGCCAATGTTTGAAGCTTTGGCTGAAGGTTATCTGGATTCTTGCGAGTGTCTTACGGATGCCGAAATCGAAAACCTAGTCTTTTCAGGAAGATTGATTTCTCTCGAAATTGGAATTCGTTTCCTGACGGATTACCTTGAGGGGGATGTGTATTTCAAAAGTCAACGTGACGGGCATAACCTAGATCGCACGCGTACGCAGTTGGCCTTAGTTGAAAAACTCGAGGCCTGCGAACCAGAGATGGATTCTTTTGTGAGCCGCCTGGCTAAGGCGCGAAAGCAGTAATGGGGGGGGCCGTCTTTTCCTCAATAGCTTCTCTGGCGTAAAAAGTTTTGGTTCTCCCTGTCTTCTTTGCAAGATTTTCAAGGCGTAGTTCAAGTTCAGGTTTCAAACGGATGGCCAACATGACTACATTATACACCGCTATACATGTATAGCAACTCAAAGAAATAAATAATGAATGTGCGGAGTAGGGTGTCAGTCTTGTCAAGACTCAGCTCATCACGGGGTGAAATTTTTCGCCGCGCGAATGAGGTGTGGTTGTCCATGATCGAAACCTAGCCAGCCTTGGCCGAGATGGCGGCTGTTTCTTCCCGGTATTGGCTGGGCGATCCTCCGTGAAACTTGGCAAAGCAGCGGTTGAACTGGGAGAGGGACTGGAAGCCCACTTGAAAGGCAATTTCGGAGATCCGTGCGCTGGGTTTGAGCAGTTCTTTTTTAGCCCAGAGAATGCGGGTGTAGTTGACATACTCGGTCAGGGTCATGCCCGTGGCCATCTTGAACTGACGGCAGAAATGGGATTCGCTCATGCCGGCGATGCGGGCTACCTGAGGCAGGGAAATGGCTTCATCGAGCTGGGCGTGGATATGTTTGCGGGCACGGCTGATCGGCGCTGGCTCCCGCTCGTTGGCCGCGATGGCGAGTTTTTCCGAATGGATGGATAGCTCGCGGGCAAAATGCTCAAGCAGAACGACCATGCTTTGGTAGCGTTCTGGGCTGACCTCGATCGTTTGAAAATAAGCTTTGTGAAGGTTTTCGATTTGTTTCGGTGTAAAGCTTCTGCTGTCACCGATTGCTTTGATGGCATTTTCGAAGTCTTCCTCGGTAGGTGGGCGGTGGAAAACTTGTCCGGTTTTGAGATAACCGACGACTAAGGTTCCGGCGTAAACTGGGATCGAGGTGGCTTTGAGACCCGCAAAACAATCGCAGGAGGAGGGACCCTTGATCGATGACTGATGCATCAGATCCTTGTTCACTTGAATGCAGGCGGCACATGCTGTTTCGCCGCAGGGGTTGATCATTTCACAAAACGAACTCTGGTTGTCACGATGTTCATTGAGAGCAAAGGAGTTCGGGTCAGCCGCCACGAGACGCATAGGCAGGCTCGTTGCCAAGCGGAATGCGGATTCGTATTCGGCAAATGAGGGGCTGGCAAGAAGTCGGTGGTATATCATCTCAGACAAGTGATGGATGCGATCTGTAGTCATTGGCGTTGATATTTTAGTGAATGGGGGAGGGTTTGGCAATGAGATCCTTAGAACGGTTGTTTGCCGCAAGAATGATGCTGATGATAGCGAGGGAGATGAGTGAGCTAAGCGGCATGAGGATAGCCGCTAGCAGCGGGTTCATGTGTCCGCTTAGACAGATGACAACGGCCACTACATTGTAACTGAGACTAAATGTAAAGACACTTCGGATGGCGAGGGTGTATTTTTCTGCCAAGGTGAACATTTTTGGCAAGAACTGCAGTCCATTGGAGAGAAAGTAAAAGTCGGCCTTGGCCTCGAGTAGGCCGCGCCCGGCCACCGCTCCGGTCATAAACGATGAGTCAAAGGCGAGGGAGTCATTGGCTCCATCTCCGAGGTAGAGGCTAGTTTGAGGGTCAATTTTTTGCACCAGTTCGGCTTTGTCATCGGGACTGAGTCCGGAGTGCACTCTTTGGGGGGCGATCCCGAGCATGGCGGCGATCGGCTGGACCCGATCCGGGTGGTCGCCACTGAGAATGTGAGGATGATGTTCTTTGAGTTGCCGCAGCGTTTCTTTGGCTTCGGGGCGTAGCGATTCGTGAAATTCAAAGCTGGCGAGGATCTTACCATTGCGGCGCAGCTCGCATCCGGGTGCGGTGGCGGGCATCACGGTGGTGCTTTTTCCGTTCCATCCACATTTTCCAAGTGACCACAGGGTGCTGTCTTGGTCATGCACCCTTGAGCCTAATCCGGGGAGTTCTTCCGGTTGTGTATCTTCAGCCGCTGAGAAGTAGCTGAGTAAGGTTTGGCCACGGAGACCGAGTTCCCGCATGAGTGAGCGTGATAGCGGGTGGCGAGAGCGGGCGCAGAGCGATGCCAGAGCTGCCGATGAGGCGTCATCGAGCTTCTCCAGAGTGGAGGGGTCTTCGAGTTGGGGGAGTTCTAGGGTCAGTGTGCCGGTTTTATCGAAAAAGATCGTTTGGATGCTGCGGATGCGGCTCCAGAAGGCGGGGCGGCGAATGAAGACGCCGAGCGCCCGCATCCGGCCGGAGGCGAGTTCGTCTGCGAGTGGTAGCGCCACTCCCAGAGCACAGGGGCAGGAGATCACAAAGATTGAGATGGTGACCTGGATGGCAGCGGGTAGAGGCTTTCCGGCAATCAGCCAGGAGAGACCTCCGCCGAGGCCGAGAATGAGAACGGCGAAGAGGTAGTATCTTAGAATTTTCTCCATCAAGGGTGAGCGCGCTGCCGACTCTCCCGGTCTGATGAGTTTGGCGAGTAGTGAGTCGCTCCAGTCTTCTTCGGCAGTAAGCGTGGCTTGGCTGCTACTCAGGTTAATGGCGCCTGCCGGGATTTGCATGCCACTGCTGCGGTGGATTGGGTCGGGTTCTCCATTGATCCACTCAAGGCTGAAGTCGGCATGGCCACGGCTGATCACTGAGGCGACTGGTGCCGTTTGCCCTGCTGGCAGATGGTAGCTGGAGCCTTCCTCGATGTCGTTGATTTCGATGGCGCTGCCAGTTTCCGCATCTTGCACACTCAATGGCACCGGTGTTAGCTCCAGCAGGCGGTTCCGATTGCGCTCGACCGCTGCCGTTTGTAGCCAGCGACCACCGAGCATTAGAAAGATGAAGATAGCAACAAAGTCAAAATACATCAGATCTTCGTAGTGCCAGAGCCAGCCGAAAAGGGAGCCGAGGTAGGCGAGGCTGACTCCCAGCGCAATGGGCATGTCCATGTGGATGATCCGCATGCGAACTCCCTGAATCGCGCGTTTGATAAACCATGACCCGCCGACGAGCATCGCCAGAGTGGCGGAGATAAAGGCGATGAGGTTAAAAATGCCGGCAAAAGCGAAATCCTCCGGCATTCCGAGGTAGCGCGGCAGGGAAAAGACCATTGAATTGAGCGCAAAGGCACCACAGATGCCGAGTCGACCTCCGAGCTGGCTGAATTCACCGGATTGGTTCTGAGACGTGCGTTCGGGGCCGATGAGATAGCCAAACTGCTGCAGCTCCTTGGCAAACACGACAATGTCCAACCCTTCGCCTGATGGGGCTCGTTTCCAGGTCAGGTGGAGCGCTCCCGTGGTGGGCGCGATATCGCAGCGCACGCTACCTGAGTGACGGAGGAAAAGTTTCTCAACCAGCCAGACGCAGCCGATGCATGAGATGCCTTGCAGTGAGCCGCTGAATTCGGTGGTCGGCGACTCAGGTTCGTTTTTTTCGTAGGATTCAGCCGTTTCTTTTAGCCAGGAAAAATCGTATTCTTGAAATGGCTGGTCCCGCAGCGGGGAGGACATTTCGCCACGTTTAAGATCGTAGAATTTTTCCAGTCCCTCGTTTTGGATGAGTTGGTAAACAAATTCACAACCCATACAGCAAAATCCGGAATCCTTTTGTGAAGGCTCCAGGGGAGTTTGGCAGTGGATGCATTCCTCAGGCACAATGAAGAGCTATGCTGCTTCTTTGTGAAGGTAAAGCAAATCCCGATGCTCGATTGCTGAGCATGAGCCCAGTGGAGTAGGATGGGTTTGGTTTTCCTGACTTGTATTGTCTGCCGCATCCAGATGTGGATAAATTCTGAGTGGCGGATCTGGACATCCCAGCGTTCACCGCTAATTTGAGGTCACTCATTCATCTACCCATTCATCTACCCATTCATTTGTTATGTTTAATATTCCTATCG
>CAYNNY010000022.1:24720-26776 GCA_964398555.1 uncultured Verrucomicrobiales bacterium
CATTCATCTACCCATTCATCTACCCATTCATTTGTTATGTTTAATATTCCTATCGTTCCTGTCCTTGTTGTTCATGATGCTTCGAAGGCTCAGATGTTAGGTCGGCTACTTGTCGATAACGGCCTGCCCATCGCGGAGGTAACCTTACGCACTCCCTCGGCTCTGGAAGTCATTGCCGAGATGTCAAAAATCGACGGTTTAACCGTTGGGGCGGGCACCGTCCTCACTGCAGCGAATGCTGAAGCGGCTGTGCAGGCTGGGGCGTCATTTCTGGTCAGTCCTGGATTGCATGAAGAGGCGATTATTTGTGCGCAGTCGTTGAATGTGCCTATCGTCCCCGGAATTGCCACGCCTTCGGAAATTGCACGCGCTATGGCAATGGGGCTTGAGACGGTGAAGTTTTTCCCCGCGGAAGCGATTGGAGGGATTCCCCTTTTGAAGGCCTTCGGTGCCGTTTATCCGGATATGAAAATCATGCCGACAGGTGGGATTGGCCCAGGGAATGTGAAAGACTATCTCGCGTTGCCTAACGTCATCGCCTGCGGTGGTTCGTGGATGGTTCCTGCTAACTTAGTTGAGCAAGGAGATGCCGAGGAACTCGGGCGTCTGATCCGCGAAGCCGTTTCCCTCGTGAGTGGGTAGCTGAAGGTGAATCACAGAGGAGCTTCCTACTTGTTTTTTAAAACGTAGGGGACTCCTTGATGAGTTGGCGGATTTCTTGAAGTGCCGCAGAGGCTCCTGGACGGTCATTCTCTGCGGCCCATCCGCCCTAAAGGGAGTCTTCATTATATAGAAGATGAGATTTCTGGATGTCTCCATAGACCATCACAGCGAGACGGCCATTGCCTAAGGGAAGGGCTTTTTCAAAAGCGGTGGCGGGTTGGTTATACCATAATTTGCTGTCGCTCGCCTGCGTGCAAAGTGGGGTGAGGCTGCCGATGAAAATGAAGAACTGTTTAAGAAATGACATGAAACTAGTGATCGTTAAGGTTGCGAACGTTTTACACTTGCGGGGCAGGATCAAAATTCAAACAAATTGAAGCGGCATCATGTGAGGTGTCCAGGTGTGAAACGTTAGGCGTTTTCACTTTCTTTCTCGCCGAGAGCTTTTTTGAGCGCTGCTCCTAGTGGACTTTCCATGATGCGGTGCCAGTCGCCGATGTGATCGATGTCCGAGAGCGGCGGGAGTTGATCCATGAGCAGTTGGGTATTTTCGGCGGCGGTCAGTGTGGCGGAGAGAACTTCGCGGCTGCTCCAAGGGATGTCGGAGAAAAGTTCTGGGGTGTAGGATTTCAGCGCGAGCAGGTAGTAGCCACCCTCGGGGCAGGGGCCGATGACGCCATCTGGCTGTTTATTTCCTGAGAGCCTGGCGAAGGCACTGTTGATCCAGCGGGCACCGCAGTCTGGGCAATCTGTGCCGATGACAGCGATTTCTCGAAAGCCATCATCAAATCCTTGTGCAAAAGCCCGGTTGATACGGTCACCTAGGTCGCCATCACCCTGCGCATGGAAGTCGATTTCCTGCGTGTTTTTCGTTGCCGCTGGGCCCGATGGAGCGAGGAATAGAGTGTTTGGTGAATCGATAGAGCTTTGCGTGGCATTCATCAGTGGCAGAAGCCAGAAGCGGATGGCGTCATCGGCATCATCCGGGGCATAGCAAAAGCGAATGCGCGTATTGTTGAGTCCGTGAAGCTGCCGAAGCAGCACCTCGACCAGAGCCTTGTAATAGCGAGCGGCGTTTTCTTGACCTACGTCGGAAGCTAAGCGCGTTTTGACCTGTCCCGGAATGGGCTCTTTGAGGAAGATGAGAAGTAATCGCATGGCTTTTGTTTAGGGGAATCGTGGAGGATGAGGATTAATCTTCAGGTCAGGTGATACTCCGATGATGCTCCTAAAGGTGTCAAACATGCCTTTTTGTAGCAATTATAGGCTATGCTTGATTTAACGAATGGAGAGTGCTTTAGACGAAGAAACCCTTGATAAATCAAGGGTTTGAAGAAGTACGCCCTACAGGATTCGAACCTGTGACCTACGGTTTAGAAAACCGGTGCTCTAT
>CAYNNY010000023.1:0-25413 GCA_964398555.1 uncultured Verrucomicrobiales bacterium
CTGAAACTTAGCGCAAAGATGAATATAGATATTACGATTCTCATATTATTACCGAACAGTGTATTGGGTGGACGTCTACAATTGGGTGTTCGGTGTGGACGTCCACAATTGTCAACTTTGGGTTGACGCGGCGGATGGCTGTTATTAGTGCTAGCCTAACGTTGATCACCCTTTACTTGAGGGCATTCTAATCTTTATCTTCACATTGTCTATGCAAAAGCACGTATTCGCAGCTAAGTTCAAGCAAACCCTTATCAATAAAGGTGTTTCCGAGAAGTCACGACCGTATTATCATCGACACTTAACGCATTGGGGCGCTTATTTGAGAGAGGAAAAGCGGGCTGCCAATAGAGACTCTCTTGAGGGGGGGGGAGCCTGATTATTCAGAGCTATTTGAGAGCTGGGTCCGGGGGATAGGTGGAAATTCACGTATGGAGGATTTTCAAATTCGACAAGCGGCGGATGCGGTGATGATGGCGCACGGGGTGGTGATGGGGGAGCGGTGGGCTATAACGGACGATTGGGCCCAATTGCTTGATGAGGTGGTTTTTGACAGGGAGAGTGAAGTTGAGCGAATGATTGATGGACCCGAACATGTGGAGTCGCTGGTGGCGGCGGCTCGCTTGAAGGGGATGGGGGTGGCTAGGTCGGAGTTGGTGGGGCAACTGGTGAGTCGGATGCGGGAAAGGCATTATGCGTATCGGACGGAGGTGAGCTATCGTGAGTGGATTGAGCGTTTTTTGTTGTGGTCAGGTCCGAGTAAGGGGACTGGGGATAAGCAGGGTCAGCCATCAGAGCCAGATGAAGCTGGAGCGCAGGCGTTTTTAGGGGATTTGGCGGTGCGGTGTGGGGTGGCGAAAGCGACGCAGAAGCAGGCGGTGAATGCGTTGAGTTATTTTTTAAAACAGGTGCTGGGAGTGACTGAGCCTGATTTCTCAAAATTCACACCAGCGAAGCAGCCACAAAGGATTCCTGTGGTGTTGAGTAAATCTGAGATTACGAGATTGCTGGAGCAGGCAAATGGGGTTAAGGGGTTGATGATGAAGCTGATGTATGGGACGGGGATGCGTCTGATGGAGTGTATGAGGTTACGGGTGAAGGATGTCGATTTTGAAAATGGTTTGATCATTGTGAGAGATGGCAAGGGCGGGAAAGACAGGCGCACGCCGTTACCGCTGAGCTTAACTGAGGAGTTAAAGACTCAGTTGGTGGAGGGTAGAAAAGTGTATGAGGCTGATCGTGAGGCTAGGGTGGCCGGGGTGTGGCTTCCGGGGGCTCTGGAGCGAAAATGGCCATCGGCAGGAACCTCATGGGAGTGGTTTTGGTTATTTTCTTCTTATAAGTTAGCGTTGGATCCTAGGGCGAAGGTCGTAAGACGGCATCATGCTGGGGGAAGTGCCGTGCAGAAGGCCATCAAGGTGGCTACAGAGAGGGCGCTGATACCGAAGCGGGTGACGTGTCATGTATTAAGGCACAGTTTCGCAACACATTTGTTGGAGGACGGTCGGGATATTCGAACCGTCCAGGAACTCCTAGGTCACTCTGATGTCAAGACGACGGAGATTTACACTCATGTGATGGATAAACAAGCCGGAGGCGTAACAAGCCCGCTGGACGAGCTTTAAGTTAGATCGCCCACTTTGGGGCTTGGATCTTTAGGTCTCACGAGACTCAGGGCGTCGCCCGGACTTTTAGACATAAGTTTTTTCAACTAGTAAATGCAAGCCAAGCGTTGCCGGCTGTTTTTTTGTTACGGAGCGTGGACCATCGCGCCCTCGGACTGCCTATCGCTGATCAACCATAGGAAGGAGTGGGGGATATGGCCACAAAAGGCACTAACGGGCACAAGGGGGGGGAGCTTTGTTTTGCTGATTCTTCTTGTGGCTTTTGTGCCCTTTGTGGCTAGAATGAGCAAGGTTATCTGGGTTGCCTGAGACAGCGGTCGGGGAGAAATTAAAATCGTCGTGTATTTTTCCAAGCGGCGATTGCATTTTTGATCTAACCCGTCATGGTGAACGAAGTATCAGCGATCAACCCTGATCCACCACACCTCACCATGACATTCACCGGCCCAGAATGGTTTTTTCTTATCCCCGCCTTCATGGTGTTGGGCATGGTGTGGAAGTCGCTCCAACTGGGAAGACCACTCCGTATCCTCCTGCTCGGCACCATCACCTTGCTGCTGGCCGACCCTCGGGTGAACCGACAGCAGGATGCGCTTGAGCTCTGGGTGCTGCTCGATCGCTCAGACTCCACCGAGGACCTCATCGATCAACGATTACCCGAGTGGAAAAAGCTGCTGGAAAGCTCCAAACCAACGCGGCACGATAAACTGCACTTCATCGATTATGCCGCGGAAGTCGTCGAACAAAAGCCCGGCACAGAAACCGCCATTTACACGGGCAACCGCAAACTCACCCGCACCAATCTCGCGATCCAAAACGTGCTCGCCCTCGCCCCGGCGGATCGTCCGTCACGCGTGCTCATTTTCACCGACGGCTATTCCACTGAGCCCCTTGTCGAATCCGCCGCCAAACTTGCCAGCCAAGGCGTGCCCGTGGATTTCCGGCTGGTCAGGGAAGAGGTGACCGATGACTTCCGAGTCGCGCGCCTCCACACCCCGGCGCGCACCCAGATCGGCGAACCCTTCGTGCTGGGTGTCACCGTGCGTGGATTCACCGACACCGAGGTTCCGCTGGTGATCAAACGCAACGGTAAAACGCTCTCAGAAACCACAGTGAAAATCATCGATGGCACGGGGCAGGCCGAGTTTACCGACCGCATTTCGCGCACGGGATCTTACGAATACACCGCCGAGATCATGCCCGAGCAAGATGCCCATCCAGGGAATAACCAGCTCAAACGCTGGATCGAAGTGGTGGGTGGACCACGCGTTCTACTCGTCACCAAATACCTCAACGATCCCCTCGCCACGGCACTCAAAAACCAAGACTACGATGTCCAGATCGTCACCGATCCCGCGCTCCTCCGTGTAGGTCAGCTCGCCGGGGCACGATCGGTTGTTTTTAATAACGTGCCCGCTTACGAGGTTCCTATCGCCTTTCAAGACGCGCTCAACTTCTACGTCCGCGAACAAGGCGGAGGCTTCATGATGATTGGCGGCAAACAATCTTTTGGCTCGGGCGGCTATTTTCAATCGGCCATCGATAACTTGTTGCCCGTCTCCATGGAGCTCAAAAACGAACACCGCAAACTCTCCGTCGCCATGGCGATCGTGATGGACCGTTCCGGCTCGATGGCGATGAGCGCAGGTGGCGGCAAAACCAAGATGGATATGGCCAACACTGGCGCCGCCCGCGCTGTGGAGTTACTAGGACAGATGGATCAAGTCTGCGTCTTCGCCGTCGATAGCGAACCGCACAAAATCGTCCCTCTCATCGACCTCAAGGAGCACAAAGATACCGTCATTAGGAAGATTCGTAAAATCCGCTCACAGGGTGGAGGCATCTACGTTTACACCGGACTCAAAGCCGCGTGGAAAGAACTCAAAAAATCCACCGCCGGCACTCGTCACGTCATCCTCTTTGCAGATGCCGCCGACTCCGAGGAGCCGGGAAAATACAAAGATCTGATCGCGGAGATGACCAAGGAAGGGGCGACCATCTCTGTCATCGGACTCGGCACGCCGAAAGACAGCGATGCCGATTTCCTCAAGGACATTGCCAAGCGCGGCAAAGGACGATGTTTTTTCAGCAATCGCCCTGCCGACATCCCCCGCCTCTTTGCGCAGGAAACCGTCACCATTGCCCGCTCCTCATTCATCACGGACCCCACCGGTGCCCAGGCGACTGGCAAGTGGTCTGAGATTTCAGCAAAACCCTTCAACTGGCTCGCCCAGATCGACGGCTACAACCTCTCATACGCCCGAGCAGATGCCACCACCTCGCTCGCCAGCACCGATGAATATCTAGCACCTCTTGTCGCTCATGCTAGGCGTGGCATCGGACGCTCGGCCGCCGTCTCATTTCCCCTCGGCGGCAAATACTCCGAAAAAATCCGAGCCTGGCCACAATATGGCGACTTTATCCAAACCATCACCCAGTGGCTCATGGGCGATCAACTCCCCCCGGGGATCGGCGTAAGGCATCGGCTCGATGGCACCCGACTCACCATTGACCTTCTCTACGATACCGAGCAGTGGGCGGAAAAATTTGCCATCCACCCACCCCGTATCCGCCTACTCGATGGCGAGAACTCAGACAGCGCCTACGATGTTGCCTGGAAACGTATCGCCCCCGGTCGATTCTCCCTGACCCGCGATCTTGAAGAAGGCTCACTTGTCCGAGGCGCTATTCAGAC
Organism: uncultured Verrucomicrobiales bacterium; assembly: GCA_964398555.1. Classification (GTDB taxonomy): domain Bacteria; phylum Verrucomicrobiota; class Verrucomicrobiia; order Verrucomicrobiales; family Akkermansiaceae; genus Oceaniferula. Next base: position 4,321 of record CAYNNY010000023.1, read on the forward strand.
CGGAGAACACGCCATCCCCTTCGGCCCCATTATCGTAGGCTCCAGCACCGAGTGGGCCTTTGATCCTGAGCGACTAGCCGAGCTCCGCAGCCTCTCCACCCAAACCGGAGGTCGCGAGCTTCTCGATATTTCCCAGGCATGGCTCCGCCCCCCCATGATCCACAGCGCTGATCTCCGCCTCCCCCTCGGCATCGCCGCCCTCTTACTTATCCTCCTCGATGCCTTGGTCACCCGCACTGGCTGGAAACCTCCCCTGCCTGCACTACCGTCTCTCTCCAGGGGAGAGATACGCGCCATGGGCAAAAAACCACTCACCCCAGAAAAAAGCCAAGAGCCCCAACTACCCGTCACCCCCTCCGAAGAAGAAGCAACACCTTCAAAGACACCAGCACAGCCAGACGCCTCCACCCGAAGCTCCCGTTTCGACCGAGCCAAACGAAGGAGATAATTTTATTTAAACTAGGCACGCTCAAAAAACCGAGTTAGTTTACTAGCCCCCTCTTTGCCGATCTATCTTTTCACCCGACCACTCCAACAACCATGAGTTCTCACCCCATCGCCCTCACCATTGCTGGCTCAGACTGTTCTGGCGGTGCCGGAATCCAAGCGGATCTAAAAACTTTCCAGCACCTCGGCGTGCACGGCCTCTCAGCCATCACCAGCATCGTTTCCGAAACGCCACTCATCGTTCGCCAGATCGAGCCCGTCACCATGCCCCTACTTCAGGACCAGATTAATTTGTTACTGGAATCCTACCCCGTCGGAGCGATCAAAACCGGACTCCTCCCCACCCGCGCCACCACCATCGCCGTTTTTGAAATCCTCAAAAAAATCAACCTCCCCCTCGTTGTCGATCCCGTCATGGTGGCCTCCTCCGGCACTCAGCTCGTCGATAACACAACCGTCGCCATACTCACCAGTCGGTTACTTCCCATCACCACTTTGGTGACTCCCAACATGGCAGAAGCCTCCGCTATTCTCGACCGCCCCGTCAGCACCGAGTCCGATCTCGAATCCGCGGCGCGTGATATTTCAGAGCGATATCAAACATCCTGTCTAGTGAAAGGCGGGCATCTCCCTGGAAACGGCGACCGGCTCGATGTGCTCTGGCACAATGGTCAAACCCACCACTATAGCCACCCGGCAGCCGACCTCCCCAAGGAAGGCATCCACGGCACGGGTTGCACTCTCTCAGCCGCCATCACTGCCGAACTTGCCAAGGGACAACCTGTCGAAGCGGCCGTTCAAACCGCGATCGATCTGGTGCAAAAACTCATCACCAGCGCCCATTCCTGGGCATCGGGCGACGATGCCATCCTCTGCCTCGGCTGGTAATACAAGGCGCTCATGCACTTTGGTGAAGATCTTGTAACAATCAAAGCATTGAAAATATGACCTCGCTAGGCCTGCATCCATCAGCTTCGCCCCACAGCCGCATCATTGGTGCGTGCAATTTTAATCCATCTACAATATAAGCCCCACTATGAGTGCCCCCACATTCCTCCCCAATTTTAAAATACCTACCACCGCCGGCTTCACTCTTGCGGTCAGCTGCTCGCTGCTTATTTCCTGTGGAAATTCCTCCACGTCAAACCTCGCCAGTAAATCTCTCAATAAAGTCACCAGCCTCTGGCCGTCCCGAGTCCCCATCGCTGAAGTGCGCCAAAAGGATCTCAAAAAAATGCCTAGCGGAGCCGACCGCGCTCTCGCTTGGAACCGCAGCCTCAACCAGTGGGTCTACATGCCCGTAGATTATAACCCCCCAGCCCTTCCAGAGGATCCCACCTACCCGATCGATGGCGGACTTCTGCCCCCACTTCAGCCGTGCCAAGGCAGCACAGCGGAGGGTCGGGGTCAAGTCCCTGAAGAGTAGCTAACCGTTCCATCGTATCCTCGCGGCCTTGTGATCTTGCCCCTATGTCTTGATTCTCAACTGAATAGCATTGACCTCAGCGTGGAATGCTCTACACACCGCGCTTTCAAAAGGTCACTATTATGAGTCAAGACACCATCATCTACACCCAAACCGACGAAGCGCCCGCGCTCGCCACCCATTCTTTTCTTCCCATCGTCCAGGCATTTACGAAGTCGTCTGGTATTCAGATGGAAACCAAGGACATCTCCCTTGCCGGCCGCATCCTCTCCAACTTCCCAGAGAACCTGAGCGAAGACCAGCGCGTCCCCGACGCCCTCGCTGAGCTGGGCGCACTGGCGAAAACTCCAGAGGCCAACATCATCAAGCTTCCCAATATCTCAGCCTCAGTGCCGCAGATGGAAGCCGCCATCACCGAGCTTCAGGCCAAGGGATACGACATCCCGAACTACGCCGATGCCGAGGACCGCTACTCCAAGATCAAAGGCTCCGCCGTAAACCCCGTGCTCCGCGAAGGTAACTCTGATCGCCGCGCACCCAAAGCCGTTAAAGAATACGCCAAAGCCAACCCACACCGCATGGGAGCTTGGTCGTCCAATTCACTCACCAATGTCGCCACCATGACCAGCGGCGATTTCTGCGCTAATGAAAAATCCGTCACCGTGGAAGAGGCTACCGATGTCAAAATCGAACTCACCGCTACCGATGGCACCGTCACCGTGCTTAAAGAAAGCACTCCACTGCTCGCAGGCGAAATCATCGACGCCACCGTGATGAGCAAGAAGGCCCTGATCTCCTTCCTCGAAGAACAAATTGCCGAAGCGAAAAAGCAAGGCGTCCTGTTCTCACTGCACATGAAAGCCACCATGATGAAGGTCTCCGACCCGATCATTTTCGGCCACGCCGTCCGTGTCTTTTTCAAAGACCTACTCGCGAACCATGCAGAATGCCTCGATGCCCTAAGCATCGACTTCACCAACGGCTTCGGCGATCTTGTCAGCAAAATTGACTCCCTCCCCGCTGATCAAAAAGCAGCCATCGAGGCTGACATCACAGCCACCTACGCCGCCCAGCCTGACCTCGCCATGGTGGATTCCGACAAAGGAATCACCAACCTCCACGTGCCATCCGACATCATCATCGATGCTTCCATGCCCGCCATGATCCGCACATCAGGCCAGATGTGGAATGCCGAGGGCAAGCAGCAAGACACCCTCGCCGTGATCCCAGACTCATCCTACGCCGGAGTCTATCAGGCGACCATCGACTTCTGCCGCGAAAACGGAGCCTTCGATCCCACCACCATGGGCACAGTGCCTAACGTAGGCCTAATGGCGCAGAAAGCCGAAGAATACGGATCTCACGACAAAACCTTTGAAATCCCCGCCGATGGCACCATCCGCATCATCGATACCGAAGGTGCCGTCCTCATCGAACATCAAGTGGAAGAAGGTGACATCTGGCGTGCTTGTCAGGCCAAAGACGCACCGATCCAAGACTGGGTCAAACTCGCCGTCACCCGCGCCCGCGCCACCGGAACTCCCGCCGTCTTCTGGCTGGATGAAGACCGCGCCCACGATGACGAAATCATCGACAAAGTCGGCCAATACCTAGGAGATCACGACACCGATGGACTTCAAATTTACATCATGTCCCCCGTCGAAGCCACCGAGTTCACCCTCAAACGCCTCAAAGCTGGCGAGGACACCATCTCCGTCACCGGCAACGTCCTGCGAGACTATCTCACCGATCTCTTCCCCATTCTCGAGCTCGGCACCTCCGCCAAGATGCTCTCCATCGTCCCCCTGATGAATGGCGGCGGCCTCTTCGAAACCGGTGCCGGTGGCTCCGCCCCCAAACACGTCCAGCAGTTCACCGCAGAAAACCACCTGCGCTGGGACTCACTCGGTGAATTTCTCGCCCTCGCCGTCTCATTCGAACACCTCAGCAACACCACCGGCAACACCAAGGCCCAAGTGCTCGCTGATACACTCGACGACGCCACCTCCAAGCTCCTGCTCACCAACAAAGCACCATCGCGCAAAGTCAACGAGCTCGATAACCGAGGCTCCCACTTCTACATCGCCCTCTACTGGGCACAAGCACTCGCAGCCCAAACTTCGGATACGGATCTAGCAAGCTCCTTTGCGCCGGTCGCACAAGCTCTCGCTGAAAACGAAGAAAACATCGTCACCGAGATGAACAACGCACAAGGTAGCGCGATCGACATGAAAGGCTACTACAGCCCAGACACCACCGTCACAGTCGCCGCCATGCGCCCCAGCGATACATTCAACAACATCCTCGCCACGCTCTAAAACATCGCCAACTGCAAGCAAGAGCGAGCGTATTTAAAATCGCTCAAATCCCGTTGGTCTAGGCCAACGGGATTTTTTGATCTTCCAGCCCACCTAACACTCAACCCAAGATAATAGGTGGGGCTTTTTAAAATCGATCAATTCCCCACTTTCTTTCCGAGCATCTCCTCGTAACGCTCGATGTAAGCTGCAGCTGTCGCGTCGTGGTTAAAGCGCTCGGCCGACTCTCGCATGACGCGGGAAAGCGTGCGGCGCTTCTCCTCAGCTGACCGTTTATAGAAGCTAAGAGCCTCGTCAATCGCCCAGCGCAGCCCTTCTGTGCTGTAGTGCTGGAATCTGAAACCATTGCCCAAATTGCCATCGTGGTGCATGTGCTCAACGGTATCGTGAATGCCGCCCGTATCATGGGCGATGGAAAGCGTGCCATATTTAGGGCTCACCATCTGAGGTAACCCACAGGGCTCGAACCGCGACGGCATCAGCATAAAGTCAGATGCGGCATAACCAAGACGTGAGTAGCCTTCATTAAAATCCTCCACAGCCACCCGACCCTGCAAACTGTGAAGATCCACAATATTTCGGAAGTGCCCTTGGAACGCCCCATTGGCAATGATGGCAACCTGCAAACCAATGTCCGAGTAATCATCGACAACCTGATAGAGAAGATCCGCCAATAACTGACACCCCTTCTGCATCGGATCCAGACGGGATGGCCAAAAGAGAATCGGCGCGTCAGGATCAACATTCAGGCAGGCACGCTCTTGGAGGCGTCTTTTGTTCACCGCCTTTCCTTCCATGACATTATCCGCATTGTAGTTCATCTCGAGAGCGTCATCCGTTTCTGGATCATAGGAAACATCAGGAGCATTGAGGATGCCTGAAGCGCAACCAGCGTGAAACTTGTTTGCCATCTCAGCATGAATTGCATCGGGGACAAAGGAATGCCTCCCGTCCACCACTTCATGGAGAAATGTGGGGCTCACAGTATTGACGTGATCAGCAGCAAAAATACCGCTGGCTAGACTATCAATGGCATTATACTCACGAGATTCCTCATAGGAGAGCGGCGAGCGCTCAAAGTAGAGATGGTTCCAGAACTCAACCGCATCGATTCCCCGATCCTCGATCCCAGCCATGGTCATCATCTCAGTATGAATGTTATGAATAGTGTAGAGACATGGAATATTAAAACGACGCGCCACTGCCGGAATCAACCCAGTCATCCAATCGTTACAGTGAATCAAATCCGGACGCACGCGAGGGATGATGTGATTGATGAGCTCGCGCTGAAAGGCGAGGGCCATGTGAAGGTTTTGACCCGAATAAACTTCTTCCCGATGATAGAAAATCCGGTCTTCGGCAAGATGGATGCGTTCCTTGCTCATCTTTTCACTCACCCGTTGATATTCACGATCATGCACGTTTTTCACATCCATGTTAAACATCCTACGGTAGTTCGGCAGTGCCACATGCACGTCTGCACCTTGATCATAAAGAGCACTAACAAGAGAGGCTGAAACATCCGCCATGCCTCCAGCTTTGGCGCTCATACGCTGAGCCATATTCCCCATCCCCTCAGGCAGGTAAGTAATCTCAGGCGTCACCACCAGAATGGTGGGTTTGTTTTTTCTTTCGTTGTCGTCGTCGTTTTCTTTAGTATCGCTATCAGTCATGATTCTATCCCTCTGGTTATAATAATCTATTGGCAGATGATGCATTAAAATCAACACACCTTATTTACCTTATTTAATAGAAGGTAAGCTCGAAGGTAGCAAGTAGGATCTTATTTTTAAGTAAGATTTCGTGGCACTTCCTCCATAAAAAAGGCGAACGGAAAAAATTCCGTTCGCCTTTAATAAAATTGATTAAGCTGAGATAGCGCTTAGTTTTTTGCCGTGGCTTGATGCTTAACTAGTTCCTCATCACTACGTGTCTTGAACCACTTGGCGTATTCCTCAGCATTGATGACTTCCATGCTACCTTTCATATTCGCATGAGCTTCGCCACATAGCTGGGCACAGATAACATAAGTTTCCATTTCCTTGGTCGGGCGGAACCACATAGGGACCTCCTTACCCGGAATGCAGTCCTGCTGGATACGCAGCGGGACAATGGCAAAGTTGTGAATCACGTCCTTCGAGGTGACCTGAAGAATGCAGTTCCGGTTGACTGGCAAACGGAGCATCGTTGTCGAGATAAAGTCATCGTGACCATTGACATCGTCAGGGTCGATTCCGAGCGAGTTACTACCGGTGATCAAGGTGTTATCGGTGCGACCAAAAATGCCGTCGTTTCCTGGGTAGTGGTATGTCCAGCTGTATTGCTGACCGACGACGCGGACACGTGGGGCATCCGGGTCATTGGCAAGCACACGCTCGAAAGTATCCGTGCGCTCGGCCCAGAGCGGAAAAGCAAACCCGAGAAGAAAAACAGCCTCGACGATCACCACACCAATTTCAATGTGAGTAGACACATGGTTTTTAACGCCGGTGTAGGATGGGTTCGGATTACGCTTGTGCCAGAATTTGAAGAGCGCGATGCAAAAGAAAAGGCTCCAACCAATAAACAGAGCCACCATCAACCACGTAATGACGGAGTGCATCTGATCAACCTGTTCTCCGTGCTGGGAGAGGTTTTCGGGGAGTCCGAAGAATTCAAGAATAGACATAAAAAAGTGGGCTTGTGTTCAGAGTGAAAGGATTCAGTGCTAGGAAGGATCGCAGAGAGAAGGGTCGAGGTTCGCTTGCTCGCGGCGAGCCATACGGACGATAAAAAAGATGATCGCGCAGAGCATAGGCAGAATGATCGCCAGCATTACCAGCATCGCGTAGCCAGCGGCCACGGAGTCGCGGTGCTCTTCGCCCACGCCCATACAGACGGAGCAGGCAAGAATGTTAAGAAGTGAGTCCATGAGAAAGTGTTCAGTGAGGAGTGTGCAGTTTTCGGTCCCTTACACAGTGATTGCTTTGGCCTTTCTGTAGAATCGAACTCCGTAAATAGGGAGAAGGACGGCAGCCACGGCACAGGTGCCGCCGAAAATCTGCAAGCCCAGATCAGGATAACGCTCCAGCACAAAGGCCCACAGGGCGACAAAGACACAAAGCAGGGTTGCGATGGTGATGAAGAGTATATGGAAGCCTTTGAGTGACATGGGTGTATGGGATAAAGTGTGGGTTTGAAACGAAGGAGAAGCGATAACGTAGCCCCTATCTTCCAAAGAATCCATCAAAATGAATAGGATCAGAGAAGGCAAAGCCAGTAATGCCCATCAGGCAGGCACCAAAGAAGATGCCGATACCAAACAGCCAGTAAACCATCTTCTTCTCATGATTGAGGTGCATGAAGATCGCCGCGACCAGTGAGCATTTGAACGCTGCAATGAGCAGGCCAATGGTCATGTCATAGGTATCAAAGCCTCGTTTGCCAAAGTCGAGAAACTCGAACTTAGCCACCGACACCGTCAGGAGCGTGCAGAGGAACAGAATAAGACCAATAAGCATGTAGAGCTTGGTTGCCTTTTTAATTGCTTCAGGTGAATCAGCCATTTTGAATGATGAGTGTTGGATTGTTAATAGTGAATGTGAAACCTACATCAGGTAGAGGATCGGGAACAGGAAAATCCAGACCAAGTCCACAAAGTGCCAGAATAGACCGCCCACCTCAACTCGGTTGGCAAGCCATGTGGGGTTTTCCTCAAACATCTTACGTCCGAAGAAAAGGTAGTAACCGAGCACAAACGCACCAAAGATCACGTGCAAACCGTGCAGTCCAGTGATGGTGAAGTAGGTGGCGTAGTAAGTATTCCAGCGTGGGGTGAAGAGCGACTCAAACCGCACCTGCTCGCGCGGAACCGTGATCGAGGGAAACTTGAACTTGTTGTGATTAGGGCCAGTAAACCCAACAATCATCCCTGGGTAGCTGTCTTTGATCTCGCCGTAGGACATGGCTTCGAGCTCTTCAAGAGTAAGAGGATCTCGTTCTGGTTTACCCTTCTCATTGAGAGGTCCTTGAATCGCTGCGATCTCATCCCAGTTCATCCGGTATTTCTCAGTGTCGGTAGGCACTTGATCCTTAGCTTTGATTTCCTCGGCAAGTTTGGCGACGATGAGTTCGTGCTTCGACCAGAGCGCCTTCATACCTTCATCCTTGAGCAGCCAGGAGTTAGCGATCGCCGCCTTGGCTGAAATGCCCTTGACGTCGGCCTTCATCACGGTGTGGCGGAAGTCAATGCCATCCACATCCAGAGTAATGGAGCTATCAGCGGTGACGCCGCTGATCAGAGTCTGATCCTTGAGCAGCAAACTCCCTTTTTCGCCAGCCTTGGAATGGCTGAGCTTGCCCCAGTATGGGTTGATGGAAATGAGCGCATGGCCTGAAGTAGGCACGAATCTCAGTGTAGGAACCTCCAGCAGGAAATCGCCTTTGGCATCGTGCTCGGCTGTGATTTCCTTTGTCCTGTCAGATACAAACTCTTTCACCTCTGGCTCATAGTAGCGCTTGCCAGGAAGTGCCTTTTTAGCCTCTTTCCAAACGATACGTGCAATGTCTGTATTGAGCTTACTATTACTCGCGATGGCTTTCAGGTATTGCTCCTTAGCTTCGTGCAGGATATCCAGACTAATCGCGGTCCCTTTGGCGAGACTGAGGTTCTCTCCCAGCTTTACATCGTCGGCAAGAATCAACTTGGCGGCATCATATTGTTCTGAAAGCTCTTTGTAGTAGATATCATCAACACGGCTCAACTGAATATCAACGGCTTCAGCGGTAATGTTAAGATTCTTGGTCGGCCCTTTTTTAGCCCCATGGCCGTCATCGTGTCCACCATGATCATCGCCGTGCGCACCCTGGGGATGGGCGTGACCTTCGATCACCGTGTAATCATCCAAACGGATCGCCTGGTGGGCAAACTTGGCTTTATACTCAAAACCCTTGAGCACCATGAACAGCAGCGCGCAGAGCAACGTAATCGCCATGTAGATCTGGAATTTCCGCCACTGCCCTAATTTCAACGACACCCAGGCAAAAACCACGGTGATCGATGAGGCAATCAGCACAAATGTGTTGATTAATCCGGGCAAGATCGGAAGGGTCCGCTCAGGCCAAGGGTAATCGGCATACACACGAAGGAAGATATAGCCGGAGAAAAGACCACCAAAGAGCATCACCTCAGAAGCGAGGAAAAGCCAAATGCCGATCTTTGAGTTATTGAGTCCGGTGTCTTTCCGGGGTTCTACAATGTAGGGAATTTCCATGGGAGAAAGTTTGCTCGATTTTCAGTTTGATAATGTTCAGTAGGAAAGGACTGAGGACTTAGCCTTCCTTGGTCTTCTCGACAGGCTTGTGCCACTGGGGAAGGAAATCCTCCTCCACGTCGGGACGGGCGTATTCGTAAGGTCCACGATAAGCGATAGGCTCCTCAAGGAAGTTGCCATGTCCCGGAGGCGTTGGTGTTGCCCATTCCAGCGTGCAAGCGTTCCATGGGTTGTCGCTTTCGACTTTGCGGCCAAATTTCCAAGCCAAGAGCACATTGATCACAAATGGAATCTGAGCGGCGCAAAGCAACCAAGCCGACCAAGACATCATAATGTTCAAGTCAATATACTCGGCAACGGTTTTGCCAAAGACGTTCACACTCTCAGGATCAACCGTGAGATAAGCATCACCACCATTATACCAACGACGGTGGAATCCAGCCATTCCCTGAATCAACATCGGGAAGAACAAAGTGTTCATCAGGATCAGCGATGGCCAGAAGTGAAGATGGTTTAGAGTTCGGCTAGTAAATCGACCCGTCATCTTCGGATACCAATGGTGGATTCCCCCAAAGAAGCCAAACAAAATCCCCGGAGCCACCACATAGTGGAAGTGACCAATCACGTAATAGGTGTCGTGCAGATAAAGATCCACCAAGTTGAACGCCAGCGGCAACCCGGTGAGTCCACCGATTCCAAACATCGGCAGAAAAGCACAAGCCCACATCATGGGAGGTGTAAACCGAATCGACCCACCCCAGAGCGAGATCAGCAAACACGTCAGAAGAATCACCGACGGAATCGAAATCAACGTGGTCGTCGTCTGGAAGAATGTCGAGATCGCGGGTCCCATCCCTGTCATATACATGTGGTGCGCCCACACGATAAACGAGAGGAATCCAAGAACCAAGACGCCGTAAACCATCGACTTGTAGCCCCAGATTGGGCGGCGGGTATTGACGGGAATAATTTCCGCCACACAAGCAAAGGCCGGAAGAAGAAGCACATACACCTCAGGGTGGCCAAGGAACCAGAACAGGTGCTGGAACAAAAGCGGGCTACCTCCACCAGAAGCATCGGCCAAGCCAATCTGCTGATGATAAAGACCACTGGGCTGGAAAAAGCTGGAGCCAAACATCCGATCAACCACCTGCATGATACCGGCCACCTCAAGCGGAGGGAAGGAAAGTAAAAGCAAAAAACCGGTCACCAGCATCGCCCAGACAAAGAAGGGCAAGCGCATCCAGGTCAACCCTTTCGCTCGCAGGTTAATAATCGTGGTGATAAAGTTCACCGAGCCAAGCAGAGAAGAAGTAATCAGCATGACCAAGCCCATCAGCCACTGTGTCTGACCCGTCCAAAACTGGTGCGGATATTGGGAGTCCGCGAAAAAGGAAAGCGGCGGGTAATTCGTCCAGCCAGACTTAGCGGCGCCAGATTCCATGAAGAAGCTGCCGCACATCATGATACCACCGATCACATAAACCCAGTAACTCGCCATATTCAGACGAGGAAAAGCCATATCGGGAGCGCCAATCTGAAGAGGGGTCACATAGTTACCAAAGGCACCGAACCCAAGAGGCACAATACCCAAGAACACCATGATTGTCCCGTGCATGGCACCAAACATATTATAGGTCTCACCAGGCAATTTCCCATCGGTCAGCCACTGCGCTTTCCAGTCTTCCGTAAACAACCAGCTCATCCAGACGGGAAGCGGCTCGTTCGGATAAGCGATGCTCCAGCGCATCACCATCATCAGGTAAAAACCAAACAGCAAGAAACACAGAGCCGTGAATCCATACTGGAGGCCAATGATCTTGTGATCGGTAGAAAAGACATACTTCCGGATAAATCCGGGATTGTGGTGGTGGTCATCGTGGTCGCTCATGACGGAAAAGTATCGGAGAATAGCGGTGAAAAAGGCTGCGGGGAGGCGGATATGCTTAAGAAAAACGAGAGGAAGGTGGGTAATCACGTGAAAGAAACGCCTTCAAAAGAGCCCCCACACGGATGCGCGGGATTCAAGCGCACTATTGCTATTTAGCAAGCATATTTTGCTTACAGATTCATTTTATGATGTTTAATGGTAATTATGTATGTTTACCCATTCCACCGATTCAACTCTCGACAAAACGTTAGTAGATGACAGAGTGCGTTCTTATGAGCACATCTGAACATCCATGCCATCAAAGGCGGTGGCGCAGGCGCATCCATCTTTGCTATTCTCAGTGGCCTCCTCGCCCTGATCTGCGGCGGTATCATGTTTGCCAAACCGCTCCTAGGACTCGGCGTGATCACCCTTTTTCTCATTGCCTACTTCCTCTCAGACGGATTGGTCAAAATCATCCACGCCCTCAAATCCCGATCTCAAAAAGGTTGGGCATGGCTCCTCTTTAGCGGACTCATCTCCCTACTGCTTGGACTGGCTCTGTGGAAAAACTGGCCACTTTCCGGCGCCTGGGCCATCGGCACACTCTTCGGCATCAACCTCATCTTCAACGGCTGGGCCATGATCTTCACCGGCAGCGTCGTCCGGAAGACAATCAAAGCTAATGAGCCAGTGGATGTTTAAGCCAAAACAGAGACGACGAATGACGTCGAAACTCCATCAGAAGTTTACAATCGGCAAGCCCTGACGAGGTCTTAACATACTTCTCAGGACAAGTCTCAAACGGGCGTCTATCTCACGCCCATAAAAACCGTGGGTTCACAGTGCACCGTCACTACAACCATCATCAACGAAGCCGATCAACCCTACACTGGTCATACGGTGCAGAGCAGAGCCATCGATTTTAAAAATCGAGCCAGTAAGGCAGCCTATGCGAAATACAAAAAGAAGAGCATCACCGAGATCAAGGCCAAGTATGAAGCGAAAGGAATCAAGGTCAGAGTCAAAATAACAACCATCAAACCAGGCTGGTGGTTCATTCTTTACACGATGCAAGACAAAGGCAAAGGCATCACCAATTCTGAATCATGGCCCAGGTAATAAAACCAAGCTGCATATCCTCGACCGCTTTCACCTGCTCGCGAGAGCGCAAAAGCTCTCATTTGAGGATCTCTTTTTTTAACGCCCGCATCGAGTAGAGTCGATTGCTTTCTACTTTCCAACCCACCCCTCGGATCGGTCGCGCTCCACTTGTTCGCTTCTCACTGAAATGGGCTCGGGAACCTTTGAACACCTTATTTACAAAATCTCGACTACCGAAAACCATGCCGTCGGTCAGATAGCGGACTTTGCAGCGCAGTGCCTCGCCAAAGCTTATTTTCCCACCCTTCGCCAGCACTTCCGCCACATCGTCTCTCTTAAACCCTTTGCGCACCAGTATCTTTTCTATCCCTTGCTCCGGTTTCGATGAAAACACTTCTTCGCCATCGGCAAAGAGCATCATCCGATACCACTCAGAGCCACTACACTTACAAGAGCTTTCACCACCGCTCCCTTTTTTCTCCTCCCACAAAACAGCCGATTCAGCAGCGGAAATCCGGCCTCCCATTTCACGATCCAACTGCATCACTCGGCACAACCCAGTCCGCGTCAATCTTCTAGCCGCATCATTCCTTGGACTCATCGCCACTCCGTAAGAACTCCATCGATAACCCTCCGGCCTCGATACCACGCCCGCCCGAATCGGGTTCAAATCAATATAAGCCGACATCACGCGAGTTGCATAACCGTCCTCCACAAGCACGCTTTTAAAGCGACCTTCCCACAGCGTCCCTGTCCGGGAATGGGTTTTGTTAAACCACTGGCTAAAACGCCGCTTCAAACCTTGCATAAAGCAAGAAAGATCCTTCATCCGGCAGGTATGCTTCGTCTTGAGATCCTCCGCCGCCTGATGCGAGCTGCCTTCCCGCAATCGCTCCAGCATTTGTTTGATATCGATGTAATACGCCCAGGAAGCAAACGCCTCCAATCGCGCTAAAAATTCATCATCCTCCATGGGCACTGACTCCCCTTTTTTCTTGGGCGGCACTTCAACCAAAAGATGAAAATGGTTGTCCATAATACAAAATGAAAGCACGCAAACATCGTGAAAAGCCGCGTATTTCCTCATGAAATGGACAAACATATCCTTCTCAACCCGCCCCAGCACATGATCCCGGTTCACGACCCTGTCGATGCAGTGATAAATTGAAGCCGAAACCTCCGCCGATGGTGAAATGTGCCTTGCCCGTCTCATGATGAAGCCACCATACAACAAGCTTACCATTTGTCTATTTGTTTCCTGTCTTTTAATCTGTCCCTATATCTCTGTGCCTATATCTCCTGTCCTTGCGGTGGTAAGACTCTTGTCTCAAGTAAGTGCTGTGAAAATGGGAAAAAGAAGTCACACCCTATCAAACGATAGAAGAGAGCTCCACATCGCTATTTTTTCATCAACCACCTCTTCGTGGCGTAGCGTTCAACGGCTAGATCGCAGGCGTTGAGCAATAGACTACTATCCGGTGACCACACTGTGGCTTGGCCTGAAAACTCGCGCACGAGCTGCGCAGCAAAGGCATCCTGCGAAACCGAGGTCATCACACTCCCTTGATGCAGGAGTCCGAACTTCGTCCTCCGCTGCCCGGCACCAGCCACTTTCTCACCCGCCATATCTGTGAGATCATACGCAACGGGATTAGTGAAACAGGCAGCACTACCATCACCTTCATCCACAACGGTGAGCCTAACCTTTTCACCGAGCGACTGCAAGGTGTCCGCAAGTGCCTGATGAATCGCGCGGTAACTTTCCGCACCGCGAGCCGTCGCCAACTCATGACTCCGTGGGATCATTAGCGTGTAAGTCAAATCCACTCGGTGATCGACCACGCCCCCGCCGGTCCAGCGGCGGACGTAGGTGAGATCGTCATCCGGAAAAGCATCCGTAGCATCCGATAAAGGGAGAAAATAGCCAAACGTCACCGTCGGCTCACTCCACTCATACACTCGGAGGATCGGGCGATCACCTCCACGCTGCCCGACCAACTCCATGAGAAGCTGATCAACCGCCATGTTCTCAGCCCCCGTCCGGGGCTGCTTATCCCGCCAGAAATCGAGTGATTCGAAAACAGACATCGGAGAAAAGGCTTCAAGACATGAACAGGCCGATTAAATACCCAGCTCTTCTTTCACGGCAGCGAAGGCATCGAGTGCCTCATCGAGCTGCTCGCGAGTATGGGCAGCGGAAATCTGAGTGCGGATGCGCGCGGCACCGCGAGGCACCACCGGGAAGAAAAATCCAACGGCATAAATGCCACGCTCGAGAAGCTTGTTAGCAAACTTCTGGGAAAGAGCTGCATCGCCGAGCATCACGGGCACAATCGGGTGGTCTTTGCCTCCGAGGTCAAATCCGAGCTTCTCCATACCACTGCGGAAGTAGCGAGCATTCTCCTCGAGACGGTCACGCAGCTCAGTAGAAGCCTCCAGCATATCGAGCACCTTGATCGTAGCCGCGACAATCGCCGGAGCCACGCTGTTGGAAAAGAGATAAGGGCGGCTGCGCTGGCGCAAGAGATCGATGATTTCCTTTTTACCGGAAGTGAATCCGCCGGAAGCTCCGCCGAGAGCCTTGCCAAAAGTAGAAGTCACGATATCCACCCGGTCCATCACCCCGCAATGTTCAGGAGTGCCGCGACCGGTCTTCCCCATAAAGCCGGAAGCGTGGGAATCGTCCACCATCACCAAGGCATTGTATTTATCAGCAAGATCGCAGATCCCTTTGAGATTGGCAATGACGCCATCCATAGAGAACACGCCATCAGTAGCGATGAGCTTTTGGCCCCCTTTCGCACCAACGTCGGCATCGGCCAGCTTGAGCTGCTCCTCCAGTGCCTCCATATCATTGTTCGCGTATCGATAACGACGCGCTTTGCAAAGACGCACACCATCGATGATGGATGCGTGGTTCAGCTGGTCGGAAATAATCGCATCGTCCGGCCCAAGCAGGACCTCAAACAGGCCACCATTGGCATCGAAACATGAAGTGTAGAGAATGGTATCCTCCGTGCCGAGGAACTTGGCAATACGAGACTCAAGCTCACTATGCAGCGTTTGCGTGCCGCAGATAAAACGGACAGAAGCCATGCCAAAGCCCCACTTCTGAATCGCCCCCTCAGCCGCAGCCATCACCTCCGGGTTATCCGCGAGGCCAAGGTAGTTATTCGCACACATAATGATCACCTCGCGGCCATCATCGAGAGTCACCGAGGAGTTCTGGGTCGAGGCCAGCTTCCGCTCGTGTTTATACAGACCAGCCTCATCAATTTCCGAGAGGAAACCTTGCAGTTTATTTTGGTAGGATTCTGAATACATAATATTGGTGTCACCGACAAAAGTCTAAAACAGGCGAAAGCGATAGCTGTAAGTCATTGATTTCAAGCGGTTAAGGTTTTCGAAAAGGCCTCAAAATGGAGTTTTGTCGGACGTGCCAATGTTGTGGGTTCGTGGTAAAAAATGAATGTGTTGGGATAATAAATCGACCGAGAGAAGATCAGCCGAGATCTTGGGCGACCGAAACGTGGAGTTGCTCTATTTGAGCTTTCGAAAGCGAAGATTCGATCATCATACCGATCGCCTCCAGACCATGATTTGAGGCCAGAACCACCACCTGCAAACAAGTTTTCGCACCCACTTTAACAAAGAGGCTTCCAGATTCAGGGGCAGACTTAACCATTCTCAAAATCATCTCTGTCAACTTGGTATTCCCTAAGCTATCGGACACAACCTCGTCATCACGCCCGATCAGCACCATGCCAGCCATGCCATACTGCTCCGCCCATTTTTTATGACTCAGCATCAGCTTCTGGAGATCAAGTTCGCTAACTACGACTTCAACCTCCTCTACTTTTACGGACTCGGCACTTTCAGGCTTCTGCAACATGCCGCTACCCTCCGCCACTTTGCGGGCCACCGCCAAGGCACTGGTCACGGCAGCCAAAGGTGCCGATACCGCCTCAGGCTCTTGCTCTGCAACCACGCTTCCAGCTTGATTGGCTCCCGTGTATCCTTCAAATTCCTTGGAATACCCAGCATCGCTCTGAGCCTCCTCTTTTTCTTGCGGTGGAGCCATTAGCTCCTCTGCCAAACGACGCACCTCGCTGGCATCTACCCATGATCGAACAGTATCCATTTTTTCAGTTAAATATAATTAATCAACAAAGAGACTACAATGTCGCTCCGTTCATTTTGGTTTCAATTTCAGAACGTAGTCGGTCAAATACAGCCAACATCTCACCACCCTCAGCCATCACACCCACAGGCAACCCTTTGGCGCTGGCACGAATAAACAGATCGTTCCGAGGCACAACATCGCGCATCACCATATGGGTTGGCAATAATCCACGCAGAGCCTGCACGGAGTCTAGACTCTCGGGCAAAGAATCCTGCACCATGGTCATCACCACTCCCAACACATTCAAGCGCGGGTTAACAGCTCGCATACGAGTCAGAGCTTCAAGCATTTTCGGTACAGACCGCACACCCAGCGGCTCAGCCTGCTGGGGGATCAGCACAGAATCACACAGCGCCAGCACATCCGATGTCACCCCAAACAATCCAGCCGCCGAATCAATGATACAAATGTCATACCCCTGCTCCTCAGCCATGCGGAAGAACCTCCTGATTCCCGTCTGGGATTCAACTCGGTGATCTTCCACCAGCTCATACTCACTCCGTTGCCCGGCAGGAACAATGCTCATCGTTCTCAGCCGTGTCGGCACCACGAGCTTATCCAGACCCAGACTCGCATCGTCAATGGCATCATAAAAACCTGTCAACATACGCGACTGGCGCGTCAGGGACAAACCCACCGACCCTTGGGGATCAGCGTCCACCAGCAAGGTCCGTTTACCGCTACGGGCAAAAGCATGGGCTAGATTGATCGAAACAGTGGTTTTTCCCACTCCTCCTTTTTGGCTCGATATGGCAATAGTAATCACGGTAATTGGGGCTCGATAATGGCAGACTCAGTATGAAAAACGACCGGAACCCGGCCATTGAAAGCGTTCTCTCTGACGCAGAGTTACATCACTGTGTAATTACCCGCAATAACTATTCAATTTTTTTGGTGCATCCTGCGCAGATCAAATTATCATCTGATGCAAGCGGCTACTCCGCCCACCATCAATTTAATCAGAACTATGCGTTTTTCACCTCTAGTATTATCGATCTCGCGACCACTTATGGCCACGGCAGCCATCCTTGCCATCGCCTCCACCAACTCATGCAAAGACGCCCCCGAGCAAGAACTCGAGGAGAACGTCGAGGTGCGAGACACCTCTCACATTCAGCAAAATAATCTCAAAGAAGCCAAGAGCAGCCTCCAACAAAGCCAAGCGGAATCCCCCATCCACTGGCAACCATGGAGCAAAAGCGTCTTTGCCGATGCCGCAGCGGAAAAAAAGACCGTCTTTGCCTATATCGGATCGGGAACTGATCCCTACACCATCGATATCCTGACACAGCTGAACCACTCCCAGCAGACATGCGATACCCTGAATCAACATCATGTCAATATCCTGATCGATAGCAACCTCCACCCGGATCTCGAATTCCACTCCGCCTCGCTGTGCCTAAGATCAGGCACCATTGCATCCAAGCCGATTCTGGTCTGGTTCTCCTATGAAGGCACTCCCATTTCGTGGATCCCCGTGACCCAAAATCAAAGCCAGACGATTGCCGAATTCATTAGCCGCACCAGCAACACCGTCAATCAGATGTGGAGGGACTCACCTGACTACGTCCTCAAAAACAGCCGCGAAGACTTCGCTCGCAGACTAGCATCAGCCATCCCGACCCCAGCCAAAGACGACAATCCCGACAACCCATCCATCACACCCATTCAGGCAATACGCCGCATCGCCGCACTCTTTGACCCCACCTCTGGCAAAATTGACGGCACAGGCGGGCTGAGTATCGCGCGCTACATCAAACTGCTCACCATCTCATCCTCCCGCACGGATATCTCAGAGAGCCAACGCAAACGCTACCTCGACATTGCCGAGCAGGCAGCAGACAGCATGATGCTCTACGGCCTCATTGACCCTCTGGATGGAGGCATCTATTCAAGAAACCAACAGGCCACCTCCGCCCTCCCCGTCTTCACCAAAGAACTTAAAACACAGGCCTACTCCATTGATGCCCTCTACACACTCTACAAGGCATCGGGGAAAACCCGCCACCTCAAAGCGGCCGATGCCATCCTAGCCTACACTGAGCAAAATCTCACCCTACCCGACGGCGGCTATTCGCTCGGCAATGTTTACGCAAGTCACGGCGCAAAAAACAACCCCTGCACCTGGACACTCGAAGAACTCGAAGCCGCCCTCACTCCCGAGGAAATGAACATTTGCACTCAAGCTTTTGGCATCAAGGGCCTAGGAAACATCCCCATGGAAGATGACCGCGACCGAGCCTACCTCCGCAAAAACACCCTGACCTGGAAAACCACTCCCCCCGCACTGGCCGCAAGCACCGGCACAGATACCGCCGGCCTGCAAAAACAACTCGAATCCATCACAAAAAAATTAGCCAAGCTACGCAAGGAAAAATCTCCAACAACACGCCATGAAAAGCTCTCCACCGCAGACAGCTCAGCCCTCTTAGCTAGTGCCTACCTCTCAGCCTACCGCGCCACGGGTAACTCCCAACACCTCGACCGCGCCACCCAACTGCTCACCTATATCCGTGAACACTTCATTGACGAATCAGGCCATTTGTTCCACGCCCGCTTCAATGGCAAACTTCTCGATCTACCAGCCCTAGGAGTTGATTACACCCTCCTCACCCAAGCCGCCCTCGATCGCCATGAAGCTGCGCCCGACCCCGCATGGCTTCAATTCGCCTCAAAGACTCACCAAAACATGGCCTCAAATCTCAGCGATGCGAAGCGCCATCAAATCCTCGAGAACTCCGCCACCAATGACCCGCAACCTTTTAAAATCTACCAATTCTTCACTATCCGATCACTCGATAACAGCAGCACCTGGGCACTGGCCTATTCTAACGCCAAGCGTCTGGCAGCTGAACAACCAAGCGCCAATCTTCAAACGCAAAGCGACGATCTCCTCGGTGCCCTCCTCAACACCCTTAACATCTCACCGTTCGCAAGCATTGACTTCCTAACGGCAGATGCCAAACTTCAGCAGACACAGCAACAATGAAAACACATCAATCCATCATCCTCATCGCCAGCTTGCTCACCAGCAGCTTAGCCGCAGACACCATTGAGTTGAAATCAGGCATCAGCTACCAAGGAAAAGTCCTTTCCGAAGATGCCACAAGCTACCTGGTTGAAATCCATCATTCATCATCGATCAAAGACCAACGCCGCATCCCCAAAGACCAAGTCAAACAAATCGTTAGCGCGGCCAAAGACGCCAATGACTTCGCGCGCGTCAAATCATCTGTGCCCACCCCAGACGGACTGTCCGAAAAGCGATACGCCGCCCGTATCAAGCGCGCCTCTGACTTCCTCCAAAAATTCCCCAAATCCAAACACAGCAAAGAAGTCCAAACCATCCTCGCAACGCTCAACAAAGAAATGGCGGTCATTTCCCAAGGCGGCATCAAACTCGACGGACTACTCATCTCCAGCTCAGACATCGAAGCCAACGCCTACGATATCCATGCCCGAATCATTCTCAACAAAACCAAAAAACTCGCTAAAGCTGGCAACTACCAAATGTCCCTCCGGGAATGGGAAAACCTTCAACTTAACTACTCACACTCTGCCGCCTACAAGAATAGCCTCACACTCATCTCCCGCGTCCTCAAACCCTACAAAGAAGAACTGAAACAGAACCTCGACTCACTGGAAAGACGCACCACCAAACGCAAAGCTGCCATTGCCAGCTTGAAAATAAACGACCGCAAACGCAGCGAGAACCTACTCATCGAAAAAGAAGCCCTCTACGCAGCACTCATCGAAAAAGAAGAGAAGCAAATCAAAACCAAATGGCTCACCATTGACCCGTTTAACAAACACGCGCTGGATTACAACTTGCGTAGCGTAGACGCCACGATGAGAAAAATTGAGTCTACCGACACTTCAACAATCAAACTCGCCGGCCCCGGCCTCCGAGGAGCATGGTCAGCCTTAGCAAAAAACGAACTGGATGACGTAGATCTCAGCCTCAGATCACTCAGACCCATGCGCCTCCCTGCGGAGTATATCGATCCGATCACCACCCAACTCACGGAAAAGCGCACCACGCAAGCCGACGCAAAGAAAGCCGCCAAGAAAAAGAAAAAGGGCAAAAAAAAGTAATCTTCCCACAGATCACACATTCCAAATACTGAAAAGCATTTGCCCAAATCACCACTCTATGCCTTAACAGCGGCAGCACTCAGTGAGTGAGCCTCCCAACTTTTTCATTTTTCATTTTTCATTTTTCATGAACGCACGCACAGCCAGCCAAGACCGCAAAACCGCAGAGACAGACATCAGTATCGCCATCAACCTCGATGGCACGGGAACCTCAGACATCTCCACCGGCGTCCCCTTCTTCGATCACATGCTCACACTGCTCTGCAAACACAGCCTGATCGACCTCACCGTCAAGGCCATCGGCGATATCGAAGTCGATGCCCACCACACCGTCGAGGACACAGGCATCGTGCTTGGCGACTGCATTCGCGAGGCGCTTGGAAACAAAATGGGCATTC
>CAYNNY010000023.1:25513-26729 GCA_964398555.1 uncultured Verrucomicrobiales bacterium
GGCATCGTGCTTGGCGACTGCATTCGCGAGGCGCTTGGAAACAAAATGGGCATTCGCCGCTACGGCATGTCCTACCTGCCGATGGATGAGACACTCAGCCGCTGCGTCGTCGATCTCAGCAATCGACCACACCTCGAGTTCCGCGCTCCTGTCTCCACCCCAGATGCGCCCAACTTCCCATTCACCCTCACCGAGGAATTCTTCCGCGCCATCACCAACAACCTCCGGGCCAACATCCACGCGGAGCTGCTCTACGGTCGTGACGGCCACCACATTGCCGAGTCACTCTTCAAAGCCCTCGCCCGCGCCCTGCGCCAAGCCGTAGAAATCGACCCGCGAGAAACAGGCATCCCCAGCACCAAAGAAGCTCTCTAGAAAGACAGCGGATCAACTGAAACACGCAATCACCCACAAACTTCTACCCATGAAAGTTGGTATCGTCGATTACGGACGCGGCAACCTCCGCAGCGTCGAAAACGCCTTCCTCGCCATCGGTGCGGATGTGGCACTCATCACCCGCCCTCAGGAACTTGCAGACATCACCCACCTCGTCGTCCCCGGGCAAGGTGAGTTTGGCGACTGCGCAGCCAACCTCAAAAAACAAGGCATGTTCGAGCCGATCAAACAATGGGCGGCCGATGACAAACCCTACCTCGGCATCTGCGTAGGCTATCAGCTGATCTTTGAAAACGGCGAAGAATCACCGGACGCCGAAGGCCTCGGCATCATGAAAGGCACCGTCAAACGCTTTCCTAACGTCGGCCTCAAAATCCCCCACATGGGATGGAACTCCGTGCACCCCACTGATCCCACCCACCCGATCTGGGCAGAAATGCCGGACGATCCCTACTTCTACTTCGTGCACTCCTACTACCCGGAGCCCACGAACTTAGACAACACAGCAGCCACCTGCGACTACGCCCTGCCCTTCGCCGCAGCCGTGATCCGGGGCAACCTCATCGCCACCCAGTTTCACCCAGAAAAAAGCCAACACAACGGCCTCCAACTCCTGCGTAACTTTCTAAAAATCTCATCCACCGAACTACCATAAAACCCGTCAAATACAAATCCATCCTCCTCGCAGCATCCGTCATGACCGCCAGGCCCCAAAGCCCATTGTAGTTTTTATATCCCGAAATCTCAACTCGATGTCCCAACGCCCAAGATATAAGGAAACAAGCTCTTCCCAAGGGTATTTTTCGGCATCGAGCAGGGT
>CAYNNY010000024.1:0-14782 GCA_964398555.1 uncultured Verrucomicrobiales bacterium
TTGAGCTTCGATAGGCAGTCGGGGACTTCAAGTCCCCACTCCATATTTCAAAGCCTCACACACTGCTTCTTTTCATTGATCACCGGCAACTCCGCACGGGTGAGAAATGAGCTTTGGCGGTGAATGGAAATCAGTAAGCCCACCGCCAATAGGGTGAAGATCAGGTTGGTGCCACCGTAGCTGATAAAGGGTAGCGGCAGTCCTGTGTTCGGCAACACCGCCGTGCAGACACCAATATTCATCATCGCAGGAACCACGATGATGCTGGTGAGTCCCACCGCCATCAAACGTCCAAAGATATCCTTGGTATTCATGGCGATGGCAATGCCGTAAATGACAATCAATACAAAACAAAACACAGAGCCCAAGGTAAACCAGAGTCCCAACTCTTCACCGATGGCTGGGAAAATAAAGTCGGTATGCGCCTCGGGCAAGTAGCCGAGTTTTTCCACACCATTACCGAGCCCGGCCCCATTGACGCCACCGTTGGCAAAGGCGTAAAGCCCGTGCAGTTGTTGATAGCCGTCACCAAGACGGTATTTATCACCTTCAAGATCAAACAAGGCATTCACACGCCCCATTCGTTCCGGGTTTTGCCACACCACAAAGGCCATCCCCGACAAGGCCGTGATCCCGGAAAGCACCAAATAAGGAATACGCGCTCCTGCGACAAACATCACCACCACGCCAGACGCCCCTAGCGCCATCGCTGTGCCCATGTCTTTCTCACCAAAAATCAACAAGGTGGGAATCCCCAACAAAAAACAGGGGTAAATAAATCCTTTGAACAAGGTCCGCCCTTCCGTTTGAAAATGCGAATACCAGGCGGCCAGCGCCAGAATCACCACGATCTTCGCCATCTCAGAGGGCTGGAACTGGGGCAAGCCAGGAACCTTGATCCAGCGTGACTCACCTTTAATTTCCTGCCCAATCCCAGGAACGTAACAAAGGACGAGCAACACACAAATCCCGCCCAAAAAATAAACCCAGCAGGACTCTAACTTCCGATAATCAATCATCGAGATCCAGACCGCACCCACCACACCGAGTGTAATCCAAATAGCCTGTTTGCGCACCAATGAGTAACCATCCACATCATCGTCCCACACACTGGTGCTCGTCAGCATCACCAGCCCAATCGTCACCAGAGCAACGACAGCTAAACAGAGAAATACGGCGTTTTTTCGTCCCATTAGAAAAGAAGATAATCGATGATTAATCGTGAGTTTTAGTTGGTAGGAATCTTGATCTCGCGTCCTGCGTAAAGTTTACGCGGATCGGTAAGACCATTGATCTTGAGTAAATTTTCACGCGACACCTTGTATCGGCTCGCAATGCGCCAAACAGTATCACCACTCTTCACCGTGTAGCGCTTACCGCTATCGGACAGCGAAGTCGCTACGGCAAGTTGAACGAGTGTTGCGCTAGCAGCAGGGTCTTCATTGATCACAATCGCGCGAGGAATCTCACGCTCGACGGCCACAGCCACAGCGGGAACGGCCACCTCAGCACTCGTAATGCGCTGCACCGGAGTCTCATGCACGGCAACAGGACGCGAGGACAACTCAGCTGGTAAATCAAGAACCACACCAGCACGAAGAGGACGGCTATCGTTCAGCGCACGAAGGGGAGTTTCATCCACATTTTTGTTATGAGCAACCCGAGCGTAGGTATCACCCGTCATCACGATATAACGCCCGGATGCCTGATCAGGCTCCGCAGCGGGTGCCACCAAAGCCGCCACTGGCGAAACGGCAGCCACAGCGGAAGAAACACTTTTTCCTTTCTCAGCCACAGTCTCCTCAGGCTGATTCCCAATAAAGGTGCTGTGCAAATAAATCACAGCAATGGCAACCACATGAATGACGAGAATGACGATCAGCGCGCGTCCAATACCAACGTTAGGGACATCGGATTCAAAATCGGTATGAGCATCAGCCACGGCGGTGGCGGCACGCAGTTTACGTTTACGAGACGTTGTTCTAGCGTGCAATTTGCGGAAGCCGTTGCCGGCTTGGGCTTGTCTTTTGGTTTGGATGGTTTTTTTCATGACTGTGGGCTGGGTGTGTTTGGGTTGGTATGGTTTGTGGGTTGCTGAGAATATTGGAAATACTTTATTTGAGTGCGTTGACCAAGGTGCGGAAGGCAGCGCCTCTCTCTTCATAGCCATTGAACATATCAAAGGAGGAAGTCCCTGGGGAAAAGAGAACCGTGTCACCATGTTCCGAGACATCGGCAGCACTGCACACCGCCTCATCTAAAGACGCGGAGATGGAAACTGGGATACGGCTAGGAAGAGGCGCAAAGGTCTCGGCGAGCTGATTGGAAATTTCACCAAAGACAATCACCGCTTTAGTGGTCGATTCAAGACGATCGAGCAAAGGGGCGTAGTCCAAACCCTTTTGCTTTCCGCCAGCAATGAGAACAATCGGCCGCAGTTGCGAACGCAGGGCACTATCGAGAGCATGAAGGTTGGTGGCTTTGGAGTCGTTGATGTATTCCACACCATCCAAAGTGCGCACCAGTTCACAACGGTGAAGCGGCGGGGCAAATCCTCGTAACGAATCGTTCGCCTGCGTCGCGGTCACTCCCACAGCGCGACATGCCGCATAGGCAGCCATCGCATTTTCTGCATTGTGCAGACCACGAAGTCGGCTCACGGAAAGATCAACTAATTTGACATCATCGAGACAGATCCATTGGTCTCTCAAAGTGAACATCGCATCGTGTTCAGTAGAAAAAGTAAACTGCTCGGCAGTGATTTTGCCCGCCTCGCTCAAATCTTCTCCGGCGCGCACGACAACGACATCATCAGACGTTAAATTTTCAAACACGCGAAGCTTGGCCGCTTTATACGACTCCAACGTCGAGTAGCGATCCATGTGATCCGCTGAGAAATTCAACCAAATCACCACATGGGCATGAAAGGTATCAATCGTCTCCAACTGGAACGAACTCAACTCAAGCGCCACCGATTTCGGAGGCTCATCCAGCAAAACGACCTCAGCAAATGGCACGCCGTAGTTGCCACAAGCAAGGCAAGTAATGCCAGCGTGAGACAGCATCCGCTGCACCAACTCAGTGGTCGTGGTTTTCCCGTTGGTCCCTGTGATTGCCACGATGCGGCCATCGTAAAACCTAGAAGCCAACTCAATCTCACCGATCAACTCGCCGGCATTTTTTGCGTAGGCCTGGACAAAGTCGCTCTCGCCATCGATCCCCGGAGAAATCACCAGAACATCACACTGGCTCGCCTCACCCGTCTGCACATTTGCCTGCGCTACTTGGCCGACGCCCTCAGGCAGGCCTGTGATTGCATCCGCCACATCATGCACCGTCACCTCTGCTCCCCGCCTAACAGCAAGCGCAGCGGCGGCCCGACCACTTCGGCCGGCACCAAGAACGATGACATGTTGGTTTTTTAGATTCATGTTAGACAATTTTCAATAAGGCAATGCCGACCAGCCCGCTAAAGATCGAAATGATCCAGAAGCGGACGATCACCTGGCTTTCGTGCCAGCCACGTAATTCGAAATGGTGATGGATCGGCGACATGGCGAAGACACGCTTCCCTGTCATTTTAAAGCTGCCGACCTGAATGATCACAGAGAGTGCCTCCATCACAAAAACCCAGCCAATAATCACGAGCAAGAGTTCTTGCTTAGCGCAAATGGCCGCCGTAGCAAGGGCACCGCCAATGGCTAAAGAACCCGTATCGCCCATAAAGACTTTGGCCGGATGGCAATTATGCCACAGGAAGCCAAAACCGGCCCCCACCAAAGCCATCAGGAAAACAGCCAACTCAACGACGTGCGTATTGTAGGGGATAAACAAATACTCCTTAGCCATGTAGGCATGACCAGCCAGATAGGCTATCACTGCGTAGGCCAAGGCGACGGTAATGGTGCACCCCGTAGCTAAGCCATCAAGACCATCTGTCAAGTTCACCGCATTGGAGCAGCCCACAATGATGATCGCAAAAAACGGGATGATCAATAGACCCGCATCGAACAGCGATGACTTGAACAAAGGAAAAGTGATTTCACTCATCGCCATCGGCCCTCCATCGAACGTGAATTGATAACCAGCGGATTGCGTTTTAAAATAAAGAAAACTCGCGGCCACCATCCCGACCATGAACTGCCAGAAAAGCTTGGTTTTCCCGCTAACGCCATCGGAACTTTTTAACTTCACCTTGGTGTAATCATCAATAAATCCCAGCATCCCGAGAGCAAGCATCACGCAGGTGGTCACCGCCACAAAAGGATTCAGTGGACGACCACAAATCAGCACCGCGATCAAAACCGTGCCGAGAATCATCACGCCACCCATCGTCGGCGTGCCCGCCTTTCCTCCATGCAGTTCATTGAGCTTATGCACCTCCTCCGCACTACGGATCGGCTGTCCTACTTTCAGAGAAATTAGCTTTCGAATGAGCCACGGCCCGAGCAGCACTGAGAGGTTAAAGGTAAGAAGACAAGCGAGACCCGCCCTCACCGTGATGTACCCTAACAGCCTAAGAAAACTAACCGTCTCGGCCCATTCGGCACCGGCCTTGAGTTCACTTAACCAAAAATCGTAAATCCAGTATAACATTAGTTTTGATCGCTTGGGGTTGTTGTTTGAGTAGGAGGAAATGCTTGATTCATCACTTCTTCGATGCCAGCCATACGGCTACCTTTGAAGAGGACGATATCCCCTTCCTTACAAAAATCCTTTAACCACAAAGCTGCGGAGTCCTTATCGTTAAATTGTTTGGCCTTCTTATCAACCGTCTGAGCGCCTTGATAGATTTTCTCTGCCAACTCGCCCACACTGACGACCTGCAAACCTTTCTCCGCAGCCAACTTTCCGACCCTAAGATGCTCCTCATCAGCATGAATGCCTAACTCCCCCATCATACCCAGCACCACGACTCGGCGAGAACCATTGTTCAAAGATAACTCAGCGATGGTTTCGATCGCGGCCACCACCGAATCTGGGTTCGCATTATAGGTGTCATCAAAAACTGTAATACCCGCGCTCGAGTAGCACCTGAGTCGACCACTCGTCAAAATGGCGGCGTTAAGGCCGTTGGCAATCTCCGGAGCCTTCATCCCCAGCGCATGGCCCGCAGCTGCAGCTAACAGGGCATTATTGACCATGTGTCTTCCGCTAACGCCAATCTCCACAGCCACAGCATCTTCGCCATCGATGCAGAGGTTGAAGGCTGAGCCAGCTTCGGTGATCTTTAAATCCTCAGCACGCACGGTGCCTCGGCCGTTACCTGCAACGAGCACGTTGGCATGGGTGTGGCCAATGAGATAATCCACATAGTCACAACTCGCAGTCACGATCAGCGTGCCATGATCAGGCAAGGCGCGAGCAAGTGCGGCCTTTTCTTCCGCAATCCCCTCTCGCGAGCCTAAAAATTCAATATGTGCCTTACCGATGTTGGTAATAATTCCAATTTCAGGCGCAGCAATCTCGCAGAGCGGTTCAATTTCACCCGCGTGATTCATGCCCATTTCCCAGATACACACCTCATCGTCCTCCTCAGTCGCTAGCACACTAAGAGGCAGTCCGATGTGATTGTTAAGGTTTCCTTTGGTCGCATTGACTTTGAATTGCTGGGACACGACCGAGGCGGCAAAATCCTTGACGCTAGTTTTTCCGTTAGAACCAGTGATAGCAACTACCTTGATCTCGAGCTGACGCCGATACCACCGTGCCAGCCGCTGCAAGCCATAGAGCGTATTCTCCACCAGCAAAATCGGCACGCCAATCGAGCCGGTATCTTTCGGCAGTTCATCCAGCATCAAACAAGCCGCCCCATGCTCTACGGCGGTGGCCGCAAATGCATGGCCGTCAAAATTGTCACCACGCAGGGCGACAAATAGCGAACCGGAGTGAATGCTTCGCGTATCCGTAGAAACGGCAGTCACCATCTTTTCAGTAGTCACACTTGAGACCGCAGCAGTAGCCGCAGCAACAACAAGCTTACCGCCTGTCGCTGTGACTAATTCTGTGATGGTGAGGGCTTTCATGATTCGTCTTCTTCGGGTGCCTTGATCACCTTCATGTTTAGCGCTTTGTAGCCGGCGCGACGGTCGTCAAATTCGATACGGTTTCCGGAAATCTCCTGATAGGTTTCGTGCCCCTTACCTGCGATCAGGATGACATCGCCCTCCTCGGAGGTATTTACAGCCACTTGGATCGCCAACATCCGGTCCGGGATGCTCTGGTAGCGTTTCCCGTCCATGCCCTTTTCGATATCTTGGATGATGGAAATTGGATTTTCCGAGCGTGGGTTATCCGAGGTGATAATGCAAAGATCGCTGCCTTCATAGGCGGCTTTGCCCATCAGCGGACGCTTGGTTCTGTCCCGATCCCCACCACAGCCAAAGACCGTGATCAATCGGCGTGGCTTCAGCTCGCGCAATGCGGCACAGGCATTTTTTAGCGCATCCGGCGTGTGGGCGTAATCGACAAATACAGTAGCACCATCGCGGACTCCCACGTTTTCCATACGACCCGGAACCTGGGGTGCATCGGCCAAAGCGCGAACGGCATCGCGAGGCCTAACGCCTACCGCCAGGCAAGCGGCAAGTGCGGCCGCACAATTATCGACGTTAAAGCGGCCGATGTAGGGCGTACGCACGAGATAGTCCCGCTCCTTGTATCGGACCTCAAACTCGGTGCCACGAACGGTCTGTTTTTCACGACCCACTCTCAAATCAGCATGCACGCCTCGGCCAAAGGTAACCATGTGAAGCTTCCCTTTAAATTCCTCAATCAAACGCTGACCGTGGGGGTCATCCATATTGATCACTGCATTGGTCTTCTTCTTTCCGTCCTGAGTTTCCAAAAGCACAAACAGACGACGCTTTGCATCAAAGTAAGTCTCCATATCGCCATGGTAATCAAGATGATCCTGGCTGAAATTGGTGAACACGGCGGCATCCAGCTCCACTCCATCGGTGCGCTGCTGCTCGAGGGCATGAGAGGAAATTTCCATCGCCACTCCGCGACAATCGTTGTCGACCATTTGACGAAGAATCGACTGCAGTTCAATCGGTCCTGGCGTGGTATGGGTCGCGGCAGTCACCTCCTCACCATCATCCACCTGCACGGTTCCGAGTAATCCGGCACGGGTCCAGACTTTTTGCATAATCGAGTGCACAATAAAGGCGGTGGTCGTTTTGCCATTGGTGCCGGTAATGCCAACGATCTTCATCGACGCCGATGGCTGACCATTCCACCGGCAAGCCAGCGATGAGGCAGCGGCACGGGCAAATGGGACATGGGCCCAGCAAATCGACGCATCCAAACTGGCCTCAGGTGCCACTTCGGAAACGATGGAGCAGGCACCTTTCTCCAAGGCATCTGCTACAAACTTCTGGCCATCTGACTCACTGCCGCGCACGGCGATAAAGACAGAACCAGAGATGACCTGACGGGAATCAGTAAAGACGCCGGTGACCTCCTGATCTAAAGGACCGGAGACTGTTGCTTTTGACAAGTTTTCTAAGAGTTGACGTAAATTCATGCTATCAATGGGTAGTGTTGGCGAGGGTTTCCTTGGCTTCGATTGGCTCAGTGGGCTCGAGCCCCATGCGATTAGCGATACGTTTTGCGACCTTGGCAAAAATCGGTGCTGCGATGGTTCCCCCGTAGCGCTTTACTTCGTTCGTCTGCGGATCGTCAACTACAACCACACACACAAAGGCAGGTTTTTTTGCAGGCATCATTCCGGCAAAGGACACCGTGTAGCGGCCAGTCATGTATCCACCTTCCTTGGTGTTGATTTTTACCGTAGTTCCGGTTTTTCCACCGGGTTGAAAACCTTCCACCCTCGCACGTCTGGCCGTGCCTTGGAGACTCACCACCGTGGCGAGAGCTTCACGCATCTGACGTGCGGTCTTCTCACTAATGACCCGGCGCACCGGTTCAGGTTTAAAGTCCATGATAGTTGTGCCATCGTTGGCCATCACCGACTTCACAAGCTGCGGCCGCATCAGCACGCCGCCATTGGCAATGGCAGAATAAGCGCAGGCCACCTGCAGCGGCGTCACACTGACTGCATAGCCGTAGGCGATGCGGGAAAAGTCCGTCGGATTCCCTGTGTTGCGCATCACCCCAGCACTCTCGCCCGCCATTTCTATATTGGTTTTAGCTCCAAATCCAAAGGCCTTGCCGTAGTCAAAGAAATTCTTCCGGCCAAGTTGCAGAGCCAGTTTGTAAGCTCCAATGTTACTAGACTTCTGAAGCACCTTCCACACCTCCAGCATTCCGTAAGGATGGTGATCGGGCACTCGGATCGCCCCCTTGCGATACACCCCATTGTGACAAAAAATCTTGGTATTCGGACTGACTAGACCTTTATCCAAAGCACCTGAGGAGGAAATGATTTTGAAAGTGGAGCCTGGCTCATAAATCGCCTGAGTCGCAAAGTCGAATCCATACTTCACCACATTCTCGCGGGTGTTCAGGTTATAGCTTGGATAGCTTGCCATCGCCAGCACCGCCCCTGTGTTAGGGTTCATCAAGACAATGGCACCTTTCTCGGCTTGAAATTCTTTCAAACCCGCCACCAACTCTTCTTCAAGAATCGCCTGCATGCTCATATCGAGCGTCAGTTGAATATTCAATCCATGACGTGGTGGACTGATCTCCTGAGGCTTGGCCACGGCCAGCAAATCAAATTTGTCGCGGTAATTTTTCACGTAGCCATCCTTGCCAGCCATGTAGTGATTCATCCGCTTTTCAAGTCCTGACTTCCCCTCCGATTGATGATCGGTGTAGCCGATAATGTGAGCGGCCATCTCCGGCATTACATACCAGCGCTTCTGCACTTCCTCGAAGATGAAGGCATGCACAATGCTGTGTTCGCGGGCTAGCTTTTTGAGATTTTCGGCATCGTCTTCAGAGAGATCTTTTTTAATGACGACGTATTTCTGCTTTTTGCGATCGAGCCTCATGCGCTTGCGGAACTCAGCGTGAGTCATCCCGAGCGGACGGGAAAAGATTTGAATAACGTGATCGATGTGGTTTTCCACGATCTCCTCCGCGCTCATCTCATCCTTCATGTTGGACGCCCGACTCTTGATCTTGCGATTGCGGGTCCGCACATCCCACTGCCCCCACTCCGCCGTTTCGCGCAGCTCTTTGTTCGCCAATGACAATGAAGCTGGGCCGATGTCGCGCAATAATTTTTTATCCAATCCCAATCGCGCACGCGGAATGTTGCGGGCAATGAGCTGGTTGTTGGTATCGACAATACATCCTCGGGTCGCCCGCAAAATCCCTCTCCGAATGGTCACCCGATCCGACTGCTTGGCATACTCTTCCGCCATCACTACCTGCAAATAAATCAGGCGCGCCGATAACGCACTCAGCCCGACCACAAAGGCCAGGCAGAGAAACAAACAACGGCGGCGGAATGACGTAGGATTCATTAAGGACTTCTCTGGGCGAGGGATGAATCACTAGGATCCGATGACGCCAACGCTCCAACTCCACCTGCCGATGGAATTTTTTCAATGGCGCTTACCGGGACGAGGACCAGATCTGACCCGGCCTTTTCAAGGTCGTCGCGTAGCTGGTAGATATTAAGTTTTTTATCGATTTTGACCTGCAGACTATTGATCACATCTTCATGATCCTGAATGCGGCGTTGAGTGCTGTCCATCTCACGCACGACTTCCACCTGACTGTTTTTCAGCCACGCATGCCCTACTCCTGCCGTCATCAGAATGACTCCGGCGATACTGAGGATGAATATTTCCAGCACTCCAAAGCCCCGGTCATTATTTTTATATTGGTTCATACTTGTGGTGATTAGATTTTTTCTGCGGCTCGCAGTTTAGCACTACGGGATCGCTTGTTGCGTTTGATTTCGTCGCCTGTGGCAACCATGGGACGACGAGTGAGAAGTTTAAAATGAAAGTCTGGATTAGGTCGTGGTGCGGGCCACTCTTTGCGGTCGAGTTCTGCGACCGATGCATTTTTGAGAAACTGCTTCACGATGCGGTCTTCCAAGCTGTGAAAAGTAATCACCACCAATCGGCCGCCGGGACGGAGAAGCGTCACCGCATTTTCGAGAAACTCGCGAAGCACTCCGAGCTCGTCGTTCACCGCGATGCGCAAGGCTTGAAAAATCCGCGTTGCGGGATGAATTTTTCCACCACGTGGAATGATTGAGCAAATGAAGTCCGCCAGATCCAGCGTCGTAACAAACGGCTTCTTTTCCCGCTGTTCAACGATGCAACGTGCCATCTTGCCCGATGCCCGCTCTTCACCGTATTCACTAAACATCTTTTTCAGCTCCTGCTCCGAACATCCGTTGACCAGATCCGCAGCGGTCTTGCCCGTGGTGCGGTCCATCCGCATATCCAGCGGGCCGTCTTTTCCAAAGGAAAACCCACGATCCGCCTCGTCCAGCTGCCAGGATGACACGCCGATATCCACCAGAATTCCATCCACTTGCTCCACCCCCTGCTCAGCGAGCAAAGATGGCAGGGTTGAAAAATTACCTCGCAACGGCGTGAACTTGTCGCCAAAAGGCTGCAACCGCTCCCGAGCGTATTCATGAGCCTGACTATCTTGATCCACCCCATAAACATGGGCACCTGCCTGTAACATCGCTTCGGTATGGCCACCGCCGCCCAAAGTGCCATCGACAATGACCCGACCCTCAGCCGGGGCCATGAAATCCATCACCTCCGACAACAGAACTGGAATGTGGTAATCGCTCATGACTGTGGTTCTGTCTTCAAGTTGATCTTCAGAAAAACAAGCAGCAGCACCGGAGCGGGAGTCCCTCCAAGGCATCCCGACTCCGGCGGCTACTAATTTTGTTTCATTAAGCAACATGAATTCATAAGGGTGAATAGCATGCTTGTATCAGCGTGTTTCAGGGAAAGGGTTAACGGAAAGGTGAAGGCGGGTTGAAGCGGTGAGACCTGACATGAACGCTGTGCTGAGGCGGGACTCCCTCCAAGTCATCCCAGCCTCGGCACTAGCATCCATCCACTGGCGAGCCAGCGGTGTGGTCAGTTGCGTATCAGCGTGTTTCACAGGAAAAATTTTAGTAATTGGTTTATATTGTGACTTAGAAGAAGCCGAATTCGGCATCCAGTTCTTCAAGAGATGGTGTGATGGCCTTCTCAAGTTTGTCGTAATTATCTTCGTTGAGGATTTCAATGTATCCGCCACTTCCGCAAAGCATCAGAGTGGCACCCGCTTCCAACCCCGGATGCTCCAATAACCCCTTGGGGATACTCAGCTTGCCCTGCTCATTAATGTGCGTC
Organism: uncultured Verrucomicrobiales bacterium; assembly: GCA_964398555.1. Taxonomy (GTDB): domain Bacteria; phylum Verrucomicrobiota; class Verrucomicrobiia; order Verrucomicrobiales; family Akkermansiaceae; genus Oceaniferula. Next base: position 11,292 of record CAYNNY010000024.1, read on the forward strand.
TTCGTACACTTCTTGAACATGCGGCCGATCATTAACCGCTTGTTTGCGGGACTCAGATCACTCTCCTTGACGTCCGACTGCATCTTTTCAAACTCAGATTCACTCAAAACCCGCAGTGTGGGAATCTTGTGATTGTGAGAAACCATCAGGAGGAGCAAATCGTTTCCAATCTCCACACGCCAGTCACTTGGAATGGAAACGCGGCATTTCGCGTCCATTTTATAAGGGTATTCACCCCCCAGACTGTAACTTTTCGTGCTCATTAATACATATAGACTGCTCTGACGTTCACTCTAATACACAACAGTACACCGACCGTCAATAAGGAAACGGAGTTTTTTTTAAAATTCCCCAGAAACCCAATGTTCTGAAACCCGCTAACCCCTAGCTCAAAAAAGCGTCGCCCTTCACCAGTCCATACTCGACAGCTCCCGATTCCCTAGCCAGAATCGTTCCATGTTACGCCTCATGGATCGTTATATCGGCAAGCAAATCATTGCGGCCACGATCTTTGGGGTCATCGTTCTCAGCGTTCTGCTGGTGATGGGCAACCTGTTTAAAGAGCTGCGGCCACTGCTCGTGGAGGAGCGCGCCTCGCCAGCACTGATTGGCCAGTTCATTCTGAGCGTCTTGCCTTTCTCCCTGATCTACACCATCCCGTGGGGGTTTTTGGTGGCTGTCTTGCTCGTCTTTGGTCGGCTCTCAGCGGAAAACGAACTGGTGAGCATGCGGATGTCGGGCCTCGGATTATTTCGCATTGCCGCCCCCGTCTTTCTCATCGGCGCAGTCCTTTCCGCCTTTTGCCTCTGGCTCAATACCAGCATGGCCCCCAAGGCCAAGGACACGATTAAGTTGGTCCTCTATGAAGCGGTGAAAGAAAACCCCAACGCCCTACTCGACCCCGGGGTGGTGCAAACCCGATTCAAAGGCCAGAAAGTCTTTGTCGAAAGTCGCAAAGGCGACACTCTCTACGGCCTCCACCTCTATCAACTCGAAGGCAAAGAAGACACAGGATTCCCCACCATGAGCGTCTATGCCCGCGAGGCGAAACTCAAAATCAATCAAGAAACCAAACAACTCCGCCTGCACCTGACCGATGCCTTTATGGAGGCCCGAAACAAAAACGGCACCCACGAGCTTGCCTTCGTAGGCGAACAGGAACCCCTCCTGTTTGATTTCTCCGTAGAACGGAAAAAGAAGCGTAAGGCCAGCACCATGACCAATACGCAAATCCATGAAATGCTCGCCAGTGGTGAGAAAATTGACAAAAAAAACAAATACCGCCTCGGCAATGAAATCCAGCGTCGGTATTCGTTTTCGCTCGCCTGTCTCGCGCTCTCTCTCGTCGGCCTGCCTCTAGGCATCAATGCCCGCCGCCGAGAAACCTCAACGGGACTCGCCATCAGCATCGTCGTCGCTCTTTGTTACTTTCTCTTTTTCGCCGTTGCCCAACAGCATGAAAAAAGCAGCGGCCACACCGCGATCATCCTTTACTGGACACCGAACGTCCTTTGTCTCATCCTGGGAATCTGGTTATTCTATCGAGCGCGGAGAAAATAACCTGCCCAACCTAACCCCCTCCTCATGCGAGATGAAACGCTACCTCAAATCCGCCACCCGAAAACTACTCAAGGCCACCCGCCGGATCCTCTCTGGCAACGGGCTTGACTGGTTCCCGATCCGTGGACCACTACGACGCTACAATCTTGAGAAATTCGGCTGCGACTCGAAAGCAGCACTCAACGTCGCCCTGCTCGCCCTCCCTCAAGGCATGGCCTACGCTGCCATTGCCGAGCTGCCTATTTACTACGGCATCGTCTGCTCAGCCATCGCCGCCGTGGTCGCACCGATCTTTTCGAGCTCACGCCACACCATTCTCGGGCCTACCAATGCGACCTCCTTTATGGTCTTCAGCTTTTTTGCCGCCGCTGGGGCCACGCTGACCAAAGCTCCTGTGGAATACATGCCGCTGCTGGTATTCATGGTCGGCATCCTCTCGGTCTTCGGCGCGCTCTTCAAAGTCGCCGACCTCCTCCAATACGTCAGCCGCAGCGTCTTAGTCGGCTACATCACGGGCGCCGCCTTACTCATTCTCACCAATCAGTTCAAACACCTGCTAGGCATTGCAGAACCCATGGCCATGGGCGAATCCGCCAAGACCTTCTTTGCCATTGTCGAAAAAATGGGTGGGCTTTGGCAGTGCTACCAGTGGCAGCCTGTCCTCCTGGGAGCGGCCACTTTGGGACTCTATTTTTACTTGCAGAAAAAACTACCCATTCTTCCCAACTTCGCCATCTGCCTAACCGCATCTGCCTTGCTCGGGCTGCTCTTACGCCACACCTTCGCTGACTTTGAGTCCCTCCAGACCTTCACCCCCTTCCAGCTCACTAACCTCTCCCCCGCCCTGCCGAACTTCAACTGGGACGACATCTCCGCCCTGATCGGCGTCGCCTTCGCCATCGCTTTTCTCGCCTCTCTGGAAAACTCCGTGATGTCCAAATCACTGGCTAGCCGCACCGGAGGCCACACCGATGTTAATCAGGACATGCTCTCCGTCGGCATGGCCAACCTAGGCACCTCCCTGCTCGCCGCCATGCCAGCCTCAGGCTCGCTCACCCGCTCTGCCCTGAACTACGAATCAGGTGCCAAAACCCGCTTCGCATCCATCTTTGCCGGCCTCCTCTGCATGCTCGGCTTCTACGCCCTGATTAAGCTCCCCATCGTCGAGCACATCCCGAAGGCCTCACTCTCAGCCCTCGTCATCGGCATCGCCTGTTCGCTGATCAACTGGAACAACATCCGCGTCTGCCTGCGCTCCACCCCGGACGATGCGCTGGTGATCATCGTCACCTTCTGCGCCACCCTTCTGACCCGACTCGACTACGCCATCTTCATCGGCGTGGCTCTCTCCATCACCCTCTTCCTCCGCAAAGCCTCAGCGCCCCACCTCGTGGAGTACGAAATGAATGATGCCGGAAACCTTGCCGAGCTCGGAGAAAAACGAAAGCGCCCGAACCCCGCAATCTCCATTGTGCATGTCGAGGGCGATCTGTTTTTTGGAGCCGCCGATCTCTTTCGCGTCCAAGTCCAGCGCACCACCATGGATGAAAACCTCAAGGTCATTATCCTACGGCTCAAAAACGCCCGCCACCTCGATGCCACAAGTGTGTTAGCTCTGGAAGACCTCATCAAACATACCCGAAAAAGAGGCATCCACGTGCTCGTCTCCGGAGCCAGCCGAGATGTCTATCAAATCCTCAAACGCTCCGGCGTGCTCAAAGTCCTCCAGGAAGGATGCAAGCGCGAGGAAGGGCAAACCAACCTCTTTCTGCAATCCCCCTCAAACCCCAACCTCTCCACTCGCGACGCCCTGATCAGAGCCAAAGAACTCCTCGGCACAGACAAAGCCGATATCAAAATATTCTTCGACCCCAACAAAGAATAGGAATCAGGAATTTAAAATTGGGCCCCGCCCATTCTCCACTTCTCCA
>CAYNNY010000024.1:14882-26609 GCA_964398555.1 uncultured Verrucomicrobiales bacterium
AAAGAATAGGAATCAGGAATTTAAAATTGGGCCCCGCCCATTCTCCACTTCTCCATTTCCCATTTTTCATTTGCATGCCATCCACCGCCCGCCATATTAAATCGTTTTTTAGGAATTTATTCCACGGCATTCTCCGTTTCCTCAGCGGTAACGGGCTCGACTGGTTCCCAGCGCGAAAGTCCATCCGCACCTATGAAATAGGACGCTTCAAGCGCGACTCCCGGGCCTCGGTCAACGTCGCCATCCTCTGCCTTTCCCAAGGCATTGCCTTTGCCGCCATTGCCAATCTTCCCATCTACTACGGCATTCTCTGCGCATCCATCGCGCCCATCGTCGCACCTCTCTTTTCGCACTCCCGCCACACCATTCTCGGCCCCACCAATGCCACGGCCTTGATGGTCTTTAGCTTTTTTGCCGCCTCCCATGATGCGTTAAGCAAAGATCCACTCACCTACATGCCGCTGCTCATCTTTATGGTCGGTGCACTATCCCTCGTTGGCGCGCTCTTCAAGGTGGCTGATCTTTTGCAATACGTCAGCCGCAGTGTACTTGTCGGCTACATCACCGGAGCCGCCATTCTCATTCTAACCAACCAAACCAAACACATCCTCGGCGTCGCGGATGTCATGGCCGAGGGCACCACCGCAAAAACCTTTTTCGCCCTCATCGATCAAACCGCCCAGCTATGGCCGCACTTCCAGTGGCAACCGATCACTCTGGGCATTGGCACCTTTGCCCTCTATTTTGCGCTTCAACAAAAATTCAAAAAGCTCCCCAATTTCGCCATCGTTCTCACGCTCTCCTCACTCGTCGCCCTCGTGCTCCGGCACCACACCGACGCCTTTGCCGGAATCGACACCTTTGACCCTCTCCACATCAACCATCTCAAAATCGCCCTCCCCCAGTTCCAGATCGATGACATCACCGCCCTGCTGGGAATCGCCTTCGCCATCGCCTTCTTAGCCAATCTTGAAAATACCGTAATGGCAAAATCCATCGCCAGCAAATCAGGTGACCGCCCGGACAGCAATCAGGACATGCTCTCCCTAGGCATCACCAACATGGTCACCTCGCTGATCGCCCCCATGCCCGCCTCCGGCTCACTCACCCGCTCAGCCCTCAACTACGAATCCGGTGCCCAATCACGCTTCGCCTCGGTCTTCGCCGGCCTGATTTGCCTGCTCGGATTCTACGCATTACTTCAGTTGCCCATCATCGAAAATATCCCCAAGGCATCGCTCTCAGCCCTCGTCATCGGCATCGCCATCTCCCTGATTAACTGGAAAAACATCCGCATCTGCCTGCGATCCACCCGAGACGATGCCATCGTCATCACCACGACCATCTGCGCCGCATTACTCCTCCCCAGACTCGACTACGCCATCTTCATCGGCGTAGGTTTATCGCTCTGCCTTTTCCTACGTAAAGCCTCGGTGCCCAACCTCACCGAATACGAACTCACCGAGAGCGGCGACCTGCTCGAACTGGGCGAAAAACGCAAACGTCCCATCCCAGCCATCTCCATCGTGCACGTCGAAGGCGATTTATTTTTTGGAGCCGCCGACCTCTTCCGCACTCAAATCCAACGCACCACCATGGATGAAAACCTCAAGGTGATCATTCTCCGACTCAAAAATGCGCGCCATCTAGATGCCACCAGCGTGCTTGCCCTGGAAGACCTCATCAAAGACACCCGCAAAAAAGGAGTGCACATCCTCATCTCTGGTGCCACCCGTGAAGTCTATTCCGTGCTCAAAAGATCCGGAGTGCTCGAAACCCTGCAAGAAGGATGCGCTCGCAAAAAAGGCGAAACCAACCTCTTCATGTATTTCCAACCGAACCCTAACATCTCGACACGAGACGCCCTGATCCGCGCCCAAGAACTCCTCGGCACCAAAGAGGCCGACATCAAAATCTTCTACGACCCCTCAAAAGACACCTCAAAGTAAGATAGGCTTCCTAGCCTGTCGACTGCCTATCGCTGAGCAGCCCAAGATCTCACCCCCGATATCCAGCCTTCGCCAGTTTAAATCAATTTCCTGAATCGCAGGAATCACAAAATTCCTCAGCCCCACAGGTGAGGCTCCAGATTGCTCTAATTTACGGTTAAAGTAAGCGCGATCATGAATGGGCAAGTTGCCCACAAAGATTTGAGTGTATCATTCCATGTCGAAAACATCTACGGCGTACACGGCATGCTGTTCGGGCCCGAACAAAAGTATGATGTCTCGAAAATCGGCCTGATCCCATTCATCACAAGATACGTCAATGAGGATTTTCGGGATTACACTCTGATTCCCGTCTTTATTTCGCGGACCTTCCGGCACCGCAATATCTTTGTGCATGCAGATTCCGAGATCGAAAAACCTGAGGACCTCATTGGCAAAAAAGTAGGCACACCCGGCTACGGCATGAGTGCCAATACCTAGATACGCGGATTCCTTCTCGACGATTATGGAGTGAAGGCCGACGACTTTCAATGGATTGAAACAAGCAAAAGCTCCGATGGCGGCAAGGTCAAAAATGGCTTTGCCAAATATCACTTCGGTGATGATTTTCCCAAGCCAAGACCATTACCTATAAAAACTTGGCAAGCTCCACCGTTTCCAGAGTCACTCTCCCATGGGTCATTGATGAATTTGAAAACACCCGCCAACTGATGGGCAAAAACTACTGGTTTTAGTGTTTAAGAATTTCGAACAGGGACTCTAACGGGACGGCTGTTATTTTTTCCGTGAGAGGAAAAGGGTGCTTTCCTGGGTGAACGGCATAGAGGTGGTCAAGCTTGAGGTCTTCGAGCGCGATATGCATCGATTTGGTGGTTTTGGGGCTTTCTGAGTATTTAAATTCAAATCCCAGACGTTTTCCTTGATGAAAAATGAAGAGGTCGAGCTCTGCCCCGCTATGAGTTGCCCAGAAGTAGGCATCTGATTCACCCGTGATTTGGAGAATTTGTTCAATGGCAAACCCCTCCCAGGAGGCTCCTAATTTAGGGTGGGATTGCAAGGACTCCGCTGACATCACCCCCAAGAGGGCGTGAAGGATACCGGAGTCTCGGATATAAACTTTAGGTGCTTTGACCTGTCGTTTTTTGAGATTTTCAAACCACGGCGGAAGTTGGCGCACCATATATGTCCCCAACAGAATATCGAGGTAACGGCGAGCTGTCGGTTCAGAGCTTCCTAGCGATCTTGCAATTTCTGCGAGGTTGAGGATTTGTCCATGGTAATGGGCTAGCATCGTCCAGAATCTGCGCAAGGTGGATGATGGAATGCGAATCCCGAGCTGGGGGATATCCTGCTCAAGAAAAGTGCGAAAAAAGTCTTCATGCCACTGCCGGGTCGCACGATTGCTTCTTGCGAGATAGGCACGCGGGAATCCACCCCGCCACCATAAATCGGGGTAATGTGTAAAACCTGTTTCGTATAAAGAAAATCCAGAAACATCAATAAAGCTGACCCGTCCAGCAAGAGTCTCACCTGTTTTTTTTATCAGGGAGGGCTCTGCCGAGCCTAAGATGATGAAGCGTGCCGGGGTATCGCTACGATCAGCCAATACACGGAGGAGAGGAAAGAGTTCAGGCATTCTCTGAATTTCATCGAGGATAATGAGCCCTTTCAGTGGTGAGAGTGTAAGTTCGGGATTGCTTAATCTCGCTTGATCCGCTGGGGATTCTAAATCAAAAACGTGGATGGATTGGGGGACTTTATCTTGGCATTGACGAGAATATATTCGAGCCAACGTAGTCTTCCCCACCTGACGCGGACCGAGCAAGGCGACAATGGGATAGTCGAGAAGGCGGGTCTCCATTTCTTGGATATAATCTTGCCGCTGGATATTCATAACATTGAAATACTAAAGCCAACCATTAGAATTTCAAGGATAAAAAAGAATGTTTTCCGAGTTTTCTCTTCTTTTTTGACACCTGAAGCTTACTTCCCAATACAGAAACTACTAAAGATCTCACCGAGCAACTCCTCGGTATCGATTCTTCCCGCAATCTCGCCAATGGCGTCCATCGCCTCACGCAGGTCCATCGAGATAAACTCAGCCCCTTGTCCTGAGTTCAGCGTCTCCTCAGCGGCTTCGAGTGCTTGACGAGCGCGTTTCAAACACGCCTGATGGCGGGCATTGATCGCCACAGCATGTCCGCCCCACTCACCTGCACCCATGGACAATTCATGCGCGATGGTATCGACGAGTTCATCCAGATCCCCCTCACCAAAACACGAAACATGCACCCCCTGCGCATTGGCCCAATCGGAGTGCAGCTCCAAATCTGATTTATTGATCACAAGGATGTGATGTCGGCTATCGATCTCTTCCGCTGTAAGGCGCAAGCCACGGGGAAGACTCCCGTCCACCATTTCCAAAATCATATCCGCCGTTTCTATCTGGGCACGCGATCGTGCCACACCCTGCTGCTCGATGACATCCTCCGTATGTCTCACACCAGCGGTATCGATCAATCGCACCGGAATCCCCTGAAGGTTAATCACCTCCTCTACGGTGTCACGAGTAGTGCCTTCAATCTCACTAACAATCGCACGCTCATAACCCAACAATTGATTCAGAAGACTCGACTTCCCAGCATTCGGCGCACCAAAAATAACCGTCCGAACGCCCTCGCGTAAAATGCGACCCTGTTCGGCGGTTTGCAGCAATTTTCCAATGTCCACTCCCGCTTTTTGCAATCGCTCTGTCAGCGCCTTACCGGTATCGGTGTCGATATCCTCTTCGGGAAAATCAATATACGCTTCTACGTGGGCAGCGATGCCAAGAATATCGTTCCGGATCTCTTCCGACTTATTCCCCAACGTCCCCTGCAGCTGTTCATGCGCCGCACGCATCGCGAGGTCGGTTTGTGCGGAAATCAAATCCATCACCGCTTCCGCCTGAGTGAGATCCATCTTCCCATTGAGAAAAGCACGCTGACTGAACTCACCCGCTTGGGCTGGTTCAATACCCACCTCAAGTAATCGATTCAACACCCGCCGCATGACTAACACACCACCGTGGCAGGCAATCTCCACAGAATCTTCCCCCGTGTAACTCCGTGGCCCGTGAAAACAGGTAATCAATACTTCATCAATCGGCTCGCCCACCTCATCCACTATTTTGGTGAGTGTGGCATAGCGCTCGGGAAAACTCGAAGCCTCCCGACCGTTAGACAAGCAATCACTCACCCGCACCATCGCCTCAGGCCCACTGACACGGATCATTCCCACCGCTCCCATTCCCGGGGCGGTTGCTATTGCGGCTATTGTTGTTTCCATAACTAAAGCACCTCATCCAGCACTGCCAAACAGCGGTCATTCTCCGCCTGAGTCCCTACTGAAATCCTCACCCATCCAGGAAGCTTATACCCGCGCATGGCGCGAACAATCACGCCTTTTTCGAGCATCGCTTGGAATACGGCATCGCCATCTCCTACTTTCACGAGAATAAAATTAGCTTCACTTGGCACATATTCCAGACCGAGTTTCTCAAAGGCGTCTGTGTAGAACTTGAGTCCGGCATCGTTCATCGCGATGGTTTTTTGGACGTGCTCGGTATCGGCCAGCGCAGCCAATGCCGCAGATTGCGCCAGAGCATTTGCGTTGAAGGGCTGACGCGCTTTTTGCAAAATCGCCGCCACTCCCGGAGCCGCCAGTCCGTAACCGATCCGAAGCCCAGCTAATCCGTAGGCTTTGGAAAAGGTGCGAAGAATCACCACATTGCGACCTTCCGCGATGTATTTCACCGTATCCGGAGCCTCTTTCCAAAATTCAAAATAAGCTTCGTCGAACACCACAACCACATGCGCCGGCACCTGATCCATGAATCGATCTAACGCCTCTTGACCGACCACTGTGCCGGTTGGGTTATTAGGGTTGGCGATGAAAACAAGGCGTGTGTTCTCGGTGATCGCATCAAGCATACCATCGAGATCATGGATAAATTCCGGATCCTCCACCTCCACATATTTCGCCCCGAAAAGTGTCGCCATCAGCTTATACACCACAAAGGCGTGCTCCGCGGCGATCAGCTCTGCGTTCTGATTCAAAAAACAATGGCACAGCAGCTCAATAATTTCATTTGAGCCATTTCCTAAAACGACATTTTCCAGCCCCAGGTTGTATTTTTCAGCCAAGGCAGTGCGAAGTTTGTAGCCCCCGCCATCGGGGTAGATATGCACCTGATCCAGCTCATTACGCATCGCCTCCTGCGCCAGCACCGATGGCCCAAGTGAGTTTTCGTTCGATGCCAATTTCACGATCGTCGCGGGATCGAGCCCGAGTTCACGCGCGGTTTCCTCTATCGGTTTCCCTGGCTCATAAGCCACGAGATCACAGACAAACTGGTTGGCAAATTTCTGAATAGCAGTGGTCGGCATGCGCGAAAGCTAGGCGAGATCGCGCTGATCCGCAACCCCATAACGAGAAGCTCACACCTCTGCCGTGTAAATGCTCGCCACGCCAAAACTAAGCGGTTGCCACTTCGCATTTTTAAATCCACTGGACTCGATCAAATCCGTCATTTTCTTCCCGCTTGGAAACTGCCCAATCGTGCCAGCAAGATATTCATACGCATCCCCCTCCCCCGTCATGATCCCAGCAATTTTAGGCAGAATTTTATTCAGGTAGAAATGGTAAGGTTTGCGTAAAACCCCCGTAGGTAGTGAAAAATCCAGCACCAACAGATGACCACCAGGACGAACCACGCGGCGCATTTCCTCAAGCGCATCCGGCCAGCTTGCCATGTTGCGCAAACCAAAAGCGACGGTAAGCACATCAAAAGAATCGTCATCGAAAGGCATATTCATCGCATCCGCCACGATGGTTTTATTCACCCCGCGCTCAGCGGCATGCGCTAGCATTTCTTCGCAAAAATCAGAGCCAGTGACCAAAGCTCCTGGACAATCATGCTGCAGCTGCAAGGCGAGGTCTCCGGTCCCCGTCGCCACATCCAGAATAGTGACTGGCTGCCAGGCCTCGACGAGCCGCCCGACCTTTTTCCGCCAAAGAATATCAATACCCAAGCTCAAGACATGGTTGGTCACGACATAGCGGTCGGCAATCCGACTAAACGCTTTTTTTACATATCCTGGATCCTGCATGAGCGGGAAGAAATAAGAGGAACGACGGAAGAAGCAAGAGAAATGGACCACTACCCGGGGAGAATATCACGGTAAATCCCAGGATCGCTGCCGGGGATTTCTACAGCCCCGCAGGCTTTTTCATAGAACTCGCGTGGTCCTACGCCACCGATCATGCCGTAAACGTAACCAAGGTCCTTAAGACCTTCCATGCATTTAAAAAGAAGCGCTTTACCGATCCCCGTGCCGCGGGCGGCTTCACTGACACCCGTGGGTCCATAGAAACCACGTGCTGTGGTTTCATAACAAGCAAAGCCAAGAATCTCCTTATCTCTCGTCGCGATATAACACGTAATCGGCTGACGCGACATCGCCACTTTGACCTCACTCTCCCACTTGGGGGAAAATTGCTCACCTGCCCAGCTCGCGACGATGTGTCGCTCATAAGCCCGCGCACGGCGCAATATAATCCCCTGCGACTCCACCCGGGCATACACCTCCTGCGTATCCGGCAACTCATACAGCCTCACCAACATGTCAATCATGGCACTCTTTCTATACAGCTCTCCTCCAATGTCCAATGACTAATGCCCCAGCAACTCCAAAAATGGCCACGGCTCAATCTCTTCCTGACCTTGAATCACATCGGCTAACAATGGGATACCCGTCAGATCCTCCACCAGACTCTGGTTCGTCACCGTAGCGGTATCCAGCTCTTCAAATAAATTATTCACAATCAATCCCACAGGCTCGATCCCCGCACTGCGCATCGACTGCACGGTCAGCAGCGTGTGATTCAAAGCTCCTAACTTATTCCCCACCACCAAAATCACGGGCAAGCCCATATCCTTGGCAAGATCCGCTACCATGTAGTCTTTTAAAATAGGCACCAGCCAGCCGCCGACACCTTCAACGATGACAGCATCGTGCTCAGCACCAAGATTCCGAGCCCCCTGAATCAACGACTCCACCTCCAGCTTCTTTTTCTCAAACATATCCGCGACATAAGGTGCCGCTGGGGTGCGCGCCCAATAGGGATTCACCTTATGCAAATCAAGCGCCCCACCGGCATCGCCACCCGAAGCCTCTTGCAACGCATAAGCATCCTCGCGTCCACCGCAGCAAATCGGTTTATACCCCACGGCATCCACCTTCTCCGCACGCAGCGCCTTAATCATCAGAGAAGTGACATAAGTCTTCCCCGCATCCGTATCCGTTCCTGTAATAAAAAAACCCTTCATGATAAATTCTCAGTTAAATACCCCATGACCCCACCAACCATCGGTAGGGTCGGGTCGTCTCCACTCACATCACACGCTGCTCAAAAACCGGAGACCGAGTCTCTTGCTTGGTTTCATTATAGAGCATGTACTTAATCAGAAACCAGATCACGACCGCGACGATCAGAGTCGCTAGCTTTATCGGCCAATTCTTTTTCAGTCTGTTCTTCATCATTTTTTTCCTTAGGTAAAAAGATCGTTTCCATTTTCTCGCGGAATACTTCCTCACTCAAGCCTCTCATCAGCTTGCCATCCACACAAATCGACACCTGCCCGGTCTCCTCACTCACCACCACGACCACGCAATCAGCCTCCTCCGTGATCCCGATCGCTGCCCGATGCCGCAAACCCGTCGTCCGATCGGCTAACTCGCGCGAACTCACGGGAAACACACACCCCGCCCCCGCCACCCGGTTGTGAGCAATGATCATACCGCCATCGTGCAGAGCTGTTTTGGGGTGAAAAATCGTCAGGACGAACTCCGGTGAAAACAAAGCATCCAGCTCCACCCCCGTTTTAAGATGCTCGCGTAGAGAAATCGATCGCTCAAAAGCAAACAAAGCACCGATCCGCTTTTTAGACAACTGACTCACCGCCTGCGCAAAGGTATCCAGAAACTCATGCCGCTGGGTTTGGGAAAAAGAAAACAACTTACTACTGCCCAATTTTGCCAACGCATTCCTCAGTTCAGGCTGGAAAATAATCAGCAGCGCGGCGGCCATACCCACCAGCAAATGCTTCATAAACCACCAGATCACTTTAAGATCAAGAATCAGTGACACCGATGACAAAACCATCAGTAACAAAGCCAAGCCCACCAAAATCCTCGCACCCCGAGTATTCCTAAATGCACGGTAAATCTGATAGAGACAGACCCAGATGATCAAAATCTCTACAACCGCTCGCCAATATTCGTCAATAAATTCCACTTGCTGCGCACACACTACCCAAAAAAAGCCGAAGTGTGAAATTCTAAATGGATCATTTTTCATATTCTCTTCCCCCTTGACTTACCTCCCTGATGGTAGACCATGGCCGAGTATTCATCCCACATTTTTTATGCGTCTTGCCATTTTCTCCCTGCTCTTCTCCATTCTTCCGCTCGTTGCCGCCCCCACCAAAGTAGGCACGATCCCGCGTAAAGCAGCCCCGTCGATTGGAGCCAAACGCGCCATCGTCGTCGACTACATGAGCGGCCGGGTCATCTATGAAAAAAATGCCCGCCAACGCTGCGCCGTCGCCAGCACCCAAAAACTCCTGACCGCCCTCTGCGTGCTCGACCACGGTAATATCAACCAACGGTTCACCATCGCCAAGAGCGACACCTGGGTAGAGCCCACCAAGCTAGGCATCCTCCCCGGCGAAGTTTACACCCGCCGCAAACTACTCGGAGCTCTGCTCGTCAAAAGCGGCAATGATGTGGCCCGCGCCCTGGCCCGCAGTGTGGCGGGCAGCGAAAGCCAGTTTTCCACCGTGATGAACAGAAAAGCCCGCAGCCTGGGCATGCACGAATCCCACTTTCTCAACCCCCACGGACTCACCGCCAGCGGCCAGTATTCCACCGCTCGCGATATGGCGATCTGCGCCCGCGCCGCCTTTAAAAACCCCACCATCCGTGGTATCATTCAAACCAAAGGATACACCTTCCAGTATGCCAATGGCCGCACCAAGTATCTCAAAAACACCAACCGTGTCCTCCGTAGCGTCTCCTACTGCAATGGCATGAAAACCGGCACCACCAACGCCTCGGGCCGATGCCTCATTTCCAGTGGCACACTCAATGGTCGCACCTCTATCGTCGTCGTCTTCGGTGCCTCCTCAAGCACGATCTGGAGAGACTCCGAGCGCCTTCTCCGCTGGTCCCTCGAACGCCCAGCCGCGCGCTAAACACATAGCAGATCAGCAACACCTGACACCTGTTTCCCGACGCCCCCATGCGCAGCCCCATTGATGAACTCGCCAAATTGGAACAGGCATCTCTGCTCCGCAAGATCCCTGAGTCCTGCGGCTCACTGATCAACTTCGCATCGAATGATTACCTGGGGCTGGCCCAGCACCCCAAAATCAAAAAAGCGTATCAAGACGCCATCGCGAAATACGGCGCAGGCTCCACCGCATCCCGACTAATCTGCGGCACCGTGGAGCCGCACAGAGAGCTCGAGCATCTCCTGGCCGATGCCAAAGGAACGTCAGCCGCCCTCACCTTTTCCACGGGTTATGCCACCTCTGTTGGTGTGCTCACCGCGCTCCTCCAAAAAGACGACACCGTCATCATGGACAAACTCTGCCATGCCAGCCTGATCGATGGCGCACGCATGAGCGGAGCCACCTTGCGCATTTTTCCCCACAACCATCTCAAAAAGCTCGAGGCTCTGCTCATATCCACCGAGGCTCAGGCGTCAGCAGAAACCCGCACCCTCGTGGTCACGGAATCCATTTTCAGCATGGATGGCGATGCTGCTCCACTCCAGGAAATCACCACCCTCACCCGACAACACAACGCCCTGCTGATGGTGGACGAGGCCCACGCGCTGGGAATCATCGGCCCCACCGGCATGGGGCTTGCGGAAAAATTAAACATCCAGTCCCACATCGATTTCCACATGGGCACTCTGGGAAAAGCCGCAGGTGTCGCAGGAGGCTACCTCGCCACGAATCAAGCGTGGTCAGACCTCCTCGTCAATCGCGCCCGCTCATTCATCTACTCCACCGCCCCGCCCCCAGCCCAAGCCGCAGCCGCAGCGGCAGCGATCAAACTCATCCGCAGCGAGGAAGGCGCACAGCTCCGCCAAAAACTCTGGGTAAATATCGAACTCTTCCGTCAGGCCTGCCACCTCGAAGGCAAAGCCACCTCATCCATCATTCCATGGATGGTCGGCAAATCCGAGGACGCCCTCAAGCTCTCAGCAACACTTCGCGAAGCCGGCATACTAGTCCCCGCCATCCGATTCCCCACCGTGCCAAGAAACACAGCTCGGCTCCGCATCACCATCAGCGCCAGCCACCGCGAAGAGGACATGCTTAAACTGGCAGAGCTAATCACCCGCTGAAGATAATGGCACTAAAACAACAGCACTCATCGTGTCTTCCGCACCAACGGTGCAACCTATCGTAGCCTAGGGCAACGCCCCCCTGAGTTTTTAGACATAAGTTTTCGGACTCCGCCCAGGATCCCCAGTGACGCTCCAGAGGTGCAGTTTTATCCCAGAGGGATTGAATATCATAGCACAGGGTTGAGGCGAGCCGCCGATACCCTGTGTTTACAGTCATAGAAGCTAGCGAATCCCAGCGGGATTCAACATTAAAACGGTTTTTGGTTGAGCAGCTTCATGTCTGTGGGGTAGGTGATATCCGCCGGAGTGCATGTGG
>CAYNNY010000025.1:0-25766 GCA_964398555.1 uncultured Verrucomicrobiales bacterium
GGAAGGATGTGTTGGGTGGATTGTTGTCCTTTGAGTATTGTCTATTTGAAGCTGTCTCATGAAAAAATCCGTCATGCGCTTCAGATGAAGATGTGTGATCATCCTTGCAATTGATGCTAGAGAGTGGCAGAACTCGTTCGCGGCCAGATGGCTGAGTCTATGAATATCATTATTGTAGGAGCAGGGGAAATTGGGCGTCATCTGGCGTTGTCGTTATCACGAGAGGCGCATAGCATTGTGGTGATTGAAAACGATGTGAAGGTGGCTGATGAGCTGGAGCAGCAGATTGATGGTCGGGTTTTGACCGGGAGTGGGGCGACGGCTAGTTTGTTGGTGGAGGCCGGAGTGGCTGAGTGTGACTTGTTTCTTGCCCTGACGAGTGATGCTCCAGTGAACTTGATGGCGGCTTCGATGGCGAAGAAGCTCGATGCCAAGAAGGTGATTGCGCGGGTGCATCCACGGTTGCAGCGAGAGGAGTGGTTGTTTGATTACCGGGGGCATTTTGGTGTGGATCATACTTTTAGCTCGGAACGATTGAGTGCGATTGAGCTCTCTAAATTTATCCGGAACCCAAATTCACTACTGGTTGAAGAGGTGGCTCGCGGACGGATTGAGCTTCAGCAGGTCCGGATTGGGGAGCGCAGTGATGCGGTGGGGAAGCGCTTGGTTGATCTTAAAGCACCCGAGCGAACTCGCGTGGCGTCGATCACACGTGGGGGTGAGCATTTTGTGCCAACGGCTGAAGATGCGTTGACGGTAGGGGATGTGGTTACTATTTTTGGCGACCCGAATAGGCTGAGGAAGCTGGCTCTCCGTTTGCAAAAGGGTGAAAGCGCGGAGGAGGCGCTGCGCGTGGTGATCTTTGGTGGTGGTGAGTATGGATTTTCTTTGGCGCAGATGTTGGAGAGTTTTCAGTGCAAGGTGAGAATTCTGGAGCGCGATCCTCAACGTGCTGAAGAGTTGACCGGTTTACTTTCGAATACGACGGTGATTAATATTGATGGCACGGTGCTTGCGGAGCTTGAGGAAGAGCAGGTGGGCGATGCTGATTTTTTTGTCGCTGCCTGTGGTAGTGACGAGGATAATGTGATGTCTTGCCTGCAGGCTAATAATTTGGGTGCCAAGAATTGCCTGACTTTAATCCACCGGGCTGACTACGCCAAGGCGATCAGTGCAAGTGGAAGGCATTTTGGTGTGTTGGCTGCGGTGAGTCCGCGCGATGCCGCGCGCCGGGAGATCGAGCGCTTTCTGACCTCCGACAGCTTTCACACCGTGAAAAAAATTGGTGCAGGCGAGGTGATCGAAACCGAGGTGGCGAGTGGCTCATTGGCTGCTGAGCACATGGTATCGGAAATTGAATGGCCGGAAGGCTGTATCCTGGTGGCGCTGATGCGCGGGCTGCATGCCACGGTGCCTGGGCCCGAGGATGTTCTCCATCCCGGGGATACCGTTTATGCCATGGTGGCACCGAAAGTTCGGAAGAAGTTCCTCAAGCTGGTAAGGTAGCTTATTTAACCGATCATGAATTTACGCATCCTCTCCAAATTTTTAGGGGCCTTGCTCTTGCTTGAGAGCATGGCGATGGCGGCGTGTGGTGTATTTGCGTGGATGGATTCGGCGTCAGAGTTGGATGATCCGCATCCGTTGTTTTTTTCTGCGATGATCACGGCGCTAGGTGGTGGCCTGCTGGTGCTGGGCGGGATGGTGAAGGTGGATCGGATTCCTCGACGTGAGGGTATTGTCGTGGTGGGTTTGGGGTGGATTATGTGTGGGGTTTTTGGAAGTCTGCCCTATGTGCTAGGCTCGCCGAGTTTGCCATGGGCTGATGCTTTGTTTGAGTCGGTTTCCGGATTTACGACTACGGGTTCAACGGTGATGGCAGATATAGCATCGTGGCCGAGAGGTATTTTGCTGTGGCGCTCCGTGACCCAGTGGATGGGCGGTATGGGTATTCTGGTGCTTTTTGTGGCGATCCTTTCCTATCTCGGAATGGGGTCGAAGTCCTTGTTTCGCAACGAGTCATCGTTTCAGACCGGGGAGGCGACCACGGCGCGGATTCGCGATACGGCGATGACGCTTTGGTATGTCTATGTCTGTATCACAGCGGCTTGTGTGGTAGGGCTCAAGGCGATGGGATTGACCACCTACAATGCGGTTAGCCATGCTTTCACGGTAGTTTCCACCGGTGGCTTCAGTCCGCATAATGAAAGTATCGCGTATTACTCAAATTGGGGGAATGGCTGGTTGATCGAGCTGTGGCTGAGTTTGTTTATGGTGGTTTGTAGTATCAGCTTTCTGTTTTGGGTCGTGTTGCTGAGAAAGCGTTGGAAGCGTCTGCGCGATGATGAGGAGGGTTTGTTTTTTATGGTGCTGTGTTTTGCGGCTACGGTGATCATTACCAGTGGCGTGGCCAGTTCACAGAGTCTGGACTATTTGACGGCGCTCAGGCAGGTGTGGTTCACTGTGACCTCCATTGCCTCAACGACGGGATTTGGCACGGTAGATTATACGGTTTGGCCAGGGTTCGCTTTAATTTTATTAGCGGGGATGATGTTGTTAGGTGGGTGTTCGGGCTCGACGGCAGGGGGGCTGAAGGTCAGTCGGCTGATTGTCTTTTTTAAGACCGCTCGATTTGAAATTGTGCGGGCTTTCCGTCCGAACCGAGTGTTCCGGATGCATGTGAACGGCAATGCTCTGGGCAGTAATGAGCGGGCCCAGACCGTTGTGTTTGTGGCGCTCTATGCCTTTATTATGCTGATGTCCTGTTTTGTGGTGGCGCTGATCGAAGCGGGCAATCAGATGGATATGCTGACGGCGTTTGGTTGTGTGGTGGCTACCTTGGCCAACATTGGCCCTGGGTTTGGCGATGTCGGGCCGATGGAGGATTTTGGGCATTTGATGCCTGTAACAAAAGTGTTTCTCTCCTTGCTGATGATTCTTGGCCGTCTAGAGCTGTATGCTATTTTAGTGCTCTTTATGCCCTCCGTTTGGCGGAGGTATTAGAGGTGGGGGGCTTTTCAATTGGTGAAGATGTCGTCGGGGGCTTCAGCGAGTATTTTGTGGAAGGGTGAGATTTTGCGAAGCAGCTCAGCCCACAGTTTTTTCTCGTGTTCATTCACCAGCAGATGGCTGTCTGGTTGGGCGGTGATCCATGTGTTCTGTCGTAGTTCGCTTTCGAGTTGGCCCGATGTCCAGCCCGAGTGGCCGGCAAAGGCCCGCACCAGTGTGCCGGGTTGTTGGGCGTGTTTGATGGCCTCTTCCGCTGAGATACGTGTGCTGAGCTGGAATTGATTGTTTTGTTTCGTGGAGAATACAGCGAAAGTGAGTTGCTCCTGCTCGATGGGGCCTCCAATGTGGACGTGGACGTTTTGGAGTTCCTTGAACTCTTCTTTCGGTAAGATGTCGCCAACGGTTTGGTCGGTGGGATGGTTGAGGATTAATCCGTAGGCACCGTCTTCGCTTGTATGCTCGGCCAGAAAGATGACGGTTTTATTAAATATGCCATCGCGCAGTGACGGATCAGCAAGGAGGAGCTGGCCTTCGAGATGGATCGGGCTATCGGGTGAGTTGGGCATGATGAGAGTGGGGCGGATTGTTTGGTAACAAGATACGGTGAGAATAAAGATGTTGCCACCCGAATTTTTAGAAAAACGATTGCAGTGGGGTCTTGATTTGTGGGGCTGGAAATTCTAGATTGCCAAGTGGCGTGATGAGGGTAAAGCTTTTGCATGTGTTCAAATCCGTGGTTTGTCGTTTCTCTCTCCTGCATGGCCTTGGTTTCATGCGGCTCATTGAGTAAGTCTGATCCGGAGGATGATCCAACGGGTGCTCGGATGGAGGCGTATAAGCAGGCTGGAGGACGGATCACCGGGTTTGATGCTGCCGTGAGTGGTGGTGAAGCGGTATCCTCGGTGAGTTCTTCCTCGATTGCTTCGGAATCTGATATTGTTTGGGCGCCGGAAGATGTGAATGTGCCCATGCCTGGTGGGCTTGATCAGTTGTGGAAGCAGCCGGAGAATAAATCCTGGAACACTAGCTTTATTGAAGCTTCGAAGCAGTCGCGGCAATCAGGGAAGCCTATGTTGATTTGGTTCACCAATAGTAGCCGCAGCCCGCTTTGCCGGAAATTGAGTGATGATTTGTTTTCCAATGCAGGATTTGATGCGTGGGCGTCTCAACGCTTGGTGCGTGTGCGGATGGACGAGTATATCAAGGTGGAGAATAGAGGTGAGCTGGGGATGGGTGAGTATAATGACATCAAGACGAGGAAGAAAAACTATATCGATCAACTCAAAAAGCGCTACAAGGTGAGTGGGAATCCCACCGTGCTGATTCTTTCTCCTAGGGGGGCTGTGGTGGTTCGCTATCGTGGCTATAAAAAAGATAGTGCCGACTATTACTGGAGCCGGATCAAAAGGGACGTCAGTAAAGCCGAGGATGATTATGGGGTCTGGCGTGAAAAGCTTGAGAAGCGAGGCTACCGGATGTGGACTAGCCGGGATGGGCGCAAGACATTTGCCAAGCTGTCTCGGTTTCAATCAAGCAAGGTAATCTTGACTGATCCTGATGGGAATCGTGGCACCACGTCGTTTCGTAAGCTTTCCGATGCCGATCAGGTCTGGGTGATGTTAGAAAAGAAAAAATACGAAGCTAAGAGGAAACGTTAAATCTCAGGTAGTGGGAGTAGATGGTGAGGTCAGATGCCGCGAAATCTCGGAGATTTCGCTTGCACAGAGGGGTGATAACGATTAGCGATTGCCGTCCTTTAATTTGAGGTGTGTCTCGCGCAGGTGTTCAGCCTGTGTATCGAAGCTCTTTTCATTCCATTCATCCTATGGCCGCAAAGAAAAAAACGACTACAAAATCAGCCCCGAAAGCAGCTAAAAAAGTTGCTTCAAAAGCCACTAAGAAAACCGCTTCAAAGGCTCCTGCTAAGAAGGTGGTGAAAAAGGCCGCCGCAAAAAAGGTGGCCGCCAAGAAAGCCCCTGCAGCAAAGGCTGCAGCTACTAGGCGCATCGTGCTACCTGTTGAAAAGCCGGTCGAACTCAAGGGGTTTGCAAAAAAACAGCATCAGAAGCTTCTGGATTTACGCGACGGACTGCTTGATGCCATGTATGGTGTGACTCACGATACCTTGAAGAACACAGACGGCATGGAGACCGGTGCCGGAGGTCAGCACTCGGGTGATGCCGGTAGTGACTCCTACGACCGTGATTTTGCCTTGAATTTGCTCGCTAAGGAGCAGGATTCACTCAGCGAGATTGAGCAAGCTCTTGCTCGTTGTAATCGCGGCGCTTACGGAATTTGTGAGATGTCTGGTGAGAAAATCCCCAAGGAGAGGCTCGAAGCTATACCTTTTGCCCGATTCACTGTGCAGTGCCAGTCCCGTTGGGAAAAGGAGAGTGACAACTTAGGGAATCGTAACGGCGGTTCTGAATTTAGCTTTTCCAGCGGCGCGATGCGCTAAAAAGCAGAAAAATACCCATTCTGAAGATTCTCTGCTTGACCAATAGCCGAAAATGCGTAATTTGCGCGTCCCCGCTACCCTTCACGGGTAATTGAGTCACAGCAGTAGCTCACACAAGACACTTTCAAAACACTAAAACTTAATTAAGATCATGGCACGCGATATCATTATCCTCGAATGCACGGAAGCCAAGGCTGAAGGAAAGCCGACTTCCCGCTACAACTCTACCCGTAACAAGAAAAGCTTGAACACTCCAGGACGTCTGGAGAAGATTAAGTATAACCCTTTTCTCCGCCGCCGCACTCTTCACCGTGAGCTGCGCTAGTTTTCTTTATCTTTTCATCTATTAACGATACTAAAATCATGTCATCCATATCTACTCCTAAAAACAAGGAACGCCGCATTTCTTTCTGGAAGGCCAACCGCCCTATGCCGCACCGTCGTCACGACATTCCTGCTGCTGAGGTCGATTACAAAAACACGGACCTTCTTCAGAAGTTCACCTCATCGACTGGCAAAATTCTTCCACGTCGCGTGACGGGTGTTTCTGCCAAGCTTCACCGCAAGATTACACGTGAGATCAAGCGTGCTCGCGCATGTAACCTTCTTGGTTAATTAAGAGGTCAGGTGATTTAAATCATTTTTAAGCCTGCCCGATTCAATCCGGGCAGGCTTTTTTCTTTGCCGTCTCTTGGTAGAAATTAACGATTCATTGCGAACCGACATGCATGAACTGAAGGATACACAAAACGAATCTGATGATCGCAATATTGCGATCGACCGCGTTGGCGTCAAAGCCTTGCGCTTTCCTCTGAAGGTGCGCAACAAAGACGGCAGCACGCAACGGACCGTTGCGACCACAGCACTAGCTGTAGATCTTCCCCATCATTTTAAGGGGACTCACATGAGCCGATTTGTGGAGGTGTTGAACTCACACGGCAACTGTCTCGATGTGCGTGAAATGGCCGCCATTCCAACCGAGTTGCTGGGTCGGCTTGAGGCGCGCAAGGCCCATGTGGAATTTAGGTTTCCTTTTTTTCGGACCAAGCCGGCGCCGGTCACCAAGATGCCCGGAGTGATGGACTATGAGGTCGTCTTTGAATCCGAGGTGGACGTGGATGGCCATACTGACTTCGCACTGACGGTGATTGTCCCTGTCGCGACGCTATGCCCATGTTCGAAAGCGATTAGCGAGTATGGTGCACATAATCAGCGGGGAACCGTCACCTATACGGTTCGCTCGAAAGATCCCATCTGGATTGAAGATCTCATTGATTTGGTGGAATCCTCGGCCAGCTGCGAGCTCTACAGCCTACTGAAGCGTCCCGATGAAAAGGCGGTGACGGAGCGGGCTTACGAAAATCCCGTTTTCGTTGAGGATCTGGTGCGTAACATTGCGGGTAAATCCAATGCCCAGGATAATATTCTATGGTATCGGGTAGAGGCTGAGAACTATGAGTCCATCCACAACCACAACGCCTACGCCGTGGTGGAAAGCCCAGCGCTTTAATCATGGATTTTACCGAAATCGACCGCGAAGATTTTAGGGATCTGCTTGGCGAAATCGGAAATACTCACATGCCGTTTGGTCGATTTGGGCCTAAGGAGTTCCCGCCGCGTGGAGTGCCGATCATGGATTTGCCGCCGGAATACCTTCAGTGGTTTGCGGAGCGTGGATTCCCCAAGGGGCAGCTGGGTGAGTTGATGCAGGTGGTCTTTGAAATCAAGGGGGTGGGGATGGATAGTGTGTTTGATCCATTTCGAGCGGCGCGAGGTGGCCGAGTTTCCGTTCGGAAACGAAAAAATCGACGTGGTGACTCCGAGCAATTTTAAGAGGGCTGGCTTAGCGTTTATTAGGCAGCCGTTTTCCTTGAATGCGGGCTTCAATCAAGTTGTCGCAGCGTCCGTGGAGGCGAAGTTTTTCACAGCAGGCTTCGATCACGAGGGATTGTTTAGAGGGGCGGAACCCGAGTCGGCGCGCCACACAGTCGTTGAGTAATTGGATGTGATCATCTTCAAACTCGATTACTTTGCCGCAGTCGATACAGACTAGGTGGTTGTGCGCTGGACTGTCGACGAAGTTGGGGTCGTAAGTTTTTTGGTCGTCACCGAGTTCTATCTCATGGAGCAGGCCTGCTTCAACGAGTAAGGAGATGGTGCGGTAAACGGTGGCTCGTGATGAACGCGACTGGGTATTGCGGATTCGGTCCCATAGTTCATCGGCTGTAAAGTGTTCATCGGAGGAGAAGATGGCCTCGACAATGGCATTCCGCTGCGGGGTGTTACGCAGTCCTTTGCTTTGAATAAATTGTTGAAGGCGGGTTTCGATGGCTGAATCCATGCTGCGAAACATAGACAAATCACAGCCCGTTGGCGATTTGGAAATTTCGATATTGGTTTTTTTCTTATGGCGCGTTAATGAGGAGCGTGCGAACGAGATTATGTGACTACCTTTTTATTTTTATCCTTGTCGGCTGTTTGGTATCTTGTGCGAGTCGGGATGACGACTTGTTACAGGTCAGGCACTATCATTTACAGGATGTTGACCCAGTGGATCGTGACGCTGAAATGTCCCGAGGTGAGCAATTTTACCGATCCCGTGGGGCGGTGACAATGGAGGAGCGGAAAAGTAGGCTGGGTCATTACTACACCGTGGAGTGGGCGCGCGATCAAATGGGGGCGGGGGAGATGAAGGTGGTGATGGATTACCAACAGGCGGCAACCGCTTCTAAAGTGCTGCGGATGAGCCGAGACCTTCCCGATGACGTCGAGGCTGGAAAAATAGAGTTTCACATCACCGGAGAGAATTATCGGGTTGGGGGTCGGGTGCTTGCCTGGCGCGTTCAGTTGTTTCGAGGGAGTCGGGTGATTGCTGAAAAACGATCATATCTGTGGAAATGATGAAATAACTTTTCTGTATGGTTGACCTAAGTCTAAAGATGGACTACTTTCGTTCGCATCGCCCCTTTTTAACCTCTTTACCTAGAGTGAGTACAGAAAACTCAATTTTAACATATCGCGAAAGCGAATTCTCATGGATCCGTTGTGAGGGAAAAGGATCTTTTCTTAACAGTTCCGCGCTCAAAAAATGGGCCGATGATGAGATTGATCATGGTGTTGATTGTGTGGTCGTGGACCTGACGGCATGCACTGGGATGGATTCTACATTCATGGGCACTCTTGCCGGGTTGGCGATGCGGTTGATGAAGCGTCCTAGCGGAGTGTTGCAGATTGCTGAGCCGGGAAATAGGAATCGGAAGTCGCTGGAGGATCTTGGGCTTAATGCTTTGATGGAGATCGAGCCAAAGGATGCGGTTTGGCGTGACCAGATAGATCGGATTCGGGGGGAGCTTAAACCCTACAATGGCGCGAGCCAGAAGCCAGCCAATGCTCCGGCCGTTCTGGAGGCACATCAAAAACTTTGTGAGGCTGATGACCGTAATGTGGAAAAGTTTGGCACGGTGCTCGATTTTCTCGAAGCTGAGGTGGAAGCTAAAAAAAGAAACTGAACAATGATAGGTTTTATTCAGGGGCTGCATGGCCATTATTTTTAACGATTGCTCGTGGTCATTACTCATCAATTCTCTTGTTTGTTAGCCAAGGTTGATCTCATCTCGACAATGGTAGGGGTGACGGCCGTGTTGTTTGTTATCTGCCTTCTGGCACTGCGTAAGGCGGGTATCCGCCTTCAGCAGACGGAAAAGGAAAAGGAAGATATTTTAGGTGAGGAGCTGAGGATGTTCGACTTTCTTCACCATTTGGGGGAGGCCATAGAAAAAGACATCACTCGGAACCAACTCAATAAGGAGATTGTCGATGGGTTTAGTAAAGTGCTCGGTGCCGATGGGGGCGTTCTGTATCTTTTGAGTGATGATCGGAAAAACTTGGTTCCCAAGTATATTTCAAAAGACTGTCCGCCCTTGGTAGGAGTGCCTGTGGAGATTAGGCATCGTGCCCAGCGTGATCCTCGTGCTCTGGACAGTTATATGAGACTGGCCAAGGTGTCCGTGGATGAAGGTGTGATTGGTGCCGCTCTGGCTGCTGGGGAAAGTCTTCATATCCCGAATGTGAAGGATCATGAGTCATTTCGTGATGATTTCGTGCGTTATGAGGAGAATGTCTCGGCGCTCTTATCTCCGCTCACACATGGAGGCCGGGATTTAGGTGTGGTTGCTGTGGTGAAAGGTCTCCAGAATGGTGGATTTTCTCATAATGATTTTGAGGTCTTTCGCTCCGTTGCTGAGCAGTCGGCTTTCGCGATGGGGAACGCGATGATTCATCAAGAGCTTGCAGAGAAGCGTAAGATGGATGCTGAGTTACGCACGGCCCGCGATGTGCAGAATGTTTTATTGCCAACCAGCGAACCTCATATTCCCGGTTACCGCGTTAGTGGTAGTAATACGCCAGCTAGGATGATCAGTGGAGATTATTTCGATTACATGGATCTTGAGGGGGGTAAGTCGGGAGTTGTGATTGCGGATGTTACAGGTAAGGGAGTTCCCGCCGGACTCCTGATGGCGATGTGCCGGAGTGTGCTGCGTCTGACATCAAAAAATACATCGAGTCCATCTGAGGCGCTTAATCAGGTGAATCGCCATTTATTTCCTGATGTTCGCGAGGATATGTTTGTCAGCCTGGCGTATGTCGTGCTGACTCATGGCACTGGGGATCTTCTTTTATCCCGTGCAGGCCATGATGCCCCACTCATGTTCCGCAGCAATACGAGAACGGTTGAGTTGATTAAGCCTCCTGGTTTGGCTATTGGTATTGATGAGGGCGATGTTTTTGAGCGGGTGACCAAAGATTTCCCCATGCATATGGAGTCAGGTGATTGTTTGTTGTTATACACAGACGGGGTTTGTGAGGCTGTTAATAAAGAGGATAACGAGTTTGGCTCCAAGCGATTAGAGGATGAATTTCTCAAATCCGCTCCTATGGGCGCCGAGGCGGTGGTGGATTCTATCCGGCAAGCGGTGTCTTTATTTGTAGGGGATTTGCCTCAGATGGATGACATTACTTTGATTGCGATAGAGAAGCGCTAAATGTACCGTTTTTTCATATTTTCTATTTTCTCGCTTGCAATCCATTGGTTTAACAATAGATTGGTAGGCGTCGAAACGAAAGCTCGTTAGCTTTTGCTTGTTCAACTCAAACCTAAAAACCAAAACTAATAAAATTATGAAAATGATTAAAATCATCGCAATCGCCGCCGCTGCATGCGGAGTCATGGTAAGTGCCTCTTGCTGCTCAAAAACTCCTGAGCCAGCTCCTGCCTACGTAGCACCTGCTAAGTAAGTTAAGTAGAAAATTATTTTTCTTATCACCCAAACTAACAATAAAATATTTAATTATGAAAATTGCTATTATTCTTGCTGCCGCTCTTGGTCTTGCCCTGAGCACTTCATGTGGATCTAAGCCTGAGACAACGGTTCCACCCGTTCAGGATGTATCTGCTAAGTAAGCACACCGCTCTCATTTGAGTCAAGGACGGGTCGTATTATTGATACGCCCGTCCTTTTTTCTTGTCAGGTGGTCAAAAATCCGTCAAAACATTCACGTTCCTGAAACAATATTATGAAAGCACTACGTATCCTAGTCATGTTGTCCGCCGTTGCCGGTGGTGTTGCCCTTTCCTCTTGCGGTTGTTGCACTGGCGAAGAGAAGCCAGCTAAGCTGCGTCCTCTTCCACAGTTTAATGATGTTCCAGCTCCTGTGGAATACGCTAAATAACCATCATCAGTCCTCGACTGATTATTTTAATTTGATCAAGAGTCACGGTTTTCCGTGGCTCTTTTTCATGGCTCTGTTTCGGCGGTTCCGAATTGGCGCACTGTGTCAATTTGTCTATACGGCGCGATGCCAGATGAGACATATTGTCGCTTTTCTTTCTGGAGGAGAGGTGTTTGAAATGAGGTTTTTCTTTAACTTGCTCATTGTAAGTGTGTTGGGTTGTTTCTTTGGAGGTTGGCATGTGATTTGCATAAGAGGAGCTGGATGTTGCGAATGCATCCATTCATTTCAAATGTCCGATCAGCTAGTCTGATCATTTAATAACCAAAAATTAAACAAGCAAAAACTAAACCAACCAAAATTATGGCTAAAATATTAGGAATTGACCTCGGAACCACGAACTCCTGCATGGCAGTGATGGACGGTAAAGAATCCTCGGTCCTCGAAAACTCAGAAGGTGCCCGCACCACTCCCTCCGTCGTTGCTTTTACCAAAAGCGGCGAACGTCTCGTCGGTCAGGCCGCTAAGCGTCAGGGCGTCACTAATCCCAAAAATACAATCTTCTCCGCGAAGCGACTGATTGGTCGCAAGTTTGATGAACTCAGTGATGAAGATAAAAAACTTCCCTACAAGGTGGTCAAGGCCGATAACGGCGATGCTCACATTGAAGTCGAGGTTGGAGGTGAAACAAAAACTTACTCACCGCAGGAGATCTCAGCAATGATTCTCGGAAAGCTGAAGCAAGATGCAGAAGCTAAACTTGGTGAAACCATCACGGAAGCCGTGATTACTGTGCCTGCTTATTTCAACGACTCTCAGCGTAGTGCAACGAAAGCGGCTGGTGAAATCGCCGGGCTTAAAGTCCGCCGGATCATCAACGAGCCCACCGCTGCAGCTCTCGCTTACGGACTCGACAAAAAGTCTGACGAGAAAATCGCCGTCTATGACCTCGGTGGTGGCACCTTTGACATCTCCGTGCTGGAAATCGGCGACGGCGTATTCGAAGTGCTTGCAACCGACGGTGACACCCAACTGGGTGGTGACGACTGGGATAAAGCGCTTATTAACTGGGTGGTCGAAGAGTTTAAATCAGCTGAAGGTATCGATCTGAGTGGTCAGCCTGATGCGCTCCAGCGCATTCGTGAAGAAGCTGAGAAAGCAAAAATTGCGCTCAGTTCGTCACAAAGCTATGATATCAATCTTCCGTTCATCACCGCAGATCAGACGGGTCCTAAGCACATTCAAGCCACGCTTACCCGTGCCAAGCTTGAGCAGATTACGGACAAGTTGTTTGATCGCACGAGGAAGCCCGTGCTCGACTGTTTGAAAGAAGCTGGCGTTTCTGCCAGTGAGATTGATGAACTCGTTCTCGTAGGAGGAATGACCCGCATGCCCAAGGTGCAGGAAATTGCTGGCGAACTCGCTGGTCAAGAACCCCACAAAGGTGTGAACCCGGATGAAGTGGTTGCCATTGGCGCCTCGATTCAAGGCGGTGTGCTCTCTGGTGATGTGAACGATGTTCTTCTCCTGGATGTGACACCTCTCAGCCTCTCGATTGAGACGATGGGTAGTGTGGCCACACCTATTCTTGAGCGTAACACAACGATCCCCGCGAAGAAATCGCAGACATTCTCAACGGCCGCTGACAACCAACCGGCTGTGGATATCCGCATCTGTCAAGGTGAGCGTAAAATGTTCGATGATAATAAACTTCTCGGCAACTTCCGCCTCGATGGCATTGAGCCAGCACGTCGCGGAACGCCACAGATTGAAGTTACTTTCGATATTGATGCCAACGGAATTCTCCACGTTTCAGCCAAGGATAAAAATTCAGGCAAGGAGCAGAAAATCTCAATTGAAGGTTCGAGCGGACTTTCCGATGAGGAGATCGAAAAAGCCAAGCGCGATGCCGAGGAGCACGCTGAAGAGGATGCCAAGCGCGCCGAAGCAGTGGAAACCAAAAACAATGCCGAGAACATGGTCAACCAGGTCGAGAAGCAACTCGAAGAGCAAGGTGAGCAAATTCCCGCTGAGATCAAATCTGGAATCGAAACCAAGATTGAGGCTGTTAAAGCCGCACTCAAGGCTGATGATTTGGATGGGATTAAATCGGCGACAGCCGAGCTCGAAGCTTCACTTCAAGAGCTCTCTCAAGCCGCGCAAGCAGCCCAAGGAGCTGCCGGTGCTCCCGGTCCTGATGTCACTCCAGCAGATGGCGAAAAACCTGAGCCTAAACAGGCAAAAGGTAAAGTTGTCGATGCTGAAGTAGTCGACGCTGAAGTAGTCGAAGAAGAGAGTAAAGGATGATCCATCTAACCTAAACCATTTAAGTGCGCTCTGTCAGTTGATGGAGCGTGCTTCCGAACTAACCAACCCATACTAAAACCAATAAACTAAAAATTATGTCAACCATTACACCACTCGGACAACGCGTCCTCGTTAAGCGTCTCGACGCCGAAGAAATCACATCAGGAGGCATTGTTCTTCCTGATTCCGCCCAAGAAAAGCCACAAGAAGCTGAGGTCGTATCCCTCGGACTCGGAGGCAAAGACGACGATGGCAAGACCATCGAATTCTCCGTCAAAGTTGGCGACAAAGTGCTCATCTCCAAATACGGTGGCACCGAAGTCAAAATCGACGGGGAAGACATGCTCATCCTCTCCGAGTCCGACATCCTCGGAATCGTAGCCTAATTTCAACTCAAATACTAACCAATTAGAAAACTATATAATCATGCCTAAACAATTACAATTCGACGAAACAGCCCGTCAGTCACTTATGCGCGGAGTTGAAAAGCTCGCTGCCGCTGTGAAAGCCACTCTGGGGCCCGCAGGACGTAACGTCATTATCGACAAGAAATTCGGTTCCCCAACCATCACCAAAGACGGTGTGACGGTTGCCAAAGAAATCGAACTTGAGTGTCCTTACGAAAACATGGGAGCACAGCTCATCCGTGAAGTTTCCAGCAAAACATCTGACATTGCAGGTGACGGAACCACTACCGCAACCGTGCTTGCCGAAGCCATCTACAAAGAAGGTCTTCGCAACGTCACTGCAGGAGCAAATCCGATCTCACTTCAGCGTGGAATCCTCAAGGCCACTAAGGCACTTGTAGCCGAGCTGGGTAACATCTCCAAGGAGGTTTCCGATACTAGCGAAATCGAGCAGGTCGCTACGGTCTCCGCTAACTGGGACACTGAAATCGGCGGTATCATCGCTGAGGCCATGGACAAAGTCGGCAAAGACGGCACGATCACGGTTGAAGAAGCCAAAGGAATCGAAACTAACCTCGACGTGGTCGAAGGTATGCAGTTCGACAAAGGCTACCTCAGCCCTTACTTCGTAACCGATCCTGAGTCAATGGAGTGTTCCCTTGAAGGTGCGCTCATTCTCATTAACGAAAAGAAGATCAGCTCCCTCAAGGACCTGCTTCCTCTTCTCGAAAAAGCAGCCAAGACCGGCAAGCCACTTCTCATTATTGCTGAGGACGTGGACGGAGAAGCCCTCGCGGCTCTCGTCGTGAACAAGCTTCGTGGCACACTTAACATCGCCGCTGTGAAAGCTCCTGGCTTTGGTGATCGCCGCAAGGCCATGCTCGAAGACCTCGCTATCCTCACCGGTGGTAAAGTCATCACTGAGGACCTCGGCATCAAGCTTGAAAATGTTGAACTCGAAGACCTTGGATCCGCTAAGCGTATCACGATCACGAAGGACGCCACCACCATCGTTGAAGGTGAAGGCACTAGCGAAGCCATCACTGGCCGCGTGAACCAGATCCGTCGTCAGATCGAAGATACTTCATCCGACTACGATCGTGAGAAGCTCCAAGAGCGTCTTGCTAAGCTTGCCGGTGGTGTTGCTGTTATCAATGTTGGTGCAGCTACGGAAACTGAAATGAAAGAGAAGAAGGCCCGCGTTGAAGACGCCCTTCACGCTACTCGCGCTGCCGTTGAAGAAGGTATCGTTGCAGGTGGTGGAACCGCTCTTATCCGTGCTCAGGCAAACATCGGTGATCTTGGACTCAAGGGTGATGAAGCTACAGGTGCAGAGATCGTTGCTCGCGCTATCGAAGCTCCCCTTCGCCAGCTTGCTGCAAACGCAGGTCTCGAAGGTGCACTCATTGTTGAACACGTCAAAAAAGCCTCCGGCAACGAAGGTTACAATGTAGCAACTGGTAAATACACCGACCTCATTGAAGACGGTGTGGTTGACCCAACAAAAGTGACTCGTTCAGCACTCCAAAACGCAGCATCCATCTCCGGACTTCTTCTCACTACCGAGTGTCTCATCACTGACCTTCCTGAGCCATCAGCTGCTGATGCAGGTGGTCACGATCACGGCATGGGTGGAATGGGCGGCATGATGTAATCTGTCGCTTCGCTCCAGTGGACTGGTTGATTAGTCACTGGTTGGCTGGTCATGAGTCTGGAACGAAGTATTCAAAAATCACAAGCCCCGGTTGCTTTTTAGCGACCGGGGCTTTTTTTATTTCAGCAGGGGGCAGTTTTTAGGAAGCACGAGCATCACCGCCGATGGAACGCACTCAAAACGATTTTTTTTTTGCCGATAAGGTTGACCATCTAAATTGAAGGGGGCTTATTTTTCAACGCCCCATCGTTCGGCACGGCGCATCAGCAAATTAAGAATACTGAGTAGGTTCGGTTTTTTTTCGTTGGCGACTTTTTCCAGCGACCAGGTATCGATTTCTGGGAAATATTTTCCATATCGAACCATGCTTCCATAGTTTGGGTTTTTGTTTTGTTCGGGTTCGCCTTTTTTATTGGTTCCAGACATCGAGTATGACGATTTTTCTGTCTTTGGGTTGTAAACCAGGTAGCGAATGGTGCCCGCAAAATATTTCATCTCTTGCTCGGGAAATTGATAGCGATTTTCTTCATAGAAAAGACGAAGCATATTAAGCGTGGTGCCACCGTGTCCCGTATCTTCTCCTGGAGGAGCCGTCGCTATTGTATAATAAGGCCAACACCAAATGGTGTGCCCATCTTTTTTTATTACGCCCACGTGCTCTTTTACATTATCAATACCTGCTTGCACAATGTTGTCGTAGATTTTAACCCGTTCAGGATGCACTCCAAAAAGTTCTAGGGCTGTGGCTGCTGGCGGAAAAGAGGCGATCGACATAAACCAGCGGTTATATGAGACAATTCCCCAGTCCGGATTATCTTCAGATTTTCCGTGTGGAATAACAGGATAACGGAAACGAAAGGTTTTAGGCTCAATTCGAATAGGATACATGCGCCGATATGATTCATCGAGTTTGTCCAAATAACTCAATGCTCGTTCACGATACGTTTTTCCTAAGTGATTTGGATCTCCATCAGGCAGAACCTTGTCCCACAACGCTTTGTTTTTTGCCACCTCTACACAAAAGGCAGAAACGGCGCGGAGTAACGACATCTGAGCCGTATCGCATGAAGTTACTATTGTGGAATCTTCTTTATAGTAGCAACGTCGATAATGCGGAAACCACCCCGGAATGGAAACTTCTCTTTTGCAGGTTGTTGGGTCCCAGTTGTCTGTTGCGGTCAGGAGAATCCCTTCTTTTTTGGTTCCAATCACCATAATTCGTTCTGCAATTTTTGCCGCGTGATTTAAAAACCAAATATCCCCGCTAATTCGATACATATCAGATGGTCCCGACCACTTTCCAAAAGCAAACACGTTGCAGTTTTGCATATTACTGTGTGGCAACGCAGCGGCTTCATAATACGCTTGTATACTCGTTAACTCTTTTTTTGTGACCTGCCCTGTTCCTTTTACACTTTTAAGTAAAGGGGCTGCTTGAGCCATTTTAATTCGATAATTATCCCAGGTTTGACGATGCGGTCGATATTCTGGAACCCACGGAGCGAGCCGTAGAGAAGGTAGTTTCTTTAGTTGTTCCTTAAGTTTACCGTGTTTAAAGTCAGTAATTGTTGGGGTTGGAAAAAACTTTTTTCCACCAACCGAATGGCACAAGCCAAACGGAGCATTTAAAGGTAAATCTTTATCTTCATATTTCCCCTGCCCATTTGCATATGGGCCGGTAATCTGCCAAAAAATTAGATTTTTATGCGCGCCCCTTCCGCGAACAATTAATAGATGAACGGGCTTTCCCTCATAAGGAGGATTGCCCCGAGGAAAAGGTTTAAATTGCATCTTTCCTTTTTCATTATATTTTACATTCCCTTTTTCATCACCCTCAGCCCCGACAACCATTCTAAGGCTAAAGCTGCCCCCTTTCATCGCTAAGCTCGTTTTTAGATCCCACTCCGTAGGGCCTGTTCGAAAAAGAAGTGGCATCACATTTCCAGGGTCAGAGTAATCACCAATGTCCAATGTGGTGTTTCCAATCACAAGTCCAAGATACGTTCCGATGCAAGGTGTTATAGTGAGCGTAATGGCTTCTCCAGGTTGAAGCGTTTGACCTTCGACATACCAAAATGCATTACCAGTCAAAGAGAGACTGCCATCCTGCCGAGTCATTACCTTCTTGTTCTTTTCGCTGTCGCCCTCAAGCACTTTCCCTCCTCTCCAGCTCCAGGGTTGACCAGCCACTCGATATTCAGTTTCTGAATCACTCTGAAAGGAATCCACAGTTAGCGGTTTTCCCGGAAGAGGAATAAGACTGGGGATCGATGATGATATTTTATTTTCAGCATGTAGAATCGAACTGGTCATCACACAAACTCCCACAACATTTCTTAACATTTTAACTGCTAGAAATTTGCCTTTTGAGTGAGGTGGCAGTGAGTATTGTGGTGAAGTGCAGCTTCTAGGCATTTGGTTTTTGGGTGAGGTTATTGTGATCATTGTCTTGGAGGGCATACGCGGGTGTGGAGGATGGGTGAGAATCGAGATGAATGATGGAGAGTGAAGGCCGTGGAAGGCATTGTTATTGTAAAAGGCACGTGAAGCTTACGAGAATAGACTATTTACTAGGTGGTTCTTATGTGAGCTTTCATTGTGATTAAACATAGCCCTCTGGTTTGCTATGCCAAGAATTTTTTTGTAGCGAATTATTTGATCGAGGCAAGTCCGGCAAAGCGCACCAGGAAATCACGGAGAGGAGTTTGCCCCGAGGTTGTTTACTTTTGAGATTCTAAGACCTCAATGAGCACTTCTCCGACAGTGCTGTTTCCGGAGGGATCTACCACGGTATAGGAAAATGAATCGAAGCCTGTGAATCCGGGTTTTGGGGTGTAAATGGTATTTGATTCAGAGCCGGAGAGGGTGCCGTGGTTAGGGCTGCGTCTGCTGACATAGGTAAGAATCTGTCCTTCTGGGTCAGCATCGTTTCTTAGCCAATCAGAGCTATTGAGTGTGATGGCCGTGTTGCGCTTTGTGGTGTAACGGTCATTTCCTGGTGTGGGGGCTTCATTGCCAGTGGGAAGTCCTGCAAAAACAAGATAGGAGACTTTTCCGGTATTTTTAGATTGTTGGGCATTTTTCAGATGGTCGTCATAAAGAAAAAAGGTCAAAGCCACGGGGAGCATCGGGGTATCACCAAATAACACGGGCCAACCTCCAGAGGCTGGATCTACACCGGATAAGCTGAGTGCGGCGGCTCCGATGCGTGGCACGGCCTTGATGAGGTGGCATCTGCCATCGGCTCCGATTCCTTGCTCTGCATTTAAATCACGTCCTGCGGAGTAGGCTAGATCATGAACCCCTTGAATGAGTCCCTTGCCGGATTCGATGACGATGTATCCGAGGGTTTCTTTTTTGCTGAATTTGTTAGGTTTGCTTCCTGAGTGTTTACCTACCCTGAGGGCGCTGGAGCTGGGGAGTTCTGAGATAGTTTTTCCTGCGCTCCAGAAGACAGACCAGCGAGGGTCATTTGCGCTCATTACTTGACCTAGAACGACTGGGTTTGTGTATTTATTCTGGTAGGGTCTAGATTCACCGCGCCAGGTATTATGGGTATCTGTGATCTTGGAAGAGAGCTTTACCGCTTCCATGGTAACTCCGTGTTCGGCGAGATTGTAAACGCCCTCTTCAATGGCGATGATGGAGACTGTGGCGGTGATTTCGTGAGGTTTGCGATCGGTTCTTTCGAGTTTGATTTCAAAGGAGTCTGCACTGACCTTACGTAGGCGGCTGAGTATGGGCACACAGGTGGCATCGCGTGAAATAGGAGTGGCAATAATGATGGGGGAGTTAAATCCTGGGCTGAGCTCTACACGTTTCCAATTTTGGCTACTCACTTCTGCTACTGAAATCCGGGCGATTTTTGGCCCCTTGGATACTTGACGCACTGGTGAGGATGAGAAGCTGCCACCTTGAAGGTAGCTCAGATTGGCGGAGGGGATAGGTGTGGCGTCAGACGCGGGTTTTGTGGCAATTCTCCATTTTACATCGAAGGTGGATTTCCAGGCTTTTTTGACATAGAGGAGTTCGATGTAGTAACGGCTTCCAGCTTTGAGGGGAAGTGCTTTTGATGAGGTGTTGCCTGTGGATATATTTACGATGTTTGATGGTGAGGAATCAGTAGAGAGCCAGAGTTCGTTTGCTCCGCCTGAGTGAGTGCTGAATATATAATCGGCGGATTCACTGGGGGTGATCCAGCCTGAAACGCGGATGCCTAGATTTTTAGCGCCCACGCTATGATTAAATGACGCGAGTGATGAGCCTGATGTTGGGCGGAACGGGTAGCTTGGGAATGCCCTGAACTCATCAATGGTGGTTAAGGAATCAGGGATTTCATTATAGCCGCTCATCCAGAGCCCGCCGGATTTAAATTCTGTTTCCAAAGAAAGTGTTAGGGGTTTGCTGTAGATGACTCCTCCCGCATGAGAAATGACGGCATGGTAGCGGCCTTCTTGTCCAGCGGAGACGTTACCGATCTCTAGCTCCTCGGAGGTTCCTTTACTGAAGTCAATGGGTTGTCCGTCTTTATACCACTCTGAGACGTAGGGGCCTGGGCCTTCAACGCATAGGGGCAAAACGGCTACGTTAGAAGGTTTCACTGAGACATGGCGTTGTTGGTTAAGGATTTTTGTTTCATCTTTCACCGCGAGGTATTGTTTTTTGATGGGTTCTTGTTTTTTTGAACCTGGGGTTTTCCATTCTAAAATAAGAGGAGGTCTGTTGCCTACAAAGATCTCGTAATAAACTGGCACGCCCGCATTGAGCTGGATGGGTGAGCCTTCCTCTTTAAGTTTGCTACAGACGGAAACCATTTTTTCTGGATCCGATGATGCGCCGGTGGGGTTGATGATCATTCGGGCGGGAGAGCGCCCTTTTTTATTGATTTGGAATGTGTAGTTACCGGTGGTGGGGGGGATCAGGACACCGGAAAAACGAGAAGAGCCGCCACTTTTTTTACCATGATACTGCACCTGTATCCCACCTTCATAGAGGTTGTCGGCTCTTACTGTGATACACTGGGTCGGCTCGTCTGGGATGATGTCTTTGTAGCTTACTTGTTCAAAGTAGCGGATGTTGATGAGTCCTTTTATGTATCCGGGTGTTTTAACGGTATCTACGATGACTCGGATGGGTTCTTTTAATATAAACTTTCCTCGGACAACTTGTAGGAGAATTTCATACTCGCCGTCTTTCGGGAAGAAGATAGAGGATGTTGCTTGGGTGGGGTGGGAAAAGGATGGGCGGGCTGGGCCGGAGATGAATGTCCAGCGGGCTTTGTAGTTAGGCGGGGTAAGCGCTCTGCCTTTGGCGTCGATAATATCTGAGGCGATTTTTATTTTTTTGTTTTCTGTCTCAAACACACGGGAGTCACCGAGCTTACGCGGTATTCCCATTTTGAGGGATTTAAAGTCTGCATAAATTTGATTCGATGGACGATTGGGAAAGCATGTTAGGCCACCTGTCGCCGCCGCATAGGTTATACCGATGCTGATGGCTGGGGCATTCGCCATGCCAATACTGCGGTCGCCATTATTCGAGTTAATATTATTTCCAAGATAGGTAATGCCACCTGCACCTTCGGCATGGCGAGAGAATTGGAAAATGGTGCGTTGGTATTCCGTGTGGTAGGCGCGCTCTTCAGGAGTCATGAAAGTCATGAGCAGCTGCTGCGCTAACCATGTGCCGCAGGACATGTTATAGGTATCGTGAACTCTCGCCCAGTCACTCACTGTGTAGTTCCGAGCTCGGAGGAAGGTTTCTCGATCTGCGGCACTCAGGAGTGAGGGGTCGTAGAGTGAGACTCCTGTGAGTCCTCCTGCGTTTCGGAATGCAGATCTAGTTTTATCTGAGCCGTATCGGTAGGCAATCAAGCCGGAATCGATGGTGGATTTGGCCATTTCATGCCAGCATTTTTTAAATTTATCATCGCTGATTTTGGCACCAGCTTCTTTGAGCATGGCGAGTGTCATGACGGCCATGGAGTTAATGGCATTAAAGCCGCTGGCTCCGTATGAGCCGACAACTCCAACATCGGTCATGATACCACGATCTGGATATTTTTGTCCAAACTGATCTGCATTTTTCCAGTCGATTACTCGGTTAGCAACGAGATCAGCCCCCCGCTGAATGACGGCATCATAGGAGGAGTCTCCTGTTTTTTTACGATACTCGGAAAGAAACATCAATGAGGGAAAGAGGTGCCAATGTCTGGTGCCGACGTGTTTTTTCTGATCAAAGGCAGGGTTAGGTTTGCCATCGGGCAGTAGGCGTTCCAAGGGGACTAAGACATTTCCATTTACCATTGTAGCGATGACTTTGGCGTAACGGTCAAGTTCTAAGCGGTAGGGTTTTTCTCCTGTAGTATCATTCCAGTGCGGATCACCTAGAACGACGAGAGCCATGTAAGCTGTGCTGTAGTAAATGCCTGTATTCCCTTTGATTCTCTGATAGCACTCATTGACGGCTTCCTGGTACATGGTCTCAAACTTGGGACTACCAAACGGGTAGGCTGGGCCAAATTGACCTACAGGCTTTAGCTCGAGGGTGAGTTCCACATGACCTACACCGGGGCGAATGATGGTCAAGGGGAGCTTGGTGTCACCTCCTTCAGCCCGCTCGATGGCTTCTGAAAACTCCCGGTAAATCCCACCCCAGTGTCGCACGGCCGAGGAGTGGAAGGGTTTACCGAAAACCCCGGTAACTCGGTCTTCTAGGAGGACGCCTGCTTTGTCAGCTGGGCTTCCGGGGGCCACTCTCGAAATTCTCAATACTCGCATCCCAGACCAGGAAGATTCAAAAATATACATCCCAGTGGAGCCGAGTGACCATTGTTGGCGGTATTGGCCGCGATACTGTAATTTCCCCGTGTAGGTGCCTATTTCGCACTGCGCGGAATCTATGAGTGTGAGTGTGATGGCTACAATGCTGAGCCAGTATGCGAATGTTCCGAGTGTGGTGTGACGTTTGATTTGTCGGAGTGGTATTGAGTGCATTATATTGCTAGGAATTCGCTTTTTGAGTGAGGTGGTTGTGAACATTGTGCTGGGGGGGGGAGAAAGGGGGTTCTTGCCTTTTAAGAGGAGTGATCGGTAGCGCTATGGCTGGGAGGTTTTTCTTTGTTAGATTGTTCGAGGTCTCAGTATTTATTTGTTAATTGTAACGAATTTCGAGGTCGTTTGTGCGGACTTCCTTGAGTTTCTGGGTGAGTTTATGTTGCATTTTTTTGAGTTCGTTTGCATATTCTGGATTTTTAGCCAGATTGGTAAATTGGCCGGGGTCATTTTTCATATCGTAGAGTTGTAGGCCTTTGGAGCCATCTTCTTCATTCTGAATCAGGGCCCATTTTTCTGTCCGTATGAGAAAGCCTTGTTTAACTGTTCTCGTGAAAGCGAAATCGCGCACTTTTTTACTGGGGTCTGCGATGGTTTGGGTGAGGACTTTTCCTTGCAGTGTTTTGGGCACTGGTAGGCCGCAGAGGTCTGCGGTAGTGGGATAGAGATCTACTAATTCTGTAAAATGATGGCAAACGGCAGGTTTTTGGCCGGGAACTTTGATAATCATGGGGACGCGTGAAGATTCATCCATCAGACCTACTTTCATCCAGAAGTCATGTTCACCTAGGAAGAACCCATGATCACTGGTGAAGATGACGATGGTGCTGTCCTCTAGACCTTCTTTCTTGAGAGTAGCTAACACTTTTCCGACTTGGGCATCCATAAAGGAAACTGAGGCGTAGTAGGCGGCGATCGCCTTTTTTTTCTGACGGGCATTGAGGTTTAAATTTTTACTTGTTTTGTAGTTGATGCATGTTTTAGGGATGTCGTCCCAATCATTTTTCACCTTGGGGGGCAGTTTAATTTTTTGCCACGGATAGGGTTCGTAGTATGCGCGGGGAGAAACGAAGGGGACGTGAGGTCGGACGAATCCGACGGCGAGAAAGAATCGTTTGTCTTTGTGTTTTTTGATGAGTTCGCAGGCTTTAGCGGCAGTCTGTCCATCGGCTAGCTCTAGCTCATCGCCATAAGTTTTTACGTATTCAAGGGTATTACTATTTTTATATTCTCCTCCTTTTTGTGTGGGTGGGAGTTCTTTTGGGTTTTTTTCTAATCGTTCACCCTCACCAGGCGTGAAGGATTCTGGACTTTTACTGTTGAATTTTTCCACCCAGCATGCGGGATCATCT
Organism: uncultured Verrucomicrobiales bacterium; assembly: GCA_964398555.1. Lineage (GTDB taxonomy): Bacteria > Verrucomicrobiota > Verrucomicrobiia > Verrucomicrobiales > Akkermansiaceae > Oceaniferula. Next base: position 23,751 of record CAYNNY010000025.1, read on the forward strand.
TTACCATCAGTGCCACGCACGATACCGCTTGGAATACCCATGTGGAAAATTTTTGAAACGCGGGCGGTGTAGTAGCCATGTTCTTTAAAATACTGAGCCCACATTTTACGATTTGGGCCGATGTTTTTACGGCCACTGATGTATTGAAATGTTTGTGTGGCGTCTGGGTAGTAGCCAGACATGAGTGAGGCTCGTGAGGGGCCGCAGGTTGGGAATTGGCAGTAGGTGCGTGTGAAACGAACGCCTTCAGCTGCAAGTTGGTCAATGTTTGGGGTGTGACAGGCTTTGTTTTCGTAGGATGAAACCGCCGTTGCACTGAGGTCATCAGAAATGATGAAGAGGATGTTGTATTTTCCCGGAGGATTACTGTGAGTGGAGTTTTCTGCATGTGCGAAAGAGGACGAGCAGAAGAGTCCCGCGAGAAAGAGAGGAAAGAGAGGGATAGGTTGTTTCATAAAGTGCCGTGGTGATACGTAAGTGTAGGGGTAGTGATTTTTTGATAAAAGGTCAACGCTAAATCTGTGCTTCGACCTCCTCTTCATCTCCCGTTTATCTGCTAGTTTTAAAGCCACGATCCAGCAATCGAGCGAGCCTTATTGGCGGAAAGACGGCGCAGGAGAGGTTATAAAACTAGGATTTTTGATGTGAGGGGTCGAGAATGTATCCTCAAAATGAATTAGGTTGTTTTGAAATTTTTCGGCGAAGCTCCTGTTGTCTTGATTAGGCTAGGGCTTCGCCACGAGGGTTAAAGCGATCGAGACGTTCGCGCTACGGACGGATCATTTTTTACTCACAAAGTCGCTTCGGGATTTGAGGAGTGGGGTGAGCATGGTGTGGCCGACTTGATAGATGCGGCCCTGGAAGCTTTGGGTGAGGGCGATTTGTTTTTTGAGACTCTGCTGACGCGTTTGGAATTGGGCGTCAAGTTGCTTGGTGTCCTCGGGTTTTTCTTCTGGGTTCTTAGGGCGCGTTTCTGTGAGATCGGCTGAGATGTCGACGGTGAGGAGGAAGGCGGCTTGGGCTGGAGGGAGTGGGGATTCTGGATCGGGCGCTGGGGCCGAGGTGATGGGTTTTTCTTTCTGTGGCCAGAAGGTGATGGTGTAGCGGATGCCGTCGAATGTTTGGATTTTCACCTGTCGTTTGAGCGTGGCGTCTGGGTTGGCTGTTTTCTTGGCCTCGGCGGGAGTGAGGGTATCTTGAAACGAGGTGACCGCTAAGAGGCTGCGTAATCCTTTTGTCGAGGTGAGGCGCATGGTTTCTTGGTCGCTGATGTCAGTTAGTTTGAATTGGGAGCGGGCGGCTGAGGTGGCTTTGCTCACTTCCCATGTTTTGAAGTCGGGGTCGTTTGGCGCGCTGACTTCGATACTGCGGATGTTTTCAATGTGGATGAAGGCGTTTTGAAGCCAGGTGGGAGGATCGGCGTAAACTCCGGGGAAGGTTTCACCGGCCACATAGACGCCGGAGTCATCTCCGCTGATGCGGATGAAGCGGCCTACCGTTTTGCGGTCGGCTCCGTTGTATTTGCCGAGAAAGATTTCGGCGAGAGCAACTCCTTGGGCATTGGTCATGGTGACGCGGAGGCCGAGATCTGTTTCTTCTTTGCTTTCTGCGGCGACTCCGAATCGTCCGTAGTCGTCTTGAGAACATGGGTATCCTTGGGTGACTTGCAGTTCGCCTAAGGCTCCTAAGAGGTTCCTCAGGAGTTCGTGGTTCGCGGGGTAGTGATTCCTTTCGTTGACGGTCCAGAGGTTGTTTTGATCGCGGGTGATTGTGGTTGTTTCCTCACCTTGAGTGAGGGTGACGCTGGTGAGCTCTTGGGGGGCTAGGTCGGGGAGGATTTTTTCGCCGGAGGTTAGGTGGGTTTTGGTAAGGTTAGCATCGGTGCTGTGAAATTTGACAAAGTAGGCCGCGATGCCGAGTGCTGCGGCGACGATCCATAGAATGATAACGGTGCGTGGTTTCATGGGTGGAAGTTTGAGGGCGTTGGTTGCGGGCTTTGGTTGCTGGCTTTGGTTG
>CAYNNY010000026.1:0-5007 GCA_964398555.1 uncultured Verrucomicrobiales bacterium
CTTAGCCTCTGCGGAACTTGGCGCAGAAAGCGTGTTGATTGCTACCCGCCGCCAGGACGATGGCGCTTTGATAGTCGCGTTTCAGCGCTTCCAGAGCCATGATGGTCTGAAATCCACAACTTGCACCCATTCCGTAACCCAGCGTGCTGAGCGGGCTGACCCTAGTGCCATTCCATGATTGGAGCACGGCTTGCTCGTCTCGATCAAATGAGGATTGGCGAGTGAGGCCGTCTACCAGAAGGGTGGATTTCTTCTCCGATGCTGCCAGCACCTCACACGAGGACCAAGCCTCGGCAATCGCCACTTTCCGCTCATCAGGCGAGGTGTAGCCATACGGCTGTGAGAGAAAATCGAGTTGGATGTCTGATGGTTTGTTTTCGAAATATACCGCCGCCGCACCTTCGGTAGCTTCGAGGTTTCTCGAGTAAAGACGAATCCCTTCGGTCGAGAGCCAGTCTAGCTCCTCGCCGCAGAGCACCAAGCAGCCATCTACCTGATCGGCCTGTAGCCATCCCTGTGCCACTTTCACCGCAGAAAACCATGCCGCGGAGTCGCCTATCAAGGTGTAAACGGGACCGTCCGATCCGAGATAACTCGCCACATGACTGGCCGGCGCGTTAAAGACGGTTTCGGGAAATAGGATGGGGCTCGCAAATTTGGGGTCGTCGAGCACCTCTTTGTAAAATCGATTCGAGTAGCCGATGCAGCCATTGAAAAATGAAACCACAATTCCGAGGCGAAATTCACCCTGCTGAATCTTGGCGATACGATCTTTCCCCAATGCCTGACAGGCGGCGGCGATGGAGAATTTTGAAATCGGGCTGGATCGGCGCAAGCGTGGGTGTTTAGGAACAAGTTTTCGCAGGCCAACGGCATCGACAGGACGGACCTGATACGAGATCATTTGCTCGCCGACGCTGCGTTCTATTACGTCTGAATTGACGGATTTCTCATGGATACAAGCATCGTAAAGTGCCTCCGAGTCTAAACCCGCTGCCGAGACGCTGCCGTATCCGTGAATGTAAAGAGGTAATGACATGATGATTCGATCTAAATGCGGCGATAAATGAGTGAGGCATTGCATCCGCCAAAACCAAAGGAGTTCGTTAGCACGGTGTCCAACTCCGCGTGGCGAGGGGTTTGCACGAGATCAAACTGGCAGGCGGCATCGATCTTGCGCACGTTTAAGCTCGCTGGCACGATTTGCTCTCGCAGGGCTAACAGGCAAATGGCGGACTCGATCGCGCCAGCGCCGCCGAGCGCATGACCCATGGCGGATTTGGTCGAGCTCACCATCATCTTCTGCGCATCGGAGCCAGCACCTTCGTTGGCGCTCCAGGTGCAGATAGCATTGGCCTCCGCGATATCGTTAAGAGGAGTACCCGTGCCGTGGGAATTGATGTATTGGATCTCTGATGGAGAAACCCCAGCGTCACGACAGGCGGCGGTCATTGAGCTGATGGCAGCTTTCCCCTCAGGGTGAGGTTGGGTGAGGTGGTGAAGATCCGTCGCCATGCCGTAGCCCATGATTTCAGCCAGCGGAACGGCTCCACGTTTCTGCATCGACTCTTCAGTTTCCAAGACAAACATCGCAGCGCCTTCACCTAGGGCTAGGCCATCCCGGTCAGCATCAAAAGGGCGTGGGATCCCCGATTCGCTCAAAGCCTTCAGGGCATTGAATCCTGAAAAAACCATCTCGGAAATGGCATCATATCCACCGGCAAGTGCGAGAGATTTCTGACCCGACTTCAAAAGCTGATAGGCATGACCGATGGCATTCGCCCCCGATGCGCAGGCATTGGAAATAATTTGACACTGCGCGCGAAAACCAAAGGCACGCTGGATCATCGCCATGCCTTTCTGCGCTTGATAGTGCTCTACCCGTGTCAGTTGGCCGCGATGCGTCAGCGGCTCTGTGGTGGCGGCTTTGTAATAAGCTTCCCCCAGCGGCATCGCTCCGGCAGAGGTGCCAATCACCATCGGGTTGGTGGGTGAAATATAGCTAAGTTGGGCGGACTTGATCGCCTCGCCGGTGGCGTAGAGCATCAGCTTGCTGCCCCGGTCTAATCGAGCCAACTCCCTGTCACTCAACTGATGATCCCCTAATGAATCTGGAAAATCCACCACTCCTGCGGTGGTCACGCGCTGACGAGACACATCAAAAAAGTCGATCTCACTAAAATGTGTATTTCCCGCTCGCATGGATTCCACATGATCGGTCGGGCTGTGGCCCATGGGTGAAATAACACCCATGCCCGTGATAAAAATACGCGGGGCAGTAAAAGAGGATTCAGATAGCGGCATGATGGAAGGGTCAAAATGAATCAACTGCGAAAGATCGATCCTCTCAGAGGAGAAATACCGACCTGTCCTTGGCAATCAGCATAGGAAGTGCTAGCAAGCGTGTCAAATGTTACACACGCGCTGGACAGAGATCTTGGAAAAACACGCTGGTTGCGTGGCGATGTCGCACGCGGGCATCCCCAATGATACTCAAACCTGGACTTTTTCCGAACTCGATACACAAGCGAAGATCAAAGCGTCAGACCTCGCCAAGGATCGACCCGAATACGTCATCGCCCATGCGGATCATGCGGATTTTCTGCCCACCATCCTCGCAGGATGGAAAGCCGAGATTCCCGTATTATTGCTGGAAACCAGCCATTGCCAGCCGCTACCGATCCGCAGTGCCATCCCAGAGGGCACCGTGATCATCAAACAAGCCTGCGGAGCCACGGGCCTTGAGCGAAGCTTATTTCTCGGAGCTTCTCAGATCTTAGCCGAGGCGGAAAGAAACATCCAGGGCCTAGGGCTTCGACCTGATTGTCGAGGGCTGGCCGCGATCTCACTGGCGCACACCTACGGCTTCGGGTGTCTCGCCCTTCCCGTCATCCTCGGCGGTATTCCTATCGAGATCCAGCCATCACCTATGCCGATGTTTATCCAGCAAAGTCTGGAAAAAGAGGGCGCTGTTTTTCTCCCCGGGGTGCCCACACTTTGGAAAACCTGGTGGCTCACCAAAGCGATCAACAGCCAGAAAATATCGCTCGCCATTTCTGCGGGTGCCCCTCTTCCCCTCGACCTCGAAACCAACGTCTGGGATGAAACAGGACTCAAAATTCATAACTTCTACGGCACCAGCGAAACGGGAGCCATCGCCTTCGATCACAGCGCCACGCCCCGGACCGACGCCGCGCTTCTTGGGGGAATCCTCCCAGGGGTTGAGATAGAAATCGTGAGTTTCAACGGCAGCGACGACCGGATTCTTGTCCACACCAATGCCATTGCACTCGGTGCCGACACCCTCCAGCGCGATGAAGAACTCACCACCTCCGCCTACTTAACCATGGATCAGGGGCACGTGAAGGATGGCTCCCTCTTTTGGAATAACCACATCGGAGCTGCCATCAACGTCGCCGGACGAAAAGTCAGTCCCGCGAAAGTCCAACGCGTCTGCGAATCCATGCCCGGCGTGCTGGCGGCCGATGTCCAAGGTAAGCGTAGTCGTGACCCTGAGCGATTTGAAGAAGTGAGTATCCGAGTCACCCTGGACGACCGCACAGATCTCAAATCCCTCAAAAACTGGGCGTATCAGAATCTGGAAAGTTGGGAAGTGCCGAGACACTGGAAGGTCACGTAGATCACTGCGGTGAGCCACTGAGCATGACGATGCCTTTAGCCAGCAGCCGCCCCCCCTCATCACCTTGCGCTAAAACGCTTCCCGAGACTTGAATTAAACTCCCCATACGGCCCTCCACTTTCACCTCAATGATTAAAGTAGCCCCGGGCTCAGCGGTGCCGAGTATTTTAGAGTTTTTGATCGCGGTAAGTCGCATGTTATCGAGCCTTGCCTCGTTGGGATCCGATTGCGCGGCGATGCCGCCTAACTGCGCAATGGCCTCGACCATCAGCACTCCTGGCCAGATGGGATTTTCGGGAAAATGGCCACGTAAAAACTCCTCGTCCCCTGAGATAGTGTATTGTCCCTGAGCCGAGACACCGGGATCGAGTGCTGTGATTTGGTGGATAAAACAAAATTCTTCACCATGAGGTAAGGCGAAGAGTTCTTTTTGATCGATGGCTGGTGTGGACATGGAGAAATGTGGTTGAGGCGCTCACCCTAATCTCACCGGATCGGTTTTCACAATCAAAATAAAGAATCGTTTAAAAGACTAAAACAGGCTAGTCTTCATCGCAGAAACTTAACCTTCGACTCTCCCAGTGACCACTGCGCCTCCTCATCCTCCATATTCCAAGGGGCTTACGTATCCGCTCTTCTTCATCGGGCTTATTTTTACTATCATTTATTGGTTTGTCGGAGTGTTGATGATTTTACTCCTGAGTGGGATCACTCGCCCGTTCCTGAGCCAAGAAAACCATCTTGAGCTAGGTTACTCTACGGGAACCACCTTTTTTAAAGGGTTTTTTGGTGGCTTAACATGGATGCGCATTCTGAAGATTGAAGATGAAGCTCTAACCCCTTACTGCGCATTGAAGCAGCCTCAAATCATCGCGACCAACCACCCCGCGCTCTGGGATGCGCCGCTGCTGCTCAGACGATTTCCCCGGATCAGCGGTATTATGAAAGTTGAAATCCTCAACAACCTGATCCTCAAAGGCGGCTCACAATTCATCGGTTTTCTCCCCAATTACCCGAGCATCACCATGGTGAGGTCGGCCCAGAAACGTCTGGATCAAGATGGGCAATTATTGCTATTTCCCGAGGGCACACGAACTCGAGAACACCACCATCCACTGAACCCCTTCCAGCCCGGCCTCGGGTTTTTGGCGAAGAAAACCAAGGTTCCCGTCCTCCCTGTCTTCATCTTTATGAATTGCCACTATCTTCAAAAAGGCTGGCCGCTTTGGAAAATACCACCCATGCCCATCGTGGTTTCCATTCAAACTGGAGATCTCCAACAACCAGATGCCGATGAACGAAGTCAGGACTTTTCAAACCGCTTGGAGGACTATTTTAAAACTGAACTTCAGCGAAGAAATCCATGG
>CAYNNY010000026.1:5107-17012 GCA_964398555.1 uncultured Verrucomicrobiales bacterium
TTCAAACCGCTTGGAGGACTATTTTAAAACTGAACTTCAGCGAAGAAATCCATGGAAAAAAACTTGTGGCAAGGGGGTTATTAAGTAACGGTATCGCCTGTAAACACAGTTACCCTATGAAACACATCGCATTACTCTTACTCAGCGCATTTTCAGTCAGGTAAAACATGAAAGCCTGCGTCATCATCCCATCTTATAACACCGGTCCTCTTCTTCGAGACACGGCGCTTAAGGCTTTAGACGCTTGGCCGGATGTGTTTGTCGTCATCGATGGCAGCACGGATGGCAGCGATGCCGATCTTGAGGCGCTCACCACCGAACCTAGCCAGAAATTACGCATCATTCGGCATCCAAAAAATAAGGGCAAGGGATCAGCGGTCCTCACGGGCATCCATCTCGCTCTGGATGAAGGATTCACCCACGCCCTCACCATGGATGCCGATGGCCAACACCCTGCTGATTATATTCAAAAATTCATGACCCTCGGGCAGTCCCACCCCGAAGCTCTCATTCTGGGAAACCCTATATTTGACGACTCCGCACCATCCATCCGACTCAAGGGACGCAAAATTTCCAATTGGTGGGCGAATTTCAATACGCTCTGGTGGGGGATTGGCGACTCGCTTTTTGGGATGCGTCTTTACCCGCTCAAACCGCTCCGCAGAGCTTTCAGATCGACCTTTGGTGCGCGCAGGTTTGATTTTGATCCCGAAGTAGCTGTCCGCCTCTGCTGGCAAGGACTCCCTGTGATTAACCTTCCCACACCGGTTCGCTACCTCTCCGCAGAGGAAGGAGGTGTTAGCCAGTTCAAATACTTCCGTGATAATGTTCTACTCACCTGGATGTATTTCAGACTTTTGATCGGTTTGCTTCTTCGCTTGCCCATCCTCATCATTCGAAAACTCCTGGGAGGGAACCCACTCAAAAATAAGTCGTGAGAGATCCATTAGAAATAGCCCAACACATTTCATCGCTCTGCACAGGAAAGTGGAATACTCATTACACGCGATCCAAACTCAAATCAGACCCCCTCTACGAAGGTGTTTATAATGAGTTAGAAACCAGAAGTGAGCCTTTACTCGATATTGGCTGCGGTATGGGCATCCTCGCACTTTATCTTCGTGAACGGGGATGGAGCGCGCCTGTGGTGGGCTTCGATTATGACACCAAAAAAATATTAGATGGAAAGGCTCTCATTGACCGCGGCGGCTATCAGGACATCGCGCTCTCTCAAGGCGATGCCCGTGTCGATCTCCCCGATCATCAGGGCGATGTTACTATTTTAGACATTCTTCAATTTTTTGAACTGGAGGAGCAGAAAAAACTGCTTCGTATTGCGGGGCAAAAAGTGGCCCCGGGAGGAAAGCTGATTATCCGCAGTGGAATAAAAGACAACAACCTCCGGTTTTTCATCACCTGGCTTGGTGATCTGTTAGCCAAGGTTACGTTCTGGATGAAAGCCGCCCCCACGCATTATCCGACGGCAGGTTTGTTTAAAGACACCCTCGAAGCGGCAGGCTTCACGGTCACCATCAAGCCATTTTGGGGCAACACTCCCTTTAATAACTACCTCATCGTTGCGACGAAACATGTGTAGGCAGGGAAAACTTCCACCCCTGACTTGCGGCAAATGCTAAGGTCCGCTCGATCACCTCGGCAGCGATGGGGGTAGATTCATGCGCCAGCACAATCGCCCCAGGTCTCATCGAATTTTCTAATTTCCGCATGACTTCATCCGCGTCAGAGGAAACGGCATCAAAACCACGTGCAGACCAACCTATCAAACTCAGATCGAGTCGCTTCATAATCGCGTGCACAAAAACATTCGAATGCCCGACGGGTGCCCGGAAGATTACGGGGGCCTCTCCGGTGATGGATTCGATCACATCCTGGCAGCGAGCGATTTCCCGATACGTCGCCCATGGGCCTAGACACCAGAAGGTCCCCTGCGGGTGACTCCATGTATGATTCCCAAGTCGATGACCTTCCGCCACGATACGTTGGATCAACTCAGGATACCTCTCCGCCTTTTCACCCACGACAAAAAACGTCGCCTTGACCTGATGCTTTTCCAGAAGGTCCAGTAAAACGGGAGTGTCCTCCGGATCGGGCCCGTCATCAATGGTAAGCCAAAGGGCATCACCTCCTGTATCGGTGATCACGGCTCCAAACAGACAGGAGCTTGGCTGGAGCGTCCCCCAGAGTAATGGGATCATCACCAGAGCATGGATCACCAATCCCATCCAGACACATCCAGAGAGCATTACTCCTATTCCTCCCCATAAAACGGTGGCAATGATGAGCCATCGGATGACATTACTAACAATCATCATTTTGAATAAAAGCTTTCTCAAAGACAAACCATTGCTGGGAGTGGTGAACGAGAAACTCCCGGAGCCCTGCCACCCATGGATTGGCGTAGTCGATTTCACGGGGACGCCGCCGCGAAGAATCCAGTTTCAATGCAGGTTTAAAAATAACACGGTAGTGCCTGTGCCTATCCCTGACGACGTAGAGAGGATAACACGGACACTTGGCGAAACTCGCCAAAGTCATCGGCCCCTTGGGAATACGCATCAACCACTCAGACTCCTCCTCATTTTCCCCATGCAGCGGAATATCCATCTCCACCACATCACCAATCACTCGGTCACACTGCAGGGCCAATAGCTCCCCCTCCGAAAGTAACCGCGCCAGCTCTACGCCTAACATGTTGCCGGGCTTGTTGTAATGGGTTCTGAAAAATGGATACCTTTCCATATCCGCCTCAAACTCACGCTCGCGGAGCTTTTGTAATTTTTCAGTGCGCTCGGGCACCCGCACGGTATGCAGGATGCGGCCAAACTCTGAGGCAAACAGACAGGCGGCCAAGTCGTAATTTCCGGTATGAGTGGTAAAGAGTATTGCCGATTCGTTAGAATTTCGAATTTCATTAAAAACCTCCTCGCCATCGAGTTCCCAGGTGATGGATTTCTGCCCCATCCTCGCCCGCATGCTATCGAGATAGGTCCAGCCAAAGTTTCTGAACACGCAAAACGTCCACCAGTAGCCTTCCGCCAGGCTAATGTCGTCATGAATATGCTTCAGGTTGAAACGAATCGCCCGGCGCTGCTCCCCCGCCAGTAAAAAAATAACCCACACGCTGGCATTCATTAAAAACCATTCCACGGCATAAGGCATTTTCGGAAACGAACGCACCGCCCAAAGCATCGCCCTCGTCGGGAGATCTCCACGTAGTCCACATCGATCTGAATAACTGTCTTGATTTGCTGGCATAAGTTCGTATTCATTCAGCACGACCGGATTTTTTGGGGGAGGTAATGCTCCGCCACTCTTTACCAACAATCATCCCTTCAATCAACCATGCAAAGCTGCAAGATGAATTTGAATAAACCTGGCCCTGTCTCCGATGGCGTCGACCGCAGTCCAGACTACGATGTCGTTGTGATAGGAGGCGCATTTTCAGGATCCTCCACCGCCATCTTGTTGAAGAGACGGTTTCCCGATCTTAAAATCCTGATCGTTGAAAAAGCCGAGGTGTTTGGGCGCAGAATAGGCGAAAGCACGTCGGAAGTTTCAGCTTGTTTTCTCACCCGTGTCCTTCGCATTGGTGAACACCTCCAAAAACACGTCTATAAACATGGTCTCCGCATGTGGTTTCATCAGGATGGTGAGGACGCTCCAGGGAAATCGACAGAGGTCGGCCCGAAAAGTCAGGGGAAACTTCCCACCTTTCAACTCAACCGCGCCTTGCTCGATACCGAACTTCTCGATAACGCGGAGGCATTAGGCTGTAAAATCGCCCGACCCGCCACCATCAAATCACTCAAACTCAATGGCGTTGGGAAAAATAACATCATCTATAAAACCGCCGGTGGTGAGCTGAGGGAGGTCACCGCAGGGTGGGTTGTCGATGCCTCAGGCAAAGCCTCCATGATCGCCAAAATGCGGAAAACATGGCAATCTAACGCAGAGGCTCAGCCGACCTCCTCGATGTGGTGTCGCTTCACCAACCTGCGCCGACTCGATTCCATTGAGTGCGCCGAGATGATGGAGGAAGCGAGCGATTGCGTCTTTTCCGAGCGTGGATTTTCCACCAACCACCTGATGGGATTTGGATGGTGGGCATGGATCATTCCACTCAACACCGGAGAGGTCAGCGTTGGCCTTATCTGGGATCGTCGGCTTTTCACCCCGCCGAGCGATGGGAAAATGTCCGAGCGACTCATCACTCACCTGATGAAACATCCCGTAGGTAAGGTGATGTTTGAAAATGCCGTGGCGGTGGAAAATGACAACCACTACTATAAAGACCTTTCCTATTTCACAGAAGAAGTTTCCGGCGACGGATGGCACATTGTTGGCGATGCCGGTGGCTTCCTCGACCCGCTCTACAGCCATGGTCTCGATTTTTGCGCCCACACCACCTACAGCGCCTACGCCCTGATTAGGAACCACTACATGGGCAACTGCGTCAAAGAACAAATCGCGACACGGAACTTAGAATATAAAAACTGCGTGATGTATTGGTTTAAATCAGTCTACCTCGATAAATACTGGTATTTAGGCGATGCGCAGTTAATGTTTGCTGCCTTTTTGATGGATCTGGCGAACTACTTCGCTGGCCCTGTCCGGCTCATTTATTCAGATCAAGATACAGAGTTCACCCACATGCCCTTCAATGGCAAGGTGGGTGCCACCTTTGCCAAGTTTATGTCGTTCTATAACCGCCGACTCGTGATCCTGGCACGGAAGAAAATTACGGCGGGAAAATTTGGAAACCACAACCTCAATGAAAGTTACCTCATCTCCGATAGCTTTACGCCGGTTTCACGAGCTCTTGTCCACCTCTTCCACGGCATGAGAATCTGGCTGGGATGTGAGATCCGCTACGCATTTATGAAACCTGTCTCACTCGACACCTTTGAACCCTCCACCATGACTCCGCTGCCCCAGGACCCAAAGTCCGGGGATCACCAGTAAGCTCAGAATCATTGTCAGCAGCACCCCTACGCTGCACAGCAGCCCCATGCTGCGGAGCATTTCATTGGAGGCAAAAAGCAGCGAGCTAAAACCGATGGCTGTGGAAAGCCCACAAAAGCAAATCGCTTTCCCCACACCATTCCAGACAGCGGCAAAATCGCCATCGAGTCTCCGCAGGGCAAAGATGAGATGAATGCTGTAATCGATCCCCGCGCCGACAACCAGAGGGATGGCCATGCCGCTGAGAAAGTTCCACTTTTGCCCCGTGAGCACCACTAAGGCATTGATGGCGATGAGCGAGGTCAGGAGAACCAATACCGCAATCAGAGCATCCTTCCATCGCTTGAAAACAAGCATCAAGGCCGCGAGCAGCACCAAAGCGGCCGGGATGAAAATGGCATAAAAGTCGTGTTTGACGTGAGGCAAAAGAACCGCCTGCAGCATCGACCAACCGGTGACATGCACGTTCCATCGCTTTAGCCCATCGAAGTCTTTGACTTTTTCAGGAGTGATCGGGTGCGCCAGCAGCATGCGACCCGCAAAGAAACATCGTCCGGTGTCGTCGATATCAAAAAATGCGCCGATGAGTTCGTCCTCGGCACTCGATTTCACAAGATCTCCGCCACCCTCCTTCAGGTTTTTCAGGGCGTCTAAAATCTGTCGATCCAAGACCAGTCCAGATTTGCTGAAGCCCGCCGACTTCGCCTGAGCCAGCACCTTGGATTGCATGGCGATGAGCTGTTGGAACGATCTCTGGTTCTCGGCAAAGGCCACGGGGTTCGGGATGAGCGATGTGGGCCACTGCGAGGAGGTGATGTCGCCTCGGTCATGAAGCTGCTTGAGATCGACCTGCGCATGGGTCGCGAGGCTTTTTAAAGTCTCCACCGAATCTGCCGATGTGAAAAGGATGGCATTCTGATCGGACCACGCGGAGAACTCGTCTTGAATGACGCTGAAGGCTTGGGCGGCTTGGCTGGATTCTGGCTCCACCATTTTTAGATCAAAGCTCACTTGCGGCGGCCCTTTGACCAAGAAAACCACCACCGAGGCCAGCACAAGAAAGGCGGGCAGACTCCAGACCTTGTTTGATTTCAAAAAGACGGGAGCCATCATTCTCGTTGGGTTCTTCGCGGGGAATCTTTCGAAAAACCACGGCGTGATGATAAGCATCACCACTGCGCCAGTGAGCAAGCCGATCATCACCAAAGCACCCAACTGCTGCACCCCGGTAAACGTGCTACACATCAACACACCAAACACCAGCGCGGTGCTGGCTGCCGCCCAGAGGATGCTGGGAGCCACGAGCTTTCTTAAGGCTGCGGCTCTGGATGCCTGGTGAGATTCACGCGCAATCACCACGGCATAATCAATCACCAAGCCCAGCAAAATAGCTGCGAAGCCGACACTGACGAGATTCAGTGTGCCAATTAACCACCCCGCGATGCCCAAGGTCATCACAAAGGTCAGCCCCAACAATAAGCTAATCAATACGAGCTGCTTCCAGTTTCGCTGCATCAGGAGAAAGAGTCCAGCGATCAGCAGAGACGTCATCGTGATGGTGCCCTTCATGTCGTTTTCCATACCGGTTCCAATCTCGGCATTAAACACAGGCCCCCCGGTGAGTGCGGTGGCAAACGGCGTGCCTTCTCCAGACATCACCGCTCTCCATAATCCTAGCTGTTCTTGAATGTCAGCCACCCACTCGGCATCCGCTTGATAACCGATATCCGATTCATTTTCCCGACGAATCATCAGCATGCGGAGCTGTTCGTTATCGCTGGAAAAGCTCATTTCACTTTCCATCAAAGAGAGGATGGCAGGGTGCTGCAAAAACCCCAAAGGGTCGTAAGCCTGAGTCATCGCTTTCTCCTGATCGAAGGAATTTTGCAAATCGGACTTCACCTGACCGAGGTGGGCGGTGAGCCGAGCGTCATCTCCTAACACGTTAACCAGAGACTCCACCTGCTCCGGCGGGGCGTAACTCCAAATGCGTGCGACAGATGCAGCAAACAACGCTGGATTCTCCTCAAAGGAAGATTGATACGTCACCTCGACATCCGGAAATTTCTCTCTCAGAAAAATGGCCAACTCCTCTGCGTCTTCAGCGGTGATTTCTTCATCCTCATCATCGTAATCCACACCAATCGGCTGATCGCCCGCCTTGAGCAGGATGATGACTTGGCGTTCATCGGCAAAATGCTGACTAAAATCCTGCAACGCTTGCACCTGCCCCATTTTCTGAGGAAGCACCTCCAGAATGTCTGTTTCAAAATGCAATCGCATCACCCCCATGCCACAGAGCATGAGAATGAGGAGCAAACAAACAGAGAGGCCAATCTTACGAATCACGTCAGCAGGTTAATAAACCAGCAAGAGGATGCAATCTTTTCATCTGGGCACGCCGAGCATAAAGTAGGACAAGTTTAAAACTTGTCGACAGGCTTAGGAGGTATCAGGCCGTGTTTGAGAGCTTAGGTTGTCGACAAGTTACAAACTTGTCCTACCATCAGCCATGCCCACGCTCATCAGAATCACCGCGCTATCGATCCTGCTAGCTCATGGTGTGGTTTACGCTGCCGAAACTCAGTTTGACCTAGAGCCCTTGCGTGCCGCCCTTAAAAAACAGGCCAAATACAGCTCGGTCATCGTCAAGGTGCGCCAGACCAAACAAATCCCAGCACTCGATCAACCGGTCAAATCCACGGGGAAACTTTGGTTAAAACCCGGCAAAGCATTTCGATGGCAGATAGGGAACCCCACAGCAAGCACCGCTATCTACGATGGTGAGAAAGTTCACTTGCTCGATGAAGTTAGAAAATCAGGAGTGACCTACCCTCCCAATCATCGCAAGGTGAAGCCCATTTTACTGATGCTCGGAATCGGAGAGGGCGCGTCGGTCGAGAAAATGTCTACGGTGTTCAGAGTCACCGGCGTTACGGAACATAACGAGCACTACATCGTCGCCTTCGCCCCGAAATCCGGAAAGCTTAAACGTGTGCTCAAGCAATTAATTCTCCAAATCAATACCAAGTCGTCGTTCATGGAACGCGTCGAGTGGACTCAAAAAGATGGCTCAGTGATCACCACGGAATTTTACCCACCTCAAATTAATGTGAAGCTGCCCGACCGTATTTTCGCCATTGAAAAAAATAAATACCAGTGGAAATGAACCGTTAGATTCGTTTGACTTTTCCGCTTGCCGTCAGAGCGATCTGATCCACGGGCTTCATCGTCATGGGGATTTTGTAGCTGGCGAGCCGAGTCTCACAATAGCTCCGAATACTCCGCAACGTGAGATTTTCTACCCCTTCCTCTAAGATATACTCACCCGCTGGATAAAAACCTAACACGGCATGCGGCTGCGCAAAAACTCGGCACCTCTGAATCGCAGGATGCGCGTTGAGAACCGCTTCGATTTCCTCGGGAAAAACCTTCATACCACCCACGTTGATCACACTTTTCGACCGTCCTCGCATGATCAGCGTCTTATTCTTTTGCTCTTCGATGAGGTCTCCCGTTGCAAACCATCCATCATCCGTCACCTGTGAGCGTGTTTGCCACGGGCTAAGGTAGGCATCAAACAGCCCCGGACCGCGCAGCATCAGCTCGCCGACGTCGGGCGTGGCATCGTCTTCTGTCGGGGCTATTTTCCATTCGTAATCGGGCAGCACCGCCCCAAGTGCCGCAGGATCATCGCCGGCATATTGTAAGTTTACAATAGGCAATCCCACCTCAATGATCCCCAACGCCTGAGTGAGCGGAAGCTGGAACCGATCCTTAAAGGCCTTCGCCACATCCAGACTGAGTGCTGAGGCCGTGGAAACGGCGAGCCTCAACTCTGGCAGTGGACCCGCCATCTGGCACTGAGCAAGCTGCGCAAAATGAAACGGGCTTCCGTAAAGCACGCTGGTCTTCGATGCTAGCGCGGCCCGATACATCGCATCGGGCAGGTGAGATGTTTCCAATACAGTGGTCGCGCCGTGGTAAAGGTAGAGGATGATGGAAACCGCAAAATGATGCGCCATCGGCAAGACCCAAAGAACGCGGTCGTCCCGCGTGATTTGAATTCCTTGATTCGCCGCTATGATGCGCTCCAGTAATGATTGGTGGGATAAAACAACCCCCTTGGATCGCGCTGTCGTGCCCGAACTAAAGCGGATGAATGCTGGGTTTAGTGATTCAAATTCATCCTCGGGAAAGATACATGGATAACTCGGACATGCTTCAAGGCGGACCCATCCCAAATCAAAGGGAAGAGCGAGGGTCCCTCCTCCCTCTTGAGTGGGAGAAATGATGCCATGCAAGGCGGTCACCTCAATGAGCGTCTGCCGCTCCTCGTCGGTGAGTTCATCGGGGATGGGAACAAAACACGCACCGGACTCAACCACCGCCATCGCCAGCAGGATATACCCCAGGCCGTTGGGAAAACTCACGCCAATCCGTGGAAGTGGGTGATTTGAAAAAGAGGCGTGCTGGACGAGTTGCGAGCGGATCTCATCGACCTTCTGAAAGAGCGAGTCGAAGGAAAGCGCAAGTGCCCCATCTTGAATGGCAATGCATGAGCCATGCTGCCGTCCCTTAATTTCCTCAATGATATTCACGACCTAGGAACCAAAGAAGAAGGGTGAGATGATTGCTCGAAGCTTATGGAATTCGTTTCCCGTTAAAACGAAAAACTGACCCCCATCGTGAAGCCGAGAGCGTCAATGCCTGGGTTCGGGTCTGTCTGGCCGCCATTGGACATGTGCTGGAAATACGCACCACCAAAGATCCCGATATTTTGATCGATTTGGTAACGCAGTCCGCCTTTAGCAAACCAGTTCAAGGTGAAATCTTGCCCCATTCCGCCAACCACATCCGTGCTGTTGGTGATTCCCAGTCCACCACCCGCCGATAGGTAAACCGACCATTTATCGAGCGGCGACCACCATTCCAACGACGGGCCGGCAGAGAACCCGAGATAATAATCCTCCGGCCCATGTTCAATCCAATTGGCCAGCAGTGAAATCTGATGGCGTAAAACAAACTTGGATTGGTTGGAGAGGTCTTTTTGATAAAAGGCCGGGCTTCGCCACGATAGCTGTGTGGGCACGATCCGGTAAGAGATAGGCGTGTTATTCCCCACATTCCAGATCAGTCCTGTCTCAAGATCGAAAACGTGTTTTTCCCACGAGGGTTGCTCGAAGGATCCCGCTTGGCAGAGGTCAGGATGAGCATCGCAGCCAGCCATTGCTGAGGAGGATGAGAATAGGGTTCCGGCGGCTAACAGCGCGCAACTGCTGATGATACGTAGATTCATAGAAGTTGAATAGAAAAAATCACCCCTACTGACAATCCTTTTTCTCATTTTATAGAGACCTCCAACCTTTATCCATCCGTGAATCTCCCGCTTTGTTCTTGCCGTTTTCTGATCAGTGGAGAGCATGAAGTATGCCTAGATTTGAGGAGCTTTTCCAAAGAAACCAAGCGTGGTCGGAATCAATGACCCGTGATGACCCCGAGTATTTTTCCCGCCTTTGCCATGAGCAACACCCTCAATTGCCTCTCCGTGATTCAATACGCTGTGGAGATTCTGAAAGTAAAACACATCATCGTAGGCGGACATTACGGATCTGGCGGCATCAAAGCCGCGATGCAGCACCAGAAACAGCATCTGCCAGATGGCAAATATTTTGGAGAAGGTGGAAGAATAGGATCCATACGCGCTCATTTGAGGATCTCTTTTTTAAGCTCACGCATCGAGTAAAGTCGGTCACTTCTACTCTTCCACCCTACCCCTCGGATCGGGCGGGCTCCGGTGGTTCGCTTTTCGCTGAAATGCCCTCTAGAGCCATTGAAGACTTTGTCCACAAAGCTCCTGCTTCCAAAGACCATGCCATCGCTAAAATAACGAACTTTGCAACGCAAAGCCTCACCAAAGCTTAGCTTGCCTCCTTTGGCCAGCACATCCTCCACGTCCTTCCGCTTGAACCCTTTCCTGACTTGAATCTTTTCCACTCCAATCTCCGGCTTCGATGAAAATACCTCCTCACCATCGGCAAAAAGCATCATTCTATACCACTCCGCCCCAGCTAGTCCAGCAGCCCTCTCCCACAACACACCCGAGCGCTCAGACGCGACCCCGCCTCCCGTTTCCTGATGCAATTGCATCACTCGGCACAGACCAGCCCTCGCCAAAGCCCGTCCTTTGTCACTCACTGGCTTCATCGCTTCTCCATAAGAAGACCATCGGTAATCCTCGGGTCGCGATACCATCCCAGCTCGGATTGGATTAAGGTCGATATAAATACTCATCACCCGTGCCGCATACCCGTCCTCGACCAAGACACTCTTAAACCTCCCCTCCCACAAGGTTCCGGTGCGATTGTGGGTGCGATTGAACCACTGGGTAAAGCGTCGTTTCAGCCCCTGCATAAAACAGGAGAGGTCCCTCATTCGGCAGGTGTGTTTTGCTTTCACCTCCTCGGCCGCCTTGTCAGATCCCGAGTTCCGGAGCCGCTCCAGCATTTGTTTGATATCCGTGTAATACATCTGCGAACTGAACGCTTTCAAACACTCTAGAAAGGCCTCATCGCTCATGGGGACTGCCGCTCCTTTTTTCTTCGGCGGCACCTCCACAAGCAGGTGAAAATGATTATCCATGATGCAGTAAGAAAGCACCTGCACATCGTGAAACGCAGCATACTTCCTCATAAAATAGACAAACATATTTTTCTCATCCCGCCCCAGCACGTGATCACGGTTCACCACCCGATCAACCAGATGGTATCTCGAAGAAGAAACCTCCGCCGATGGTGAAATATGCCTCGCCCGTCTCATAACACCCGCACCCTACCCCCTGAACAACCCCGCAGCAAGCTTGTTCTCCGAAAATTGATCTGTCCCTCTGTCAGATACATGAATATGATTGCCGAACACGGCT
>CAYNNY010000026.1:17112-24527 GCA_964398555.1 uncultured Verrucomicrobiales bacterium
GAGCTGAATTTGAGCTCTTCTAGAGCTGCTTGCCGCGACTCCGGCATGATATTTTTGCTCTGGGGCGAGCAAAATATGCGCATCTTCTTGGCGAAAACACGTATTCAAGAAAATTAATTCAGGTATTGTAGACACACGTTTGTATCTCAATAACCCGAATTGACCCTATGCCCCCGACGAATTCCTCCGACACCACTCACAACCTTCGGGTGCTGAGCGGTCTGGCTGTGGTGTTTCTGGTCACGGCTGTCATTTTCGCTCTGATCCCGCAGGGATCGGGGATTCCTATTACCGCTACGCCGCAGGTTTCAGCGGAGGATATTTCGATCACCCCCCGTTTCACCGCGATGGGTGACGATGCGGTGACCATGATTGAAGGTTTTGACCGGAACTGCATGGATTGTCATGAAATAATCGATAGCGAGCCTCGCAATGAGGACCTGATCCAGCACGAACATATCAAAATGGATCACGGCTTGAACGGCCGTTGCATCAACTGCCACGATATAAAAGACCGCGACAAGTTAGTTTTACGTGATGGGAAAACCGTAGGCTTTGGGAAAAGTCCGATGCTCTGCGCCCAGTGCCACGGCACCACCTACCGCGAGTGGGAACGTGGCGTGCATGGCAAAACCCTTGGCTATTGGGATACCACCCAAGGAGAGGCTAAAAAACTTCTCTGTGTGGAATGCCACAATCCTCACTCCCCGCATTACGCGCCCATCAAAGCATTACCTGCCCCAAACACCTTGAGAATGGGTGACCAATCAGGAGGAATCCATCATGCCGCAGGAGACAAACAATCTCCCCTTTCCCAAGATTATCGACATCTGAAGCAGGAAAAACCCCAACCCTCCGAGCACTAATGAGCGAAAATTCATCCAAGCAGACACCGTGTTGTTCCTCTGATTCCAGTGGAGGTAATGGTCGTGGCTGCGGATCAGCATCCTCTGGTATGGACCGTCGTAGTTTTCTCAGAAAATCCGCCGTTGCCGCAGGTGGACTGGCCGCCGTGGTCACAGCGATGAAGCCGCTGATGGACCTTGAATCCGATGAAATGCCCAGCGTCGAAAAAATGCTGCAGAAGCATTACAAGGAAATGACTCCCGAGCAGATGCAGGGCGCACTTGCCCGCATTTCAGACGAAGTGGAAAAACGCTACGACGTCCGCCCCGACATCAAGGACATCAAGCCGATGGACGGTGTCGAGTTTGTCTACGCGCTGAACCTGAGCCGCTGCGTGGGATGCCGTAAATGCGTGCACGCCTGCGTGGCTGAAAACAACCAAAGCCGCTCACCTGAAATTCAATACATCCGCGTCCTGGAAATGCCCGTGGGCTCGATGGATATGGAAAAAGGAAATCAGCATTACCAATCGGAGCTTGTTCCTGAAAAAGGGAAATTTTACATGCCGGTGCAGTGCCACCAGTGCGCCAACCCACCCTGTGTCAAAGTTTGCCCGGTGGAAGCGACCTGGACCGAGCCGGACGGGATCACCGTGATCGACTACGACTGGTGCATCGGCTGCCGCTATTGCGAGGCCGCTTGCCCCTACTGGGCACGCCGATTCAACTTCACCACGCCTGAAATTCCCAAAGAAGACCTCAACCCAACGATGTCCTACCTGTCCAATCGCCCCCGACCCAAGGGAGTGATGGAAAAATGCACCTTCTGCCTGCACCGAACCCGCGAGGGGAAAATGCCCGCCTGCTTGGAGGTCTGCCCAACGGGATCACGTAAGTTTGGCAACATTCTCGATCCCGAGAGCGAGGTAGCTCAAATCCTTAAACGCAACCGAGTCTTTGTCCTCAAGGAAGACGTCGGAACCTTGCCGCGATTCTTTTACTACTTCGATGAGCGCTCACCGAGCTTCCCGTCTGAACCCTCCTCTTCCAATAAGGCGTCTTCATGAAATCCTACCTTACATTTCTCAAACGTTGCTTTTGCCTAAGCTTGGAGGGAGGCTGGCGGTATCATCTCTGGCTGGGAGCTTTGTTTCTCTTCATGCTTGTCGGGCTGAATTCCTACTGCCGACAGTATGTTTACGGCATGGGCACCACGGGAATGACCGACCAGGTGTCCTGGGGAGTGTATATTGCCAATTTCACCTTCCTTGTGGGAGTGGCGGCCTCCGCTGTGATGTTGGTGATTCCAGTTTACGTTTACAAAAGGAAAGAACTCAAAAACCTAGTGATCTTTGGTGAGCTACTTGCCGTGTCAGCGATCATCATGTGCTTGCTCTTTATTGTCGCTGATTTGGGCCGGCCCGATCAGGCCCATCACATGCTGCTTCGGTTTAACTTCCCCATCTCGGTGTTGACTTGGGACGTCATCGCCCTGAATGGCTACCTTCTGCTGAACTTGCACATCCCCGGCTACATGATCTATTGCGCTTATAAAAAGCGCGAGCCGAGTAAAGCCTTTATCATCCCCTTCGTTTTCATTTCCATTGGTTGGGCGGTGAGTATTCATACCGTGACCGCCTTTCTCTACTCCGGTCTGGGTGCCCGCCCGTTCTGGAACTCCGCCGTGCTGGCTCCTCGCTTCTTGGCCTCCGCCTTTGCTGCTGGCCCCGCGCTTCTGATTCTTACCGTGCAGGTGATCCGAAAATTTACAGGATGGAAAGTGCAAACCGGCTCGATCATGACACTGCGCGGAATTGTCGTGGTAGCCATGTTTATCAACCTCTTCTTGCTGGGCAGTGAGGTCTTCACCGAGTTCTACACCGACTCCGCCCACGTTGCCTCTGCGCAGTATCTCTTCCTTGGCCTGCATGGATACGATGCCCTGGTGCCTTGGATTTGGACAGCGATCACGCTGAATGTCGTCGCCATGGGATTACTCCTTCACCCCGCGAGTAAAAAGGGAGAAACTCACGTCTATCTTAACGTCGCTTGTGTGATGCTCTTCGTGGGAATTTGGATTGAGAAGGGCATGGGACTGATCATTCCCGGGTTTATTCCCACACCTATCGGTGAAATCGTGGAATATACGCCTACTCTCAACGAAACTCTCATCTGCATGGGAATCTGGGCCACCGGCATCTTTATCTACACCGTGCTCGTCCGCATCACCATCCCCGTGCTCCGAGGCGAACTCACCGAAGACAGCGCCTAATTAGCGCCTGATCCATTTTTCAAAAATCAAAAGACAAACCCACCACCACACAAACCTCAACCCTAACCAACGCCGAAAGGAACACACTATGAAAACCACATATAAAAAAATAATTACCTGGATGCTGGCGGTGCCATTATGCACCACCGCATTATCCATGGCCGGAGCCATCGGGCTCGATGCCATTAGCCCGGAAAGTGCCAAGTGTATCGAATGTCACAAAAAAGAAAACTACGCACTCTATCAACAATGGGGCGCGAGTAAGCACTACCGTGGAAATGTTGGTTGTTACGAGTGTCACAAGGCGAAGCCCGGCGAGCCGGATGCCTTTATGCACGAAGGTGCAAGCATTGCCACACTGGTGACTCCGAAAGATTGCTCCCGATGCCACGGTGCGATTGTGAAAGAATTTATGGGTTCCCACCACGCGAAAGCAGGCCGCATTATGGGCTCGTTGGATAACGTGCTCGCCGAAGTGGTGGAAGGTAATCGGGGCATGATCACGCCCGGATTCCCACAAGGAAATTCTGCTGCTGCCGTCAATGGCTGCTGGCAGTGCCACGGTAGTCAGGTCAAGGTCCTTCCTGGGGGGGAAGGGAAACTTGACCCGGCTACCTGGCCTAATACCGGTATCGGCCGGATCAACCCGGATGGCTCAGAGGGAAGCTGCTCGGCCTGTCACAGCCGGCACACATTCTCAGCGGCCCAAGCGCGTCACCCCGACACCTGCGGCAAGTGCCACATGGGCCCCGATCACCCGCAGAAAGAAATTTACGAAGAGTCCAAACACGGCATCGCGTTCTTTGCCAACATCGATAAAATGAACCTCGACTCCCCCAAGTGGGTGGTCGGTGAGGACTACTCCGCCGCTCCTACCTGTGCGACCTGCCATATGTCAGCCACCAAAGACCAGCCCGTGACTCACGATGTGGGCATGCGCATTAGCTGGAACAACCGCCCAGCCGTCTCCATTCGCCCTGAAATTTCAGATGCCAAAATGAATTTACCGGGCCAACATGTAAAATGGGATCAACGCCGCAAGAACATGAAAAATGTCTGTAGCAACTGCCATAGCGGTAAATGGGTTGATAACTGGTATGTGCAATACGACTCCCTCATCGAGCTCTACAACGAGAAGTTCGCCAAGCCAGGACTTGCACTCTACGCCGCTGCCAAACCACTGCTGAAGCCTGTTAAATTTGGCAACAAAATCGACTTCGTTTGGTTCGAGATCTGGCACCATGAAGGACGCCGCGCTCGTCATGGCGCATCGATGATGGGCCCCGACTACACTCACTGGCACGGCACCTATGAAGTGGCTAAGCACTTTTACTCTGAGTATATCCCCGAGCTCGAAGAGCTTGCGGAGAAAAATGAACACTCTGAGGATCCTGTGAAAAAAGAAGCCGCCGCTAAGCTCAAGGAACTGCTCGCCAAAACTCTGGAGCATGAAAACCATCGCTGGTTCACCGGCAAGATGAATCCTGAAGAAAAAGCAGCTCGTAAGAAGGCCGCCGAAGACTTCAAGAACCGCTACAAATAAATCATACCCTTACCTCACACCCATGCAACGTCACCAACCCACTGAAGAAGAAGGCAAGCAGTCCCTTGTAGGGCATGCCGCCCAAAAAGCATGGGAGGCCCGCCAAGTTTACGGTGAAGGAGCTCCCGGCCTGAGCATGCCCAACCTGGAGGTCCTGCTCCAGGACCGTAAATTTATCCGTTACCCCGTCCGTATTTCTTTCGATGCCTCACCGCTGCAAGATGACGAAGCCTCCTTCCCTCATCCCATCGAAGAGGATAGCCCGAAGGCCGGATTTGTGATGTTTGTCCACCCTTCCCTCCAAGGCAATGACGAAGCCGTGGCCATGGTCGTCACCTATCAACTCGTCGCCATCAACTACGGCGACATCGCCGAGCACGAAGCCGCCGAACACTTCGGCTCCATCCTCATGGGCATGGATGTAGAAACTTACTATCGAAAAATGTGCGCCATCACCGATGGACTAGCTGCTTAAACCCTAAATCACCTATCAACCTCCGCCCACAACCCAAGCAATTCTGTAAATTCTGTAAATTCTTGAGAGCCGCAGGCAACAACCTCTCCCATCGTCTCATGAAACTTCATCACTACACTCTGCCTCTCGCCGTCCTCTTCTTCACGACAGCTTGTCAAAAAAACGAATCAAAAACCACCGCCTCTGATGAGGCTGCGGGCACCGACTCGACTATTGAACTCCTATCCCACACCAAAGGAAAATTCACCGTAGCGGAAACAGTCACCATCGACGACTCGCTCTCGGATGTGGTGCTCGGCGGTAAGTCGTTCAAAATCAAAGCTCGCTGGGACGATGCCGAGATGAAACGTGAAACACTCAATAACAACCCGAAAGAATCTCACGCCGTTGAGCTGGCATGGGCCGTCGGAGCGACCGAAAAATCCCTCTGGCTCTTTGCCACAGGCGTTGAGCAAGGTGATGCCTCCTTGCTTTCCCGAACCACCGTGCAGCCTCGTCTCCTCCCCCCCGGTGCCCGCATTGCCTTGGCCGATGAACTGAAAAAATCATTGCTCCGCAGCGTCCAGCTCGAGTGGAAAAAGAAACGCTACGATATCCCAGAGAAAGGCCAGGAGGTTTTTTCCGGCTGGAAAATCCAGGACGTTCGTATTTATCAACACGCCCTGCTTAAAGACGATGGCACCATCGCCGAATCCAAAGATACCAGCTTCAGCAATCGAGCTGTGGAAGTGACCGTAGAGGCAACCGATGGCACCAAGGAGCGCCACATCTGCTTCATCGATCACCCACGACTCACCGCTGGTATTCACCCGACGATTCTCCCAGTGACCCGTCTCAGCGGGGATCTCGCGAGTCTCGCCCGACTGACCGTTTGCGAAACCTTGCAAGCACCTGTCGAAAAAAGCCTCATGATCATCAGTCCTGACGCGGATGGTGAAGGGCTCAATACCTGGATCTGGAGCAAGGGTGAGCCAGCGCCCGTGAGCAGCCATATTGCCAAATTCCCCACCACCCTAACGATTGACGGTCAAAAGGTGGAAATCAAACAACACTGGACCAAAGCGCGGCACCAAATCAAATGGCAGCAGCGAGAGGGATCTGCTGAAGAAGACAAACAACCCGCCCTCCTGATCGAAACCGGTGGCCACTTTCACGCCAAACAATTTGTTCTTATCCGTGGAAAATCCACCCCCTGCAAGGTCATGGATGAAATAATGATCTTGAGGTATAAGTGAGCCGATTTTAAGGAGGGTGGACACTTTTGTCCACCCTCCTTATCACATCATTCATGTCAATCTCCATGGATCTGTTGCCTTGCTTCCCCATTCATTTCTGCGACGCTAACGGTCGCCGATGATTGAGAACAACCAACGACAATTATTACTCCAGCTGCGTGACCGTCTGAGCCGTGCTGTGCTGGGCTCAGAAGAAGCGGGTAATTTACTGCTTACCGCTCTGCTTGCCCGCGGCCATGCGCTGATCGAGGGTGCGCCCGGTGTGGGGAAAACCTCGCTGGCTCAAACGCTGGCCAATGGAATTGGAGGCACGTTTAAACGAATTCAGTTCACTCCCGATCTTCTGCCATCGGACATTCTAGGCTACCACCTTTACAAACAACATAACGGCAATTTTGAATTTGTGCCGGGGCCTGTCTTTTCCAATTTATTACTGGCGGATGAAATCAACCGAACCTCGCCACGTGTGCAGTCGGCTCTGCTGGAGGCGATGAATGAAGGCCAAGTCAGCATCGATGGCTCTACGCGTGAACTGGAAAAACCATTTCTGGTGGTGGCGACCCAGAACATCACGTCATCGACAGGCACTTTCCCCCTCCCCGAACCTCAGTTAGATCGGTTTTTGCTCTCCATCCCGATGTCGCTTCCGGATGCCGAGACCCAGAGGAATATTCTCAACGCACACGCTTCAGGTGAACTGGACAACTCGGTGCGCGACCCATTGCTTGAACCAGAGGATGTTCTCGCACTCCAGCAACGGGCGGCAGATTTACCGATCGCCCCGGCACTCAATGAATACATCATCAGCCTATGCGAAGCGGTCCGCCGCGCGGCTGGAGGAAACCATACGGTCTCGGTGCGTGCCTCATTAGCCTTGATGCGTGCCGCCCAAGCCGCGGCCTTTCTCGATGGCCAAACCGCGGTGCATCCCGACCACGTGCAAGCGGTCTTCCCACACGTGCTACGTCACCGTCTGCTACCGGATGACGGCTCGGCACCCGATCCTATTTTGCAAGCGGCTTTGAAAGAGACCCCAGTGCCTTAG